>NZ_VFMN01000001.1:1526359-1831630 GCF_006715055.1 Lapillicoccus jejuensis
CCCGACCACGAGGCGACCATCGCCGTCCTCGCCGACGCCCGGACCCGCGACCGCACCTCGCTCGTCACCCCCATCGTCACCGCCCAGGTCATCACCGAGATGGCCGCCGCCGCCGACGAGGTGCACGTCGACCCGGCCCTGCTCGCCTACGTCAGCCGGATCGCCGAGGAGACCCGCCGCCACCCGAGCCTCAAGCTCGGCGTCTCGGTCCGCGGCTGCCTGGCCTACGTGCGGTGCGCGAAGACCTGGGCGCTGTCCCAGGGCCGTTCCCACGTCGTCCCCGAGGACATCAAGCTGCTCGCCGAGCCGATCCTGGCCCACCGCCTCATCCTCGACGCCGAGGCGCAGTTCACCGGCGTCACCGTCGACCAGGTCGTCGGCCAGATCATGAGCGAGGTCGCCCCGCCGACCCAGCGGGTGGGCGTCTGATGCCCGGCGCGGCCGAGCGGCTGCGCGCCTCGGTCGGCCCGCGGGTCGCGCCGGTCCGCGACGCCACCCGGGTCGTCTGGGAGCCCGTCCTCACCGTCCTGCGCTGGGTCAGCCCGGTGGGCTGGACCGTCCTCGGGCTGGGCCTGGCCGCGTGGTGGATCGGGGCCCGCTTCGAGTGGCCCGAGCTCCTGATCGTCGCGACGACCGCGCTGCTGCTCGTCGGGCTCTGCGTCCTCCTCGCGCTCGGCGCGGTGCGGCTCGACATCGACGTGCACCTGGCCCAGCGCCGCGTGACCGTGGGCGACTCCGCGTCCGGGTCGCTGCGCGTGCGCAACGCCTCGCGCGCCTCGGTCCTGCCGGTGCCGCTCACCGTCGAGGTGCCGATCGGGGCCGCGCTGTGGCAGATGCGGCTCGGCCGGGTCGCCCGCGGCCAGGTCGTCGAGGACTCCTTCGAGGCCAACACGACCCGCCGCGGCGTCGTCCGCGTCGGCCCGGCCACGAGCGTGCAGGGCGACCCGCTCGGCCTGGTGCGCCGCACCGTGCACTGGAACGACAGCCAGGAGCTCTTCGTCCACCCGCGCACCGTCCCGCTGGCGCACATGGGCGCCGGTCTGCTGCGCGACCTCGAGGGCTCGGTCACGCAGGACCAGTCGCGCAGCGACATGGAGTTCCACACGCTGCGCGAGTTCACCCCCGGCGACGACCGCCGCCACATCGCCTGGCGCGCCACGGCGCGGACCGGCCACCTCGGGAACCGCCGGATGGGCTCGCTGCTCGTGCGCCAGTTCCTCGACACCCGCCGCTCGCACGTCACCGTCGTCGTCGACAGCGACCTCGGGGCGTACGACGAGTCGCGGCCGATCATGCGCCCGGTCGCCCCGAGCGACCCGGACCGGACCAGCGGCGCGCTCGCGGCCACCGCGCCGATGGACCTCAGCGAGGACTTCGAGACGGCGATCTCGGCCGGGGCCTCGATCGTCGTGCGCGCGATCCTCGACGAGATGGACGCGACCCTCGTCGTCGGCGACCACCGGGTCACCAAGGCCGCCGCGCCGCGCTACCTCGACGAGCTGTCCCGCGCCGAGCCCGCCCCCGTCTCGCTGCTGCGCGCCGCGACCTCCGCCGTCGAGCTCGCGCCCGACACGAGCACCGTCTTCCTCGTCACCGGCCCGCACCGGCCGTTCCTCGAGATCCGCCGGGCCCTCGGCCAGTTCCCCCCGGAGGTGCGCGCGGTCGCCGTCGTCGTCGACCCGCGCGGCGCCGGCGGGCTGCAGCGCGGTGACGGCCTCGCCTTCCTCTCACTGCGCTCGCTCTCCGACCTCCGCCCCCTCGTCCAGGCAGGACTGCACGGATGACCTCACCGTTCCAGGCCCCCCCGGAGCACCTGCTGCGCCGGGAGCCGACCGCCCGCGAGAAGGCCGCCGCCCGGCTGCGCGCGCTGCGGCCCGGCGCCGCCCGGCTCGTCGACGCCGGCTTCGCCGCCGCGCTCGTCCTCGTCGCGCTGCTCGGCCTGCGCACGACGTACGACGGCTGGCTGTGGCTGGTCCCCGGCGTGGTCGGGCTCGTCCTCGGGGTCGTCGTCACCCACGCGGTGCTCGCGTGGCGCCTGCCCGGGATCGTCGCCGCCCTCGTGCTCACCGTCCTCTACGCCCTGCTCGGCGGCGCCGTCGCGACCCGCGACGACCTGCTGTGGGGGTTCCTGCCCACCGGGGCCACCGTCACCGAGCTGGCCCGCACCGCCGTCCTCGGCTGGAAGCAGCTGCTCACCTCGCTCCCGCCCATCGACTCGCGCGGCCCCCTCATGGCGCTGCCGCTCGTCCTCGGTCTCGTCGGCGGCGCCCTCGCCTACGGGCCCGCCGCGCGGTGGCGGCTGCCCGCCGCCGCCGTGCCGGTCCCGCTCGCGCTGCTGACCGTCAGCCTGCTCCTCGGCACCCCGGAGCCCGCCGGGGTCCTCGTCATGGGCCTCGGCTCCGGCCTCCTGCTCGTCGGCTGGGTCGCGCTGCGCGGCCGGTTCGCCCGGCCCTCGGTCGACCACGGCACGGTCGGCACCGACCGCACCGCGGCCACCTGGCGGGTGGCGACCACCGGCGTCCTGCTCCTGCTCGCCGGCACGGGGGGCTGGCTGCTCGGGCCGGGCCTGCCCGGCGACGACGGCAGCCGCACCATCTGGCGGACGGCCCTCGTGCCGCCGTACGACGTCAGCCAGCTCCCCAGCCCGCTCGCCGGCTTCCGCAAGTACACCCAGCCCAACCCGGCCAAGCTCTACGACCGCACGCTCTTCACCGTCTCGGGGCTGCCGGCCGGCACGCCGGTGCGGCTGGCCACGCTCGACTCGTACGACGGCTCGGTGTGGGGCGCCGGGACCGCCGCGGCCGACGCCGGCGACGGGTCCGGCGAGGGCCCGGGTGCCGCCGGGGGAGCCACCGGGGACGGCGCCACCTTCCAGCGCGTCGGCAGCCACATCGCCGCCTCCGGCGACGGCACCGCGCGCACCGTCACGGTGAGCATCCCCGACCGCGGCTGGTCCGACGTGTGGCTGCCCACGGTCGGCACGGTGACCGGCGTCCGGTTCGCCGGCGACGGCGCCGACGGGCTCGCCGACGACCTGCGCTTCAACGTCGACACCGGCACCGGCATCGTCCCGGCAGGCCTGCAGGGCGGCGACCGCTACACCCTCGAGGCCGACGTCCCGGCGACCCCGACCACCCTCCCGAAGGACCTCGACGTCGCGAGCGGCAGCATCATCGACACCCAGGCGGTCGGGTTCGCCGACGACAAGGTGGCGACCTGGACGGCGAACCTCACCTCGCCGTGGCAGCGGTTCACCGCCGTCGCGCGGGCGATGTCGTCGGACGGCGCGTACACCGACGGCGGCACCCCCGGCAGCTACCAGAACGTCTTCCTCCCGGGCCACAGCCTCAGCCGGATGACCCGGTTCTTCAAGTCCAGTCAGCTCGCCGGCGACGACGAGCAGTACGCCTCGGCCCTCGCCCTCGTCGGCAACCGGATCGGGGTGCCGACCCGCGTCGTGCTCGGGGCGATCCCGACGCGGGCGGCCGCCGACGGCTCGCTGCCCGTGACGGGCAAGGACGTGCACGCCTGGGTCGAGGTGCAGACCGAGGACGGCGGCTGGTTCCCCGTCCTGCCGCAGGACTTCGTCCCGAACCGGAACAAGCAGCCGCAGCAGCAGCAGCAGCGCAGCGAGGAGAAGAAGGTCGGCGCGCAGGTCCCGCCGCCGGTCTCGGCCAACCCGCCGAGCGTCCTGCAGGGACCCGACCAGTCGCAGAACTCGACCCAGGTCAAGAAGCCGACCAAGCCCAACCCGCTCGACCCGTCGCAGTGGCCGTCGTGGATGCGGTGGCTCGTCGTCGGGGTCGGGGGACCCGTCCTCGTGCTCGGGCTGGCCTACCTCGCGCTGCGCCTGGCCAAGCGCCGCCGCGGGAGGCGGCGCCGGACCCGCGGGTCGATGCCGGAGCGGGTCGCCGGCGCCTGGGCCGAGGTCGTCGACACCGCCCAGGACCTCGGCATGCCGCTCGCGCCGCGGCTCACCCGGCTCGAGCAGGCCACCGTCCTCGACGCGCTGCTCGCGACGCCCGGTCGGGGCATCCCGAGGTCGCTGTCCGGCGCGGCCCTCGCCGCGGGCGCGACCTCCACCGAGCAGGGCGCCGTCCTGCGCGAGCAGACCCGCCGCGAGGTGCGGCAGCGGGCGGCCGGCGAGGGCCCCCTGCCCTCGCTGCGGCCGCTGGCCGACACGACGAACGGCCTCGTCTTCGCGGCGGCGGACCCGACACCGGAGCAGGTCGACGCCGTGTGGGTGCAGGTGCGCGACGTGACCCGGCGGCTGCGCCGCCGCGCGTCCCGGCGTCAGCGGCTGCGCAGCGACGTCAGCCTCGGAGGGCTGCGCAAGGACCGCCGGGCCACCCGGGCGCCGTCGGCGGGCACCGCGTCCCGCGGCGCGCTGGGCGGGCTCACCGGTCTGCGCGCCCGGCGCGGCGGCGAGGGCGGGGCGACGGCGTGAAGCTGAAGTTCACCCTCCGCTCCGGCACGGGGGAGACCGACCTCGTCGCGACCGTCGACGCCACCGCGACGGTGGGGGACCTGGCCCAGCACCTGGCCCTCGCCGACCCCGCGCGCGGCGCCGGCGGGTACGCCGTCCTCGCCGGCGAGATGACGCTGTCGCTCGAGGACGGCGACCACCGCTCGCTCGACCCGCGCACGACCATCGGCGACAGCGGCCTGTCCTCCGGCGCCGTCGTCTCGCTCACCCGTGCCGGCGGGACCTACGTCGACGCCGGGCGCACCGCCGCGACGGTCGTCATCGTCGCCGGCCCCGACGAGGGCCGCGAGTTCCCGCTGCCGCGCGGGACGGCGTACATCGGCCGCGGCCGCGGCTGCGAGGTGTCGCTCGCCGACGCCTCGGTCTCGCGCCGGCACGCCCGGCTCGTCCTCACCGACGTCGCCGAGATCGTCGACCTCGGCTCGGCCAACGGCCTCACCGCCGGCGGCCAGCAGGTCACCCGGATGACCCTGCGCGGCGGGGGCGACGTCATCCGGCTCGGTGACACCGCGCTGCAGGTGCGGCTCGCGGGCGGCGGCGGCCCCGGCGCGCAGGGCACCGGCGTGCTCGGCACCGAGGGCGGCACGGTCTCGTTCTCGCGCTCGCCGCGGGTGCTCCCCGTGGTCGAGGGCCGCACCGTCGAGGTGCCCGAGCTGCCCGAGCGGCCGGGCAAGCAGCCGTTCCCGTGGATCCAGCTGCTCGTGCCGGTCTTCATGGCCGTCGTCCTCTACGCGATCACGAAGAGCTTCCTGAGCTTCATCTTCCTGGCGATGATGCCGTTGCTCGTCGTCGGCAACAGCTGGGACCAGCGGCGGCAGGGTCGCAAGCTCTTCGAGCAGGCGATGACCGAGTTCGGCGAGGACCTCGACGTCCTCGTGGCGGGGATCCGCGCCGAGCACGAGCGCGAGCGCGTCGGCCGCCTCGCCGAGCACCCCTCGGGCGCCGAGGTGCTCGCCGCCGCCGACGCCCGCGGCCCGCTGCTGTGGTCGCGCCGGCCCCGCGAGGAGCGTTTCCTCACGCTGCGGCTCGGTCTCGGCTCGCAGCCGTCCCGCAGCACCCTGACGATGCCCAAGGTCGGCCGGTCCAAGGCCGAGGCCTGGCTCATGGTCGCCGAGCGGATGGCCGGCCTGGACCGCGTCGACGGCGTCCCGGTCGTCGCCGACCCGCTCACGCACGGCGCCCTCGGCGTCTGCGGCCCGCGTCCCGCCGCGCTCGGCGCCGCCCGCTCGCTCGTCCTGCAGGCCGCCGGGCTGCACTCGCCCGCCGACCTCGTCGTCGTCGCCTTCGCCTCGGTCGGTGCCGCCCAGGACTGGGACCTGCTCAAGTGGCTCCCGCACACCTCCTCGCCGCACAGCCCGCTCACCGCCCGGCCGCTGGCCAGCTCGGGCCCCGCCTGCTCGGTCCTCGCCGACGAGCTCGAGGACCTCGTCGAGGCGCGGGCCGGGCAGGAGCCCGGGCGGCGCGACGGCCCGGCGGGCGACGGCCCCGCCGTCCTCGTCCTCGTCGAGGGCGACGCCCCCGTCGAGCGCGCCCGGCTCGTCGAGATCGCCGAGCAGGGCGCCGCCGTCGGCGTCGTCGTGCTGTGGGTGGCGCCGCGGCAGGAGCTGCTGCCCGCGGCCTGCGCGACCTTCCTCGTCGCCGGCGAGGACGCCGCCGGCGGGTCGCTCGTCGGCTACGTCCACGCGGGCGAGTCGGTGCAGCCGGTGCAGGTCGACGCGGTGTCGGCGCAGGAGGCGGCGTACGTCGCCCGGCGCCTGGCCCCCGTCGTCGACTCCGGCGTCGCGGTCGAGGACGACTCCGACCTGCCCCGCGCCGTCTCCTTCCTCGCCCTCAGCGGCACCGAGATCGCGAGCAGCCACACCGCGCAGATCGAGCGCTGGGTGGAGAGCCGGTCGGTCCTCACCGGGCCCTTCGCGCCGACGACGCCGTACCGGCGCCCGGGCAACCTGCGCGCGGTGGTCGGGCAGTCCAGCCAGGGCGCGCTGACCGTCGACCTGCGCAGCGACGGGCCGCACGCCCTCGTCGGCGGCACGACGGGCGCCGGCAAGTCCGAGCTGCTCCAGGCGTGGATCCTCGGCATGGCCGCGGCGCACTCGCCGCAGCGGGTGACCTTCCTGCTCGTCGACTACAAGGGTGGGTCGGCGTTCCGCGACTGCGTCAACCTGCCGCACACGGTGGGGCTGGTCACCGACCTCTCGCCCCACCTCGTGCGCCGGGCGCTGGAGTCGCTCTCGGCCGAGCTGCGCTACCGCGAGCACCTGCTGGCCCGGCACAAGGCCAAGGACCTCGTCGAGCTCGAGCGGCGCGGCGAGGTCGAGGCCCCGCCGAGCCTGGTCATCGTCGTCGACGAGTTCGCGGCCCTCGTCCACGAGGTGCCGGAGTTCGTCGACGGCGTCGTCAACGTCGCCCAGCGCGGGCGCTCGCTCGGGCTGCACCTCATCCTCGCCACCCAGCGCCCGGCCGGCGTCATCAAGGACAACCTGCGCGCCAACACCAACCTGCGGATGGCGCTGCGGATGGCCGACGAGGCCGACAGCGACGACGTCCTCGGCTCGACCGCGGCGGCGTTCTTCGCGCCCGACCTGCCCGGCCGCGCGATGGTCAAGTCCGGTCCGGGCCGGCTGACGCCGTTCCAGACCGGCTACGCCGGGGGGTGGACCTCGGACACCCCGCCGCCGGCCGAGCTGACCGTCGTCACCCTCGCCTTCGGCGAGGAGGTCGAGTGGGAGCGGCCCGACACGCCCGACGACCTCGAGGGCCGCGACCCCGGCCCGACCGACATCCAGCGGGTCGTCGCGACGATCCGCGAGGCGGCCGACACGGCGCGGATCCCCTTGCCCCGCAAGCCCTGGCAGCCCGAGCTGCAGACGGTCTACGACCTGGCCCGGGTGCCGACGCAGCGCAGCGACGCCGAGCTCGTCTTCGGGGTCGCCGACCACCCGCAGGACCAGGACCAGCCGCCGATCGCCTTCCACCCCGACACCGAGGGCAACATCGCCGTCTACGGCTCGTCCGGCTCGGGCAAGACCGTGCTGCTGCGCACCCTCGCGGTCGCGGCGGGCTTCAGCCGGACCGGGCCGTGCCAGGTCTACGCGCTGGACTTCGGCAACCGCGGCCTGGCCATGCTCGAGCAGCTGCCCTACGTCGGCAGCGTCGTCCCCGGCGGTGACCACGAGCGGGTCGTCCGGCTGCTGCGGCACCTGCGGGCCGTCATCGACGAGCGCGCCGTGCGCTACAGCCGGGTGTCCGCCTCGACGATCACCGAGTACCGCCGCCTGTCCGGCGACGCCGGCGAGGCGCGCATCCTCGTCCTCGTCGACGGCATGACGGCGTTCCGGCAGGCCTACGAGGTCTCCGGCCGGCTGCCGTACCTCGACCTGCTCAGCGGGCTCGCCGGCGACGGCCGCCCGGTCGGGGTGCACTTCGTCATCGCCGCCGACCAACGCACCGGTATGCCGAGCTCGCTGGCCGCGGCGGTCCAGCGCCGGGTCGTCCTGCGGCTCGCGGCGGTCGACGACTACGCCGTCCTCGGGGTCCCCATGGACGTCCTGACGATGGCCTCGCCGGCCGGGCGCGGCCTCTTCGGCGACGACGAGCTCCAGGTCGCCGTGCTCGGCGACTCGCCCGACGTCTCGGTCCAGGCCGCCGCCGTCGCGCAGTTCGCCGAGCTGTGCCGGCGCAACGGCGTGCCCGCCGCCGCGCCGATCGAGAGCCTCGCGGCGCGGGTCGAGCTGTCGAGCCTGCCGACCCGGTACGACGGCCTGCCCGTCGTCGGTCTCGCGTCGGAGACGTTGGGGCCCAAGACGATCGAGCCGCGCGGCAGCTTCGTCGTCACCGGACCGTCGGGGTCCGGGCGGACGACCGCGCTGGCGACGATCGCCTGCGCGCTGGACCGCTTCGCCGCCGGGGCGGACCTCTTCCTGCTCTCGTCGCGACGGCGCAGCGAGCTGGCGGGCCTGCCCGTGTGGACCGGGGCGGCGTACGGCGCCGACGACGTCGCGGCGCTCGCCCAGCAGCTGCTCGAGCGGGTCACCGGGGGCCGGGAGAGCGCACCGCTGGCCGTCGTCCTCGAGCGCGTCGACGACCTCGGCGAGAGCGCCGCCGCCACGGTGCTCGAGGCGCTGGCCAAGGCGCTGCTCGACACCGACCAGTTCGTCGTCGCCGAGGGCGAGGCGCAGTTCTTCGGGTCGAACTTCGGCCTGTCGGGCGTCCTCAAGACCTCGCGCTCGGGGCTCGCGCTGCACCCCAACGGCGACGAGGGGCACGCCGTCTTCAAGTCCGCCGTGCCCGGCCTCAACCGCGCCGAGCTCCCCGAGGGCCGCGGCTTCCTCGTCGAGCGCGGCCGCTTCGAGCTGGTCCAGATGGCCGTCCGAGGCGAGCGGGAGGGGGGAGCCGATGGGGAGTGCTCCCCATCGACAGGCCCCGTGGACGCCCCTAGCGTCGTCCACGAACAGCAGCACCACACGGTCCGACCGGCGCCAGGCCGGGGGGAATGACGAAGGGAACAGCAGTCATGGCATGGGTTGGCATGAACGACCAGCAGGTCCGGGCCCAGGGCACCAAGCTCCAGGCCGAGGCCGACAAGATCCAGGCGCTCATCAGCAAGGTCGACAGCGAGATCGAGCACATCAGCAGCAGCTGGCACGGCGACGACCAGAAGCAGTTCCAGAGCGACTGGAACAACCACAAGGCCGAGCTGACGCAGGCCAAGCAGCTCCTCGTCCAGATGAAGCAGAAGATCGACCAGGAGGTCGCGCAGCAGGACAAGACCTCGTCGTCGTACTGACGGCCCGAGGCACCGCCGCGCACCACCCACCACACGTCAGCAGCCAGCAGCAGAGCAGGGAGAGATCATCATGGGCGTCTTCGCCAAGGGCATGGACCCGGCCGTCATCGACGCGTCGGGCGACAAGTTCAACCAGTTCAAGACCGAGCTCATCGACATCGCCAACGCGGTGACCTCGACGGTCCAGACCATCCACAGCAACTGGGAGGGGACGGACGCGAGCCAGTTCGTCTCCGACTGGAACGGCAAGAAGGCCCAGGTGACGGCGGCCGCCGACACCCTCGGCCAGCTGGGCCAGAAGCTGAAGTCCAACGCGCAGCAGCAGCAGAGCACGTCGGCGGGCTGAGGCCGGGTCCCGAGGGACCCGCACCGCACGCCACGAGGGGCGGCCACCAGGGGGTGGCCGCCCCTCCTGCGTGCCCGGGACGTATCAGGCCCCGGCGCCGCGGCTCCTCCCCGCATGAGACCGCCCGACCCAGCCTCCCCCGCCCTCTGCCGCGGCGGGGTCCCCGTGCGAGAGGTGCCGCTCATGCCCAGCCCGACCGTCCCGACCCCCGAACCGACAGCGCGCCGTACGCCGCCCCCGCGCACCGGACCGGGCTCCCTCCCCGTCCTCGTCCCCGCCGCCGCGGCGGGGGACAGGGCCGCCTGGGACGCCCTCGTCGAGCGGTTCTCGAGCCTGCTGTGGGGGGTGGCGCGCTCGTTCCGGCTCGCCGAGGACGACGCCGCCGACGTCGTCCAGACGACGTGGCTCAAGCTGCTCGAGCACCTCGACCGGATCGACGAGCCGCTCGCGCTGCCCGGGTGGCTGGCGACGACCGCCCGCCGCGAGGCGCTGCACCTGCTGCAGCGGCGGGGCCGTGACACGACCGGCTGGGACGACGACCTGGGGGAGCGGCTCGTCGACCCGCAGGCCGCCGCGCTCGACGCGGGCCTGCTCGAGGACGAGCGCGACGCGGCGCTGTGGCTGGGCTTCGCCCGGCTGTCGGCCCGCTGCCAGCGACTGCTGCGCGTGCTCATGGCGTGCGACCGGCCGTCGTACAAGGTCGTCGGGCAGGAGCTCGGGCTGCCGGTCGGCTCGATCGGGCCGACGCGGATGCGCTGCCTGGCCTCGCTGGAGGGGATCCTGCGCGGCTGCGACTACGCGTTCGACGGCCCGGCGGGAGGGCAGGCGTGATGCCCCGGCGCGCGGGCGGTCCCGACCTGCACCCGGCCGACGCGGCCCTGCTGGCCCGGCTGGGGGCGGTCGTCGACGTCGTCGACCCGGTGCCGGCCGACGTCGTGGCCGCGGGGCGGGAGCTGTTCGCGCTGCGCGACCCCGGCGCCGCGCTCATGGAGCTCGTGGAGGTCGACGACGCGGCCGCGGCGGTGCGGGGTGCCGCCGTGGCGTCGCCGAGCCGGATCCACTTCTTCGAGCTGGGGACGCCGCCGGACGACCTCGCCCTCGACGTCCAGGTCGAGGTCGACGGCGGGGCGGTCGAGGGGCCGCGGGTGACCGTGCTGGGGGTTCTGCTGCTCGGGTCGGGGGACCCGGTGCCGGCGGGCTGGTCGCTCGCGGTGCAGACCGCGCGCGGGTCGCACCCGGCCGTCGTGGGGAGCGACGGAGGGTTCCGGGTCGGGGGCCTGGCCCCCGGTCTGCTGCGGATGGTCGTCCGGCGGCCCGGGGAGGCGCCGGTGGCCACACCGTGGCTGGAGGCCCGCTGAGCGGGTCGCGGTGAGGGGGGCCACCGCGGGGGTCACGCGCCCCAGGCGGTGAAGGCGGCGGCGGTCGCGGCGTCCAGGGGGTCGTCGCGACACGCGCGCCGTACGTCGCGCAGCGCGGCGGCGGGCCCGGCTCCGGCGGCGACGGCCGCGTGGAGCCGGGCCATCACCGTCACCGTCGCCCCGTCGTTGACCTCGGCCACGCCCGCGACGACGGTGCGGGTGCCGAGCCCGAGCAGCGTCGTGACGAGACCGAGCGCCTCACCGGCACCGACGGCGGTGACGCCCCCGCTCTCGCAGGCGGACAGGACGAGCTCGGTCGGGGCGCGGCGCAGCCTCTGCAGGTCGTGGACGTGCAGCGGCCCGTCGGCGAGGTCGAGCGCGGAGAACAGGGGGGCGTCGCGGCGCAGCCGACCGTGCGCGGCGACGTGGGCCAGCCGGGCGCCGTCGAGCGCGGCGAGCGTCGCCTCGACCGTGGCGCCGGGGCCGGCGAGGGCGGTCGCCCCGGCGTGCACCCGCTCGACGAGGGTGGCCTCGCGCAGCTGGGTGCTCAGCCCGGGTCCGGTGACGAGGACCGTCGGTCCCGGCTCGTCGGGCCGCCGCCGGGCGCGGTCCCACGCGGCCAGCGACGGGCACACCGCGACCTCGCGGTCGCCGAGGGCCGGCAGCAGCGACCACGGCACGCTGAGCAGCCGCGCGGGGGGCACGACCAGCACCCGCTCTCCGCCCGGGTCCACCGCGCCGAGCACGGCGGCCTGCAGCCGGGCACCCACGGCGACGGGGTCGACCCGGCGACCGTGCGCCGCCCGCCGCAGCGCGAACGCGGCGGCCGACGTCGCGGCGAGCGCCTCGTCGAGGGGGCCGACGGTCCGACGCCGCCAGCGACCGCCCTGCCGGGTGACCAGGTGCAGGGTCCCGTCGACCTCGACGAGGTGCAGGAGGGCGACGTCGTGCTCGGCCAGCGCGGCGAGGGCCCGGTCGGTGCCGTCCGCGTCCGGGGTGGCCGCGCCGCGCAGGCGCCGGTGGTGACGCCGTACGGCGCCCTCCAGCCGCGCCTGCTCGCGCCGCAGGACCACCGCCTCCCCCTCGTCGGCGGCGCCCAGCCGCCGGGTGACGTCGCGCAGCGCGGCCGCGTCGGCGGCGAGGGCGGGGTCCGCGGGCGGGGCCGCCGCTCCGGTGAGCGCGGTGGCGCGCCACCGCTCGGCCCAGCGCAGCAGCTCCAGGGGACGACCGTGGGCGAGGGCGTCGGCGGCGCCGAGCCGGGCCAGCTCCTCGCCCCGGCCGGCGGCGAGGGCGCGCAGCTCGAGGTCGCCGAGCGTCGCGCGGTGCTCGTCGACGGCGGCGAGCCCGCGGCGCACCGCGTGCCGCAGCCCCCGCCGGTCCCCCTCCTCGCGGGCCAGCAGCGCGGCGGCCAGCCAGCCGGCCGCGCGGGGCAGCGGTGCTCCGCTGCGACGGGTGAGCGCGGCGGCGAGCAGGGCCGCCCGGGCGTCGGCGGGGCGGGCGGCGCGGGTCGCCGCCCGCGCCTGCAGGAGGCGGGCGTCGGCCTCGCCGGGCAGCCCGGCGGCCCGGAGCCGCACGGCGACGTCACCGGCGTCGGCGGCGACCCGTGCCCACCGGGCCGCGGACGTCCCGGCCCGCAGCAGCGCCTCGTCGGCCTCGAGCCGCAGCAGGTCCGCGCGGGCGACGGCCCCGGTCCGGCCGCGGGCGGTGAGCCGGCGCGCCGCGTCACCCGCCCGCCGTCGGGCGGTCGCCGGGTCGCCGACGGCGAGGGCGGCGCGGGCGGCGAGCAGCAGGGCGTCGGGCCGGACCGGGCTGCTGGCGGGCAGCGCGGCGAGCAGCGCGTCCGCGGCGTCCACCGCCTCCCGGCTCAGCCCGGCGACGAGGAGGACCTCGGCGCGGTCGAGCGCGACCTCGGGCGGGTCCTCGCCGAGCGCGCGGTAGCGGGCCGCGACCTCGTCGAGGAGGGCGAGCGCGCCGGGCAGGTCGCCGGCGACGAGGGCGGCGTACCCGCGGTTGAGCACGGCCGCGGCGGCCTCGAGCTGCTGGCCGAGGTCGTCGAGGAGGGCCTGCGCGGCGCGGGCGTCGCGGCCCGCGCGCTCGTGCTCGCCCAGGGTGAGCCGGACCGCGGCGGCGAGGTTGCGCGCCCGGGCCTCCCACAGCCGGTCGCCGAGGGTGGCGCTCCCCGCGGCGGCGGCGTCGAGGTCGGCCACCGCCTCGCGGGAGCGCCCCGTCTCGTGGCGCACGAAGCCGCGGCGCAGCAGCAGCCGGGGCCGGCCGGCGGGCGGGGTGAGCCGCTCCGCCTCGGCGAGCACCCGCAGGGCGGTTGCCGGGCGCCCGGCCGCGGCGAGGGCGGCGCCGTACGTCGCGAGGACGTCGCCCTCCCGCGCGGACCCCCGGGGGCCGCCGACCCTGCGGGCCGCCCGTCGCGCGGCCCGCAGCTCGGTGAGCGCGGCGGGGTGGTCGCCGCGCTCGCGCAGGACGATCCCGGCGGCCTGGTGGGCGACGGAGGCGTCGTACGGGCTCGGGGTCGCGGCGAGCAGGTCGCGGGCCCTTGTCAGCGCCCGGGCGGGCTGGGACAGTGCGAGCGGCAGCAGCGTCTCGGCGAGGTCGGCGGGCTCGGGCCCGTGCTCGTGGGCCGGTATCAGCGGCGGCGTCGCGGCCTCCGTGTCGATGTCATCACCCCCGGGTGCCGCTGGTGTGAGGAGGTCGGTCGTGTCGCAGGCCCATGGTCGCAGTCCGCAGGGTCCGGCGGGAGGGGACGGTGGCGGTGATGGTGGTGACGGCTGGGACCCCGACTCCCGGGAGGCGCGCCTGACCCGCGCCACCCAGGTGCGCGAGCTGGTCGACGCGTTCGCCGCGGTGGGCGTCGACGTCGGCGTGGGCGGGGAGGACGGCGACGCGGGCGACCGGTTCGACGAGATGGCGTTCCTCTACGCGCGCGGTGCGGTGCTCACCCGGGACGCCGACGTGGCGCGGGTGCGGCGCGCGCTGGGGCTCGACGAGCGGCCGCCGGCCAAGGACGACGGGGACGAGCGGGCGCGCCGGCGACGGCCGGGGCGGGGCCGAGAGCGGGCCGGGTCGAGCGCGGGGCTGACCCGGATCGAGCTGGACGGCCGCGACACGCTCGAGGCGGTGGCCGAGCTGGACCGGGTCCTCGGACCGGGGGTGGCGACGCCGGACCACGTGCTCCACGTGTGCCCCAAGGGGTACGCCTGCCCGGCGACCGAGCCGGTCCCGAGCGACGGCCCGGCCGACCCGGCCCCGCGCGACCCCGCGCTGGGGACGGGGGTGCGGGTCGTCGTCGTCGACACCGGGCTGGTCGGCGAGCTCGCGCAGAAGGTGGACGTGCTCGCCGGGGTGACCGGCGACGAGGAGGACGCGAGCGCCGTCGGGCGCTACCGCGGCCACGGCTCCTTCATCGCCGGGATCGTCAAGGCGATGGCGCCGGCCGCGGAGGTCGACGTCGAGGCGATGCTCTGGGTGGGCGGGGGGATCCTCGAGTCCGACCTCGCGCCGGCCCTCGGGCGGGCCCTGGAGTCGGTGCCCGACGTCATCAGCCTGTCGGCCGGGGCGACGACCCGGCACGGGCACCCGCTGCTCGCGCTCGAGGCGTTCTGGGAGCACGGGCTGCGGCACGTCAAGGGCACGGTGCTCGTCTGCGCGGCGGGCAACAACGGCGACCGCGGGCCGTTCTGGCCGGCGACCTCCCCGTGGTCGGTGGCCGTCGGCGCGCTCGAGCCGGACGGGTCGCGGGCGCCGTACTCGAACCACGGGTCGTGGGTCGACGTGTGGGCCCGCGGCTCGGACCTCGTCGCGCCGTACCCCGTCGGCGCCTACACCTACGCGTGGCCGCCGCACGTCGGCGAGACCGCGTCGTTCGGGTCGGGGTGGGCGAGCTGGTCGGGCACGTCGTTCGCGACCCCGCTCGTCGCCGGCCTCGTCGCGGCCCGCGCCTCGTGGTCCGGGGAGTCCGCGCGCGTCGCCGCCCGGTCCCTCGTGCGCGCCGCCCGCGCCCACGCGACGCCGTACGTCGGCGCCGTGCTCGAGCCCGGCATGGCCGACGCTCCCTGACCCCCGCCGCGGCTGTGTCGCCCGGCTGTCAATGGCCGCCACTCAGGCCCGAATATCTGGTCATACCGGACAGGTCTGGGGTGATTGACAGCCGGCCGGTTCAGGCCGCCCGGACGTCGCGCCGCGGCGGAGCCGCGACCTCGCGCCCGGCCCGGGTCGCCAGCCACCCCTCGACCGCCCACCGAACCCAGTCGGGGTGGTGCATGACGTCCTCCCACGTGAAGCGCAGCACCGACCACCCGTGCAGGGTCAGCTCGGTGTAGCGGTGGCAGTCGCGCACGAGGTCCTTGCGGGTGCGGTGGAAGGCGAACCCCTCCGCCTCGAGGGCCAGCCGGAGTCGCTCGTCCCCCAGGTCGACCCGCGCCCAGAGCCCGGACCCCGTGACCCGCAGCTGCGGTGTCACGTGCAACCCCGGCACGTCGAGGACGATGGCCCGCAGGACAGACTCGAACGGGTTCGCCGCGAGGTGGCTCGCGGCCCACGCCACCCGCCGGACCTGCACCGACCCCGGCCCTCGTTGCCGGTCCGCCGTCGCGCGGAGCTCGGCCGGGGTGACGTCACCCTCGCGCAGCGCGGAGTCGGCCACGGCGAGCGCCTCGTCGAAGGGCAGTCGCCGCGCGCAGTCGAGGACCGTCCGCAGGGGCGTGGTCACCCCGTCGCGGACCTCCCCGCGCGCGAGGTCGGCGTAGACCAGGACCGCGCCCTTGCGCGCCGCGGCGTCGGGGTGGCGGTGCCGGGCGACCGTCACCCACGCCTGCTCGGTCGGGGTCTTCACCGCCCACCCGTGCGCGAGCGCGGCGCTGAGGTGCGAGAGCGTCCCGCCCAGCCGGTGCGCCTCGCGTCGGTGGGCCTCGGTGAGCGGGAGGGCGTACCGGCCACGGGCCACCCGCAGCACGACCCCGTCGCGGACCGCGTTCTCGACGGCCCGAGCCGACACCGCGCGCCTCAGCTGCCGCCGCGTCGCGCACCCGCCGAGCCGGGTCAGCTCGGTGACGACGCGGGCGGGGTCGGCGGGCACGCCACCAGGGTGGCGCGGCGGGGCGCCGTACGGCGTCGGTCGTCCACAGGCCCGGGTCGGCCGGCTGTCAAGCACGCGGAAAGCAGGCCCGGAACCAGGAGGAACCGGACACGGACGGGGCCATTGACAGCCGGCCGGCACGGGCGCGCTCGCCGAGATGCGCGGACGCCGACCCGGGACGAGGATGTGCGCGCCCCGTCCCCTCGCGAGGAGTCGCCGATGCCTCCCACCCGACGCCGTACGGCGCCCGTCCTCGGGCTCCTCGCCCTGCTGGCCGCGCTCGTCACCCCCGTCCTCGCCGCGCCGGCCGCCCGCGCCGACGGCCCCGGCGCCGGCAGCCCGTGGGTGGTCACCCTCGGCGACAGCTTCATCTCTGGCGAGGCGGGACGCTGGGCCGGCAGCTCGAACGCGAGCTCCACCCGCGCCGACGCGCTCGGCCCGACCGCCTACTTCGACAACGCCACTCACACCGCCGAGACCACCCCGCGCTGCCACCGCAGCGCCAGCGCCGAGGCCTACATCGGCGCCGGCGTCCAGGGACTCGACCTCGCCTGCTCGGGCGCGACGACCTCGACGTCCACCGCCAGCGACGGCTCGTTCAAGCCCGGTCTCGACTTCGCCGACGACGGCGCGGGCCACGTCGGCCAGGCCAAGACCCTGCAGACCTTCGCCGCGTCGCACGACGTCAAGCTCGTCGTCGTCTCCATCGGGGGTAACGACTTCGGCTTCGCCTCGATCATCCAGCAGTGCGTCACCGACTTCCTCACCTCGCCGTCGTGGTGGCCCGACTACTGTCGCGACGACGCGTCGGTCACGGCCCACTTCACGGCGGCCAACGTCGCCGCCGTCCGAGCCGCCGTCGCCGGCGCCCTGCGCAACGTCCGGACCGCGATGCGCGGTGCCGGGTACGGCGACGCGCAGTGGCGCCTGCTCGTGCAGACCTACCCGTCCCCGCTGCCGTCCTCGGGCGGCAACCGCTACAGCCAGAGCGGGTACACCCGGCAGTCGACCGGCGGTTGCGGCTTCTGGGACGCCGACCTCACGTGGGCCAACGGCACCGCGCTGACGACGATCGACGCCACCGTCCGCGGCGCCCTCGCCGACTCCGGCGTCACCAACTCGGCTCTGCTGGAGCTCGCGCACACCCTCGACGGACGACGGCTGTGCGAGAGGGGCGTCGGGCTCTACGAGGAGGTCGGCCTCGCGTCGTGGCAGTCTCCCGGCGCGGTCGACCGCACCGAGTGGGTCAACCAGATCCGCACCGTCTCGACCGTCACCGGCCCGTACTACGTGCAGGAGTCGCTGCACCCCAACTACTGGGCCCAGCTCGGCTACCGCTCCTGCCTGCGCCAGGCCTGGAACGGCGGCGCGGTCCGCGGCGGCACCTGCACCCGGACCGGCTCCGGCCTGACGAGTCTCGGCGAGCCGGTGATGACCCTCCAGTAGCGTCCTGGGAAGTGTCTTATCCGGGAGGGGTGGCGAGGTAGGGGACGACGTACGGGCCCCAGGCCCACGCCTGGACGACGGTCAGGGCGAGGAAGACCCCCGCCGGGACCGTGACCCGGACCCACAACGGGGTCCTGCGGGGCGCGACGGAGAGCGCGGCCAGGACGACGCAGGCGACCAGGAGCGGTGCGCCGACCGCCCACTGCTGGGGGGTGCGGGGCCAGCAGTCGGCGTACACGCACCGACGGTCGGGCCCGCTGAACTCGAAGTCGGTCGCCCAGGGTGCCCAGAAGGCCCACCACAGGCAGGTCCACACCGCGACGACGAGCGGCCCGGGGTCGACGCGCAAGGCCCGTCGCGAGGTGGTCAGGACCATCCCCACCGCGACCACCAGGGCCGTGAGGAGCCACGGCCCGCCCGGGCCCGCCCGGACCGGGAGCACGTCGGGCAGCGTGATCGGCAGCGTGGGGAGCCCGGCGCTGCCGGCGCCGACCCAGTAGGCGGCCCCGAGCGTGATGAGGGCCGACGCCACCCACCGCACGCCGGTGACCCCCGTCCGGAGGCGGCCCCTCCATGCGGCCGTGGCAGGGGCGTTCACGCAGGAGACCGTAGGGCACCGCGACGGGCCGGCGTCCGTACGACGCCCCGAGGCCGCGCACCCGGGTGGGTGCGCGGCCCCGTACGGCGTGCTGGGGTCAGCGGGTCAGCGCTGCTCCTCGCCGGCGATGAAGGCCTCGAGCTTGGCGCGGCCGACCTCGTCGGGACGCTGCTCCGGCGGGGACTTCATCAGGTAGGCCGCCGCGGAGAGCAGCGGGCCACCGATGCCGCGGTCCTTGGCGATCTTCGCCGCGCGGATGGCGTCGATGATGATGCCGGCCGAGTTCGGGGAGTCCCAGACCTCGAGCTTGTACTCGAGGTTGAGCGGGACGTCGCCGAACGCACGACCCTCGAGGCGGACGTAGGCCCATTTGCGGTCGTCGAGCCAGGCGACGTAGTCGCTCGGGCCGATGTGGACGTTGCGGTCCTCCTTCTTGCCGGCGAGGGCGCCGGTGAGGTTGGAGGTGACCGCCTGCGTCTTGGAGATCTTCTTGGACTCCAGGCGCTCGCGCTCGAGCATGTTCTTGAAGTCCATGTTGCCGCCGACGTTGAGCTGGTACGTGCGGTCGAGCTGGACGCCGCGGTCCTCGAAGAGCTTGGCCATGACGCGGTGCGTGATCGTCGCGCCGACCTGGCTCTTGATGTCGTCACCGATGATCGGCACGCCGGCGGCCTCGAACTTCGCGGCCCACTCCGGGTCGGAGGCGATGAAGACCGGCAGGGCGTTGACGAAGGCGACGCCCGCGTCGATCGCGCACTGCGCGTAGAACTTGTCGGCCTCCTCGGAGCCCACCGGCAGGTAGGAGACGAGGACGTCGGCCTGGGTGTCCTTGAGCGCCTGGACGACGTCGACCGGCTCGGCGCCGGACTCGTCGATCGTCAGGCGGTAGTACTTGCCGAGGCCGTCGAGGGTGTGGCCGCGCTGGACGGTGACCCCGGTGGTGGGGACGTCGCAGATCTTGATCGTGTTGTTCTCGCTGGCGTTGATCGCCTCCGAGAGGTCCTTGCCGACCTTCTTGTCGTCGACGTCGAACGCGGCGACGAACTCCACGTCGCTGACGTGGTAGTCGCCGAAGCGGACGTGCATGAGGCCGGGGACGGTGCCGGAGGCGTCCGCGTCCCGGTAGTAGTGGACACCCTGCACCAGCGAGCTGGCGCAGTTGCCGACGCCGACGATGGCGACGCGCACGGAACCCATGGGTCTCTCCTTGTGTTGGGGGGCTGTTCGGGGTCTTGCGGTTCAGGTGGTCGGGGGGCCGGCCTCGGCCGGCCGGGCGCGCTCGGCGGAGATGAGCTCCTCGAGCCAGCGCACCTCGCTCGCCGTGCGCTCCTCGCCGTGCTCGGCGAGCGCGGAGGTCCACGCGTCGGCGCGCTCGCGGTTGCGCGCGGACGCGGTCCGGATCAGCTCGAGGCGCTCCTCGAGCCGGGAGCGCCGGCCCTCGAGGATGCGCAGCCGCACCTCGGCGGTGGTCCGCGCGAAGAAGGCGAGGTGGACGTCGAACCCGTCGTCGTCCCAGGTGCTCGGGCCGGCGTCGGCGACGAGGGTCTGGAAGCGCTCCTTGCCCTCGGCGGTCAGCTCGTAGACGACCCGGGCCCGGCGGCTGCCGGCCTCACCGGACTCGCCCGCGACCTCGGCGACGAGACCCTGGGCCAGCAGCCCGCGCAGGCACGGGTAGAGCGAGCCGTAGGACAGCGCCCGGAACGCGCCGAGCGCGCTGCCGAGTCGCTTGCGCAGCTCGTAGCCGTGCATCGGCGCCTCGTGCAGCAGCCCGAGGACGGCGAACTCGAGCAGGTCGGCGCGGCGGGTGGTGCGGGGCACGGCGTCCTCCTCGGGTATCGGCGCGGCGTGGTGGGCGGCCCGGGTTCGATATGACAAACTCGGGCTTTGTCAGGTCACCGTACACGACGATGTATCGCGGCGATACATCGAGACGCCCGTACGCCGCGCCGTACGGGCTCTGCGGGACGACGACGGCCCCGGACGACGAGGTCGTCCGGGGCCGCGCGCTGGAGAGCGGTCGGGGTACGTCAGCCGAAGGTGGCGGTGCCGCCGTACAGGTAGACGACCGCGCCGTTGCCGCCCTTGCAGGTGACGGGCTGGTCGCCCGCGCACGTCATCGGGTAGCTCTTGTTGGTGACCGGGCTGGTCGCCGTCACGGTCCGGCTGTCGCCGGCCTGCGGGTTGCTCGCCACCCAGGCCTGCTGGACCGCGAGCGCGAAGGGGCAGCTCGTCGCCGTCGACCCGGCGGCGGCCTTCGACCACGGCCCGGTGCCCGACCCGCCGCACGCCTTGCCGCTCAGCGACACCGGCGGGTACGGCGACGTCGACGTGGCCGAGGAGGAGGGCGCGCTGGAGGTGCTGCCGCCCGGGCTCGTCGAGGCGCCGCTGCCGGGCGGGGCGGAGGCGCTGGTCGACGGCGCGGTCCCGGCGGACGGCGACCCGCCACCGTTGTTGCGCAGCACCCCGAAGTAGATCGCCGCCAGGCCGACGAGGACGATGACCGCCCCCACGGCGAGGGCGGCGAGGACGCGGCCCGCGCCGGAGCGCCGGGCCCCGCCGTCGAGCTCGAGCCGCTCGTCCTCGCGCAGCGGCGGCGGCAGCCGCGGGTCGTCGTCGTACTGCTGCCAGCCGCTCTCGTCCGGGTCGTACGACGTCCACTCCTGCGTGGGCGCGGCGGCGCGCGCCGGCGGCTGGTCGTCGACGAACCAGCCGGCGTACGGGTCGTCCTCGGCGGGAGCGGTCGTCGACGGGCGGACGTACGGCGACGCGGGCTCGGCGGGCGCGACCGGCTGCGACCGCGAGGTCTGCTGGTCGGCGACCGGCGCGGGCACCTGCTGGGTCGCCCCCGGGTCCACCTCGTCGGGGGCCGCGGTCGGGTCGAGACGCTGCGTCGACCCCTCGGTCGGCCCCTGCTCCCGGCCCGCCGGTGGGGCGGCGGAGACGGGCCAGCCGCAGGTGCGGCAGCGCTGGTCGTCGGCGCCGAGCGGCGCTCCACAGCGGTCGCAGAACGTGGGCATGACCAGCGATCCTCTCACGGGCGGCACCGGGGGTCGGGGTCGTCGCCCGGCGGCACCCGTGGCGAAGTCGCCCCGGGCACGGGACGATTTCGTCGTCCTCAGCCGCGCCACGCATACTCGAAGGTCGAATCGACGCCGGCGCCGGACCGCGCCGGACCGAGTGCGTCACCCGACGAAAGCAGGACCGTGAGCAGCCAGAACCGCCCGCCCGCCCGGCCGTCCGGCCGCCCCGCCGCGGGTCGTCCAGCCGGCCGCCCCGCCGCCGGTCGTCCCGCCGCGGGCCGCCCCACCGGCAAGGGTCGTGGCGGCAAGAAGCCGTCGCGTGGCCGTCGGATCTGGCGCTGGGTGCGCTGGCCGTTCTACGCGCTGCTCACCCTGTTCGCGCTCGGCTGCGTCGGCATCGCCGTCGCCTACGCCCGGATCGACGTGCCCCAGCCGAACCAGCTCGCGCTCGCGCAGGCCTCGATCGTCTACTACGCCGACGGCAGGACCGAGATGGCGCGGATCAGCGACGTCAACGCCAACCGCGAGGACGTCACCCTCAAGGACGTGCCGGTCACCGTGCAGCACGCCGTCATCGCCGCCGAGGACCGCTCGTTCTACTCCAACCCCGGCATCGACGTGAAGGGCATCGCCCGCGCCGTGTACGACGCCGTCCGCGGCAACGACACGCTCTCGGGCGGGTCGACGATCACCCAGCAGTACGTGAAGAACTACTTCCTCACCCAGGACAAGACGCTCACGCGCAAGCTCAACGAGATCGTCATCGCGGTCAAGATCGACAAGACCCACTCCAAGGACGAGATCCTCCAGGACTACCTCAACACCATCTACTTCGGCCGCGGCGCCTACGGGATCAAGACCGCCTCGCGCGCCTACTTCGGCAAGGACCCCAGCCAGCTCACCGTCGCCGAGGGCGCCGTGCTCGCCTCCGTGCTCAACGCGCCCAGCCTCTACGACCCGGCGCTCGGCCAGGAGCAGCAGGTCAACCTCCAGCGCCGCGTCGACTACGTCCTCGACGGGATGGTCACCGAGGGCTGGCTCAGCCAGGCCGACCGCGCCAAGATCACCGGTCTGCCCAAGACCGTCAGCCCGCCCAAGACCAAGGCCCTCTCCGGCACCAACGGCTACATCGTCGCGGCGGTGCGGGACGAGCTGAAGGCCAGGCTCAAGCTCAGCGACGACGAGATCGACCGCGGCGGGCTGCGGGTGACGACGACGATCGACAGGACGGCGCAGGACGCGGCCGTCAAGGCCGTGCAGGACACCGTGCCCTCGGACGCCAAGGACGTCTACGCCGGTCTCGCCGCGGTCCGCCCCGGTGACGGCTCGATCGTCGCGATGTACGGCGGCGCCGACTACCTCACCCGGCCGCTCAGCTCGGCGACCCAGGCCGTCATGCAGGCCGGGTCGACCTTCAAGCCGTTCGCGCTCGCGGCCGCGCTGCAGCAGGGCATCAGCGAGAACACCCGCTTCGACGGCAGCAGCCCGGCGATCTTCGGCACGACCACGGTCGAGAACGAGTTCAACGAGGGCTTCGGGCGGATCACCCTGCGCACGGGTCTGGCCAAGTCGGTCAACACCGTCTACACCCGCCTCAACGAGCAGATCGGCCCGAAGTCGACCCGCGAGATGGCCGTCGCCGCGGGCATCCCGGCCCCGTGCGCGGCCGGGAGGACCAACGGCTGCACCCAGGGCCTCGACGACACCCTGACCAACGTCCTCGGCACCGCCTCGCCGCACGTGCTCGACGTGGCCAACGCCTACGCGACGATCGCGGCGGGCGGCAAGCGCGCCACCCCGCACCTCGTGGCCCGCGCCACCTCCGACGTCCTCGGCATCGACTACTCCGGGCCCAAGGAGACGCAGACCGCCTTCTCGTCCGAGATCGCCGCCGACACCCTCGACGCCATGCAGGCGGTCACGGAGCCGGGCGGCACCGGGGTGCGCGCCTCCGACCTCGGCCGCCCGGTCGCCGGCAAGACCGGGACGAGCGAGTCGCACAAGTCGGTCTGGTTCACCGGCGTCGTCCCGCAGCTGTCGGTCTCGGTCGGCATGTACCGCGACGTCAACGGGACCCCGCAGCCGCTGGAGAACATCGCCGGCATCAACGAGCTGTCCGGCAACAGCCTGCCGCTGTCGATCTGGCTGCAGTTCATGCAGGCGGCGACGCAGAATTTGCCCGTCCAGGGCTTCCCCCAGCGGGCCGGCATCGGCGACGACAAGATCGCCACGCCGACGACGACCGCGCCGCCGGTCACCCAGGCGCCGAGCACGGCGACCACCGCGCCGCCGAGCACGACGACGACGGTCCCGCCGACCACCACCAGCACCACGAGGACGCAGCAGCCCACCCCGACCCCGACCCGGACCCGCACCCGGACCCCGGGCCCGACGCCCACCCCGTCGGCCACGTCGACGACGCCGGCCCCCGCCGGCGGGGTCGCCGGCCCGGCCGCCACGCCGACGACGCCGCCACCGGCGGGGTGAGGCCCAGCGGGGCGCCGTACCCTCGCCCCGTGGCCCGCGACCTGCCGCGCGTCGGCGAGCGCCGGCCGCCGGAGACCCCCGACCTCGTCACCGTCCCCACGCTCGAGGACCCGGTGGTCCGCGAGGCCAGCCACGTCGTCGGCGGGCCGATGGGCCGGTACGCCGTCCCGCTGGCCCACGGGCTGCGGGTCGTCGCCGCGCTGCTCGCCGCGCTCAGCGCGCTGACCATGGGCGCCGCCGTGATCGAGCGGGCGCACTGCGTCGACCAGGGCTGGAGCACCCCGGACCAGTTCTGGCACCTGTGCTTCTCGGACCTGCCGGCCACGTACAAGGACAACGGCCTCAGCGTCGGCGCCGTCCCCTTCCTCACTGGCGCGACCGGGTCGCCGACCCTGGCCCAGCCGCCGCTCACCGCGGTGACGATGACCGTCGTGGCCCAGCTCGTCCCCGACGGCGACGCGCAGCACCGCATGCTCCTGTACTTCGTCCTGTGGGCCGCGCTCGCGGGGATCCTCCTCGCGCTGACGACGTGGTGGACGGCGATGTCGGTGCCCCGGACCCCGTTCCGGGCCGCGCACGTCGCGCTCTCCCCGGTCGTCGTCCTCACCGTCGTCGTCGCGCCCGACGTCCTCGGGGTCGCGCTCGTCGCGGCCGGGCTGTGGGCGTGGCGCCGGGAGCGGACGGTCGCCGCGGGCGCCCTGCTCGGCCTCGCCGTCTCCGCCCGCAGCTACCCGGTGCTCGTCCTCGTCGCCCTGCTGCTCGTCGGGCTGCGGGCCGGGCGGGTGCCTGCCGTCGCCCGCACCCTGGGCGCGGCCGCCGGCACCGTCGCCCTCGTCACCGGTCTGCTCGCCCTGCTCAACCCCGACGCGGCCCTCGCGGCCTACCGCGCCTGGGCCGGGTCGGCGGCCGGCTTCGGGTCGCCGTGGGTGCTGCCGCAGCTGGCCGGCTACCCGCTGCCGGCCGGCGCGGTCACCGTGCTCGCCGTCGTCGGCTGGGTCGCCGCGCTGCTCGCCGGCGCGGTCCTGGCCCTGTCCAGCCCCCGCCGACCGGGGGTCGCCGAGGTCGCCCTCGTCATGGTCGCGATCGTCCTCGTCACCGGGAAGTCGGTGCCGGTGCAGAGCTCGCTGTGGCTCGTCCCGCTCGTCGCCCTCGTCGGCCTGTCCTGGCGCGACCACCTGGTCTGGGCCGGTGTCGAGGCGCTCTACTTCGTCACCGTCTGGCTCTACATCGCCGGGCTGTCGACCCCGGACCGCGGACTGCCGCCGGGCTGGTACTCCTTCTTCCTCGTCCTGCGGCTCGCCGGGATGGCGTGGCTGCTCGTGCGCACCTGGCGGATGGCGCGGTCGCGCTGGCCCGACCTGCGCGAGGAGGCGCAGGAGCGACGCCGTACGGCGGCCGAGGCCGGGCACGCGCTCGACCCGCAGCTGCTCGAGGCCCTCGAGGCCGCTGACGAGGAGGCCGCGGTCGAGGAGGAGACCGACCCGCTGGCCGGCCCCCTGCGCGGGGCCCGCGACGAGCTCATCGTCCGCTTCGGGTGACCGCCCCGCGGTCGAGCAGCCGACGGGTCATCCGGTCGTGCGCGGAGCCGACCGCGCCGAGGGCGCCGACCCCGGCCAGCCCGGCGGGCGCGAGCAGCAGCGGCGACAGCGCGAGGACGAGCGCCACCGCGGCGACGACGAGCACGGTGACGACGCCGAGCACGAGCCCGGCCACCACGTGGGTCGCCACCCGTGCGGGGGAGGACGTCGGCGCGACGTCGCCGCCCACGGGGTACGACGCCCGGTAGCGCCGCACCCCCTCCCCGCGCAGCAGCCGCACCGTCGCCAGCACGCTGCGCGGCAGCAGGTAGGCGCCGTCGACGACCGCGGTCGCCGCTGCCGTGGTGGAGGCGGGCGCCGTGGTCCGGGGCGCGGTGCCGGTCGTCGTCATGGCCCCACCCTCGCGGTGGGGCGGGACGGGCGGCCATGCGTGGGCACCCTCAGCCACCCCCGACCGGCCCCTGAGCGGACCCCGAGCAGACTCGGAGCAGACTCGGAGCACCGTCGGCCCGACGATTTCTGGGGGAGGGTCCGCGCCCGGTAGTCTGAGCCGGTTGTCGTGGCCCGGTCGTCCCCTGTGGACGACGGAGCCGGCCTCCGCGCCGAGCGTGGGAGGCTCGTCACGGCACGACGTACGCACCCTCCTGTCACGGAGAGACCGTGACCGCCAAGACCGAAGGAGGTGGGTCAGCGCATGCGTCAGTACGAACTCATGGTCATCCTCGACCCGGAGCTGGACGAGCGGACGGTCGCCCCGTCGCTCGACAAGTTCCTCACCGTCGTCAGCAAGGAGGGCGGCTCCGTCGACAACGTCGACATCTGGGGTCGCCGTCGCCTCGCCTACGACATCAAGAAGAAGTCCGAGGGCATCTACGCCGTCGTCAACCTGACGGCCACCCCGGCCACGGCCCAGGAGCTGGACCGCCAGCTCGGGCTCAACGAGTCGGTCCTGCGGACCAAGCTCCTGCGCCCCGGCGCCTGAGCCCCACCGCGCACCCGCTCGACCCGTTCCACCCGCTGCACCCCGTCCCGCCCATCCCGGAGGACCCATGGCAGGCGACACCGTCATCACGATCATCGGCAACATCACCGGTGACCCTGAGCTGCGCTTCACCCCGTCCGGGGCCGCGGTCGCGAACTTCACCGTGGCCTCGACCCCCCGCGCGTTCGACCGCCAGTCGAACGAGTGGAAGGACGGCGAGACGCTCTTCATGCGGTGCTCCGTCTGGCGCGACGCGGCGGAGAACGTCGCCGAGTCCATCCAGCGGGGCACCCGCGTCATCGTGCAGGGCCGGCTGAAGTCGCGCTCGTACGAGACCAAGGAGGGCGAGAAGCGCACCGTCGTCGAGATGGAGGTCGACGAGATCGGCCCCTCGCTGCGGTACGCCTCGGCCAAGGTCACCAAGACCCAGCGCTCCGGCGGTGGCGGCGGTGGCGGCGGTTTCGGTGGCGGTGGCGGCGGCCAGCAGGGCGGCGGCTGGGGCGGAGGCTCCGGCGGCGGCCAGCAGGCCGAGGACCCCTGGGCCACCGGTGGTGGCAACGGGGGCTCCGGCGGCAACGGCGGCGGCCAGCAGGGCGGCGGCTGGGGCGGAGGCTCCGGCGGCGGCCAGCAGGGTGGCGGCAACCAGGGCGGCGGGAACCAGGGCGGTTGGGGCGGCGGCGCGCCGTCGTACGACGAGCCCCCGTTCTGAGCCGACCCGCACGGCAAGACAGCAAGACCAGACAGACCCCATCCCGGGGCACAACCCCGGGCTCTCATCCCTAGAAGGAGAGCACCACGATGGCCAAGCCCGTTGTGCGCAAGCCCAAGAAGAAGGCGAACCCGCTCAAGGCCGCCAAGGTCGAGAACATCGACTACAAGGACACCGCGCTGCTGCGCAAGTTCATCTCCGACCGCGGCAAGATCCGCGCGCGTCGCGTGACCGGCGTCTCCGTGCAGGAGCAGCGCCTCATCGCCACCGCCGTGAAGAACGCCCGCGAGATGGCGCTGCTGCCCTACAGCAGCTCCGCCCGCTGAGCCGAGGAGACAGACACATGAAGCTCATCCTCACCCACGAGGTCACGGGTCTCGGTGCCGCCGGCGACGTCATCGACGTCAAGGACGGCTACGCCCGCAACTTCCTCCTCCCGCGCGGCTTCGCGACGCCGTGGACCAAGGGCGGCCAGAAGCAGGTCGAGGCCATCACCGCGGCCCGCGCCTCCCGCGCGATCCACGACCTCGACGACGCCAAGCAGCTCAAGGGCCGCCTCGAGGCGCAGACCGTCACGGTCTCCGCCAAGGCCGGCCGCGGCGGCCGCCTCTTCGGCGCCGTCAGCGCGAGCGACGTCGCCGCGGCCGTCAAGGCCTCCGGTGGCCCGCAGCTCGACAAGCGCAAGATCGAGGTCGGCGGCCACATCAAGTCGACCGGCTCGTTCAACGCGACCGTCCGGCTCCACCCGGAGGTCCAGGCGACCCTCAAGCTCGAGGTCGTCGAGGCCTGACGGCCCACCCCGCCGTACGACGACGCCCCCGCCCGGACCTGGTCCGGGCGGGGGCGTCCCGTTCTTCGTGGGGGCGGGGCGTCAGCCGACCGCGGCGGCGACCGTGCCCGACAGGTCGACGACGACGTCGGCGGCGCCGACCGAGCCGTTCCAGAGCGCGATCCGGCCGTCCGGACCGACGGGCAGCAGCACCGTCGCCGACACCGTCTGCCCGGTCGCCCAGTTGACCAGCGACGCGGTCGGGACCCGGCCGCCGCTGGCGTAGCCGGTGAGGTAGCCGCCGGCCCGGGTGTTGGTGACCGTCACGGTGACGAGCACCGCCGACACCGTGCCCGGGGCGACGGCCAACGGTCCCGCCGCCATCGACACCGGGCGGGAGGTCCGCGGCGCGAGCGCGCCGAAGGTGGCCCCCGGCGCGCGGGTGTCGAGCTGGCGGTAGGGCAGGGCCACGGTCGTCGTGCCCGGGTCGGTGCCGGCCCCCGGGGTGAGGACGCCGACGAGGTCGGCGACGAGGTGCACGGACCCGACCGAGGCGACGTACAGGGTGACCGAACCGTCGGGGGCCAGCGGTGCGACGACGAGCGAGGCGACGGTCTGCCCCGGGCGCCAGGTGAGCACCGACCCACCGGAGGGGGGCACGGGCTTGCCGCCGAGCGCGACGTACCCCGTCTGGGTGCCGGCGGTGGCGGTGAGGTTGAGGACGACCGCGCCCGCCCCGGCGGCCGGTCCGCCGTGGCCACCGAGGGTCAGCCGGGTCGACGAGGTCGGGGGCAGCGGGGTCGTCGTCGCGATCCCCACGGCCTTGCGGGTGTCGAGGACGCGCTGCGGCGACATCGGCGTGTAGGCGCCCGCCGTGGCGGGCTTGCCGGCGGCGACGTACCCCTCGACGTCGACGACGAGGTGCGCGGGCGCGGCCGACCCGCTCTCGAGGAGCAGCCGCCCGTCCTGCCCGACGCGGACGACGGCGGTGTTCGCGACCGTCTGCTGCGGCGCCCAGTTGAGCGAGCTGGTGGCCGGCATGTCCTCGTCGTCGGCCCAGGCGGTGAGGTAGCCGGCGGCCTGCGGCGCGGTGACGGTGAGGGTGACGACGACCGCGCCGACCCCGGTGGCCGGCAGCCCCGCGACCCGGGTCGTGTCGACGGGGACGATGCCGCCCCCGGGGACCGGGGTGCGCGTGGGGATGCCGACGGCGACGCGCGTGTCGAGGGCCCGCACCGGAGTGATCGGCACGTAGGTGCCCGGGGCCGGGGCGGTCACCGCGCCGGTCACAGCGGTGGCGGCGGGGGCCGGACCGGTGCCGGACAGGGCGAGCGCGGCGAGCAGGACGAGCGGCAGGACGAGCGGGCGCGGGCGCCGGGGCACGGGGACACCTCTTCAGCAGGGACCGGGCGGGGGGAGGGGGAGGGCCCGGGGCTTCGGAGTCAACCACGCGCGGCGCCGTCGCGGGATGGTCCGTCCGGACCCGAAACGCGGCGTTCGGACCGCGTGCCGCACCGCCCGCCCGCATGATGGTCCCCGTGTGCGACGACCACGACGACTGCCCCGACCTCGACCTGCACGCCCTCGGGCTGAGCGGCGCCCTGAGCACCGGCCGGGCCGTCGGGCACCCCTTCACCCGCCGCCAGGTGCTGCGCTGGGGGTCGGCCGCCGCCGCCGTCGCCTGGTTCGCCGCCCGCTCCGCCCCGCCGGCGCGGGCGCTGTCGGCGGGCCCCGCGGCGGTCGGTGGCCTGGTCCTGACGGACGGCACCCGTAGCCGGCGGCACGCGATGCACGTGCACTCCTCCGCCTCCGAGGGGCCGGGGTCGTTCGCCAACCAGATCGCCCTCGCCGACGCCAACGGCTGCGACGTCATCTGGCCGACCGAGCACGACTGGCGGATGTTCGCCGTCCCCGGTGACGACCGCATCGCCCGCGGCTACGCCTTCACGTCGCTGAAGTCGGCCGGGTGGACGTGGAAGCCGACCGCGTCGGGGGCGGCGACCGCGAGCCGGGCCCAGGTGACGCCGTACCAGGGCGGCTCGGCGCTCGCGCTCGGGGTGACCGCGGGCGGCAACGCCACGACGGGGCTCAAGGCCACCACCCGCACCCACCTCTTCGAGGGCTCGGTCATCGGGCGCAGCCTGCTCGCGCCCGCGACGGTGACGGCGCTGTCGGGGCAGGCCTGGTTCGAGGTCGTGCTCACCCTGTCCAACCAGGGCTCGCGGGTCCTGCACCTGGTCTACCGGTACGGCACGACCCCCGCCTCGCGGAGGCTGGTCAACGCCACGACCGCGCACGTCTTCGTGCCGGTCCGGGTCGGCGACACCATCGCCGACCCCGTCGACATCGAGGCCGACGTCGCCTCCTTCTTCGGCTCCGTCTGCGACCCGCAGGACAACTCGGTCGTCGGGATCACCGTGCAGGCCAACACCGCCGGCGGCCGCGTCGAGGTGATGCTGCCGCGGCTCGACCTGCCCCGCGACGTCACCGGCCAGGCCGCGTTCGACGCGGTGTGCGCGATGTACGACCGGGTCGCCGCCGGCCGGACCGCCGTGTGGCGCAAGGGGATCGAGGTCTCCGGCACCGACAAGCACCACCTCGGCTGGTACGGCGACGACGCGACGAACCTGCCCTTCTCGGAGACGACGACGAGCCTCGAGGCCGCCGTCGCGCAGATCCGCGCCCGCGGCTCGATCGCCTCCTTCAACCACCCGTACGGCGTCGCGACCTCCACCGGGGTGCGCGACCCCGCCAAGATCCTCAAGGCCTACACGCAGATCCGCCCGAGCGGCGTCTACGGGGCCGACGTCATCGAGCTGGGCTACGACAGCCGCGGCGGGATGACGACCGACGACCACCTCGCCCTCGGCGACCTGCTGTGGTGCGACGGGGTCGTCATCACCGCCAACGGCGTCAGCGACGACCACAACGGCAACACGTGGAAGAACACCTACCTCACCCAGCCGTGGTCGACCGGCACCCCCGCCGCCGACCTGGCGGCGCTGCGGACCGGGCGCGCCACCGTCACCCGCACCGGCTACGCCGGCGACCTCTGGGCCGAGCTCGACGGTCGCCCCATGGGGTCGGTGCCGAGCCGCACCCAGAACGCCCCCGGCACCCTCACCGTCCGCGCGAGCGGCGTGCCCGCCTCGTGGACCCTCGAGGTGGTCCGCGGCGCCGTCGTCCCCCTGGGTCGCCGGCGCACCGCGGCCGACCTCACCGTCACCCGGCTGCCCGGGTCGGCGCTCGCGTCGGGCTCGACCGACGTCGGCGTGGCCGGCGGCAACGGCTACGTGCGCGTCCTGCTGCGCGACGGCGCCGGGGTCGTGCAGCAGTTCGGCAACCCGGTGTGGTCGGGGGTGCCCAGCACCGCCGGGATCGACCCGGGGCGCGTCGTCGCGGTCTAGCGTGAGGTCATGGCCACCGACGTCCAGACCCTCGTGACCGACCTGTCCTTCGCCGAGTGCCCGCGCTGGCACGAGAGGCGGCTGTGGTTCGTCGACTTCTACACGCACGCGGTCTCCTCGTGCGCCGAGGACGGCAGCGACCTGCGCGTCGAGGCGCACGTGCCGCAGCAGCCGTCGGGGCTGGGGTGGCTGCCCGACGGGCGGCTGCTCGTCGTCTCGATGCGCGACCGCCGGCTGCTGCGCCGCGAGGCGGACGGCACGCTCGTCACCCACGCCGACCTCTCGGCGCACGTCACCGGCCACCCCAACGACATGGTCGTCGACGAGCAGGGGCGGGCCTTCGTCGGCAACTTCGGCTTCGACCTCATGGGCGGCGCGGACGTCGCCCCGGCCGTCCTGCTGCGCGTCGACCCGGACGGCACGGTGACCCAGGTCGCCGACGACCTGTGGTTCCCCAACGGCTCGGTCATCACCCCGGAGGGGACGCTCCTCGTCGACGAGACCTTCGGCAACCGGGTCACCGCCTTCGACATCGCCGCCGACGGATCGCTGACCGACCGCCGGGTCTGGGCGCGGTTCGGCGAGCTGCCGACGGGGCGTGCGCTCGCCGACGTCCTGCCGCAGCTCGTCGTCGCGCCGGACGGGTGCGGGCTCGACGCCGAGGGATGCCTGTGGGTCGCGGACGCGACCAACGGGCGGGTCCTGCGGGTCAGGGAGGGCGGCGAGGTCCTCGAGGAGGTGCACCCCGGGACGGGCGTCTTCGCCTGCCAGCTCGTCGGCGACGACGGCCGCACCCTCGTCATGTGCTGCGCGCCGGACTTCGACGAGCACGCCCGCAGCGCCGCCCGCGAGGCGAGCCTGCGGACCGTGCGGGTCGACGTCCCGCACGGGGGCCGCCCCTGAGGGGCCTGCCGCGTTGCACGAGCGACCACCTCGTGCACCGTCCGGGCGACCCGCACCGGCCGGGGCCCGTCGCACCGCACACTCCTCGGATGTGCGACGAGGCCACCCAGGAGTGCCGTGACCTGCTGAGCGACCACCTGGGGGGTCGGACGCTCAAGGCGGCGCTGCGGCTGCAGCGGCTCGGCCGGCCGCGCCGGCGCGACCTGCTGCGGGCGGGGGCCGCCGCCGCGGGGGCCGCCCTGCTCCTGCAGGGCCGCACCCGACCGGTCCGGGCCGCCGTCCCCGCCGCCCGCCGGGGCACCGCCGGGCAGCTCGTCCTGCCCGACGGGACCAGCAGCCGCCGGCACGCGATGCACGTGCACGCCAGCGGGTCGGAGGGGACCGGGTCGGCGACCGCCCAGACGGCGCTGGCCGAGCAGGCCGGGTGCGACGCCCTGTGGCTCACCGACCACGACTGGCGGCTCTTCGCCCTGCCGCCGGACACCCGGCTGCCGCGGGGCTACGACTTCACCGCGCTCTCCGCCGGGGGCTGGACCTGGACGCCGTACGCGAAGGGCCGGGTGACCACGTCGCGCGCCGCCGTCGTCACCGCGGCGAGCGGGCCGGTCCTCGACCTCGCCGTCACGGCGAGGGCCAAGGGGGCGACGTACGGCGTCGTCGTGAGCACCGTGGGCAACCAGCTCGAGGGGAGCATCGTCGGCCGGCAGGTCGAGCTCCCGTTCACCGTCGTCGGGCTGAGCGGCCAGGCCTGGTTCGAGGTGGTGGCGACGCTGAGCACCCGGGCGGGGAGGCAGCAGCAGCTCGTCTACCGGTTCGGGACGACGCCGGACTCGCTGGTCCGCGTCGACGCCTGGACCGCGCACGTGTTCCGGCACGTGCGGGTCGGGATGGCCGCCCCGGTCGTGCTCACGCTGCTCGACGACGCCACGGCGGCCTTCGGCGCGGACTCGCTGCCGGCCGACAACGCCCTCTCCGGTCTGGCGCTGCAGGTGACGGCCCTGTCCGGCTCGGTCGAGGTCACCCTGCCCCGGGTCGGGCTGCCCCGGCTGGTGACCGGGCAGGCCGCGGTCGACGCCGTGTCCGCCGCGTACGACCAGGCCTTCGCCGCGCACCCGACCGTGGCCCGCCGCCCGGGCATCGAGGTCTCGGGCAACGGCGACCACCACGTCGGCTGGTACGGCGCCGGCGCGACCCTCGTGCCCTTCTCCGACCAGGCGGTCGCCGGGGCCGTCGCGACGATCCACTCCGGCGGCGGCGTGGCCAGCTACAACCACCCCTTCGGCACGGCGAGCCCCGCCCGCAACGCCGCCCGGATCGGCAAGGTCTTCGCGGCCGTCGCGCCGTCCCGCGTCTACGGCGCCGACGTCGTCGAGCTCGGCTACGTCCAGCGGGGCGGGATGACCCTGGCCGACCACCTGGCCCTCGGCGACCTGCTGTGGCAGCAGGGCGTCGTCCTCACCGCCAACGGCGTCAGCGACGACCACAACGCGGTGACCTGGCGCGACACCTTCCTCACCCAGCTGTGGACCGACGGCACCCCGGACGACGAGCTCGCCGCGCTGCGCACCGGCCGGGCCACGGTGGCCCGCAACGGCTTCCTCGGCGACCTCGCCGTCACCCTCGACGGGCGCCCGATGGGGTCCGTCCCGTCCTCGGTCGTCACGGCCACCGGCGAGCTCACCGTCCTCGCGACCGGGCTGCCCGCCGGGGCCACCCTCGAGGTCGTGCGCGGTGCGGTGCGGCCCACGACGCCCCGCGCCACCGCGGTGCCGTCGACGACCTCGACGGTGCTGTCGGTGGACACGGCCCTCGTCGGTGGCGCGGTGTCGCTGGGGGTGGCCGGCGGGGCGGCGTACCACCGGGTCGTCGCGCGCGACGCGTCCGGCTCGGTGCTCGCCTTCACCAACCCGGTGTGGTCGGGGGTGCCGGACGTCTCGACGGTGCCGTCAGGGCGGGTGGTCGCCGTCTGAGGGTGCGGCGACGGCGACACTGTGGAAAACCGTTGGGGCACAACGCTCTCCGTCGGTCACACTGGTCCGCATGGAGAAGATCACCCAGCGCCTGGTGAGCTTCGCCTCGATCCTCGAGGCGCAGACCCGGGACCAGGCCGTGCGGACCGCGCAGCTGCCCTTCGTGTTCCCGCACCTCGCCCTCATGCCCGACGCGCACCTCGGCAAGGGCGCCACGGTGGGGTCGGTCATCCCGACCCTGCGCGCGCTGATCCCGGCCGCGGTCGGCGTCGACATCGGCTGCGGCATGATCGCGCTGCGCACGCAGTACGACGCCTCGCAGCTGCCGGTCGACCGGCGCCCGCTGCGGCAGGCGATCGAGGCCGCGGTGCCGCTGTCGGCCGGCGCGTACAACACCGACGTCACCCGTGAGCACACCCGGGCGCGGCTCGACGAGCTCGAGTCGCGCGCGGCGAGCGCGGGTCTCGACCCGGCGTCGTACGCCGGCGGGTGGCGGCTCCAGCTCGGCACGCTCGGCTCGGGCAACCACTTCATCGAGGTGAGCCTCGACGAGGAGGACCGGGTCTGGCTGTTCCTGCACTCGGGGTCCCGGGGCGTCGGCAACAAGATCGCCACCCACCACATCAGGGTCGCGCAACGGCTGTGCGAGCGGTGGTGGATCGACCTGCCCGACCCCGACCTGGCGTACCTCGTCGAGGGGACGGACGAGTTCTGGGCCTACGTGCGCGAGCTGCGGTGGGCGCAGCACTTCGCCCTGCTCAACCGCGAGGAGATGATGGACCGGGTCGTCACCTGCTTCGAGGAGTGGGTCGGCGGCGACGTCGTCGTGGACGAGCTCGTGAACTGCCACCACAACTACACCGAGCAGGAGACGCACTTCGGCCGGCAGGTGTGGGTGTCCCGCAAGGGCGCCATCCACGCGGGCGCGGGCGTGCCCGGCCTCGTCCCCGGGTCGATGGGGACCCGGTCGTACGTCGTCGTCGGCAAGGGTGACCGCATGTCGCTCGAGTCCGCGCCGCACGGGGCGGGCCGCGAGTACGGCCGGCGGGCCGCGCAGCGGCGGTTCTCCTACGACGAGCTCGTCGCGGCGATGGACGGCATCGAGTGGTCCGGGTCGCAGGCCTTCCTCGACGAGATCCCCGCGGCCTACAAGGACGTGGAGGTCGTCATGGCCGACGCGGAGGACCTCGTCGAGGTCCGGCACGTGCTGCGGCAGATCGTCAACGTCAAGGGGGACTGACGACCGGTCCGGTGCTGCCCCCGCGCTCTGGTGGCGCGGGGGTAGCATCGTCGTCGTGACCACCAGCCAGCGACCGCCGCGGTCCGCCGCGCGCCGCTGGTGGCTGCCCTGACGGGCGGCCCACCCACCACAGCACGACCACCAAGCCGCCCCGCGAGGGCGGCTTCTGCGTGTCCGGACCGTCGTCCGGGGCCGCAAGTCCGCTCCGGGGCACCGACCGGAAGGACCACGACCATGACCACCAGCACCCTCGAGACGACCAGGACGACCGTGACCGCCGACGTGCCCACCGACGTGACCAGCGAGACGACCGCCCCGCGCAAGCGGATGCTCACCGGGGACCGGCCGACCGGCCAGCTGCACCTCGGGCACTACGTCGGGAGCATCGAGAACCGGGTGCGCCTGCAGCACGAGTACGAGGCGTTCTTCATCATCGCCGACCTGCACATGCTGACGACGAAGAACACCCGCGCCGACATCGACCAGGTCAGCGCCAACGCCCGGGCCATGGTCCTCGACCAGCTCTCGGCCGGCATCGACCCGGCGAAGGCGACCTTCTACCTGCAGTCGGCCATCCCCGAGGTGACCGAGCTCAACACGCTCTTCCAGAACCTCGTCACCGTCCCGCGCCTCGAGCGCGTGCCGAGCCTCAAGGACATGGCCCGCAGCGCCGGCAAGGACGAGATGCCGTACGGCCTGCTCGGCTACCCGGTCCTCCAGGCCGCCGACATCCTCTGCGTCAAGGGCAACGTCGTCCCCGTCGGCAAGGACAACCACAGCCACGTCGAGGTCACCCGCGAGATCGCGCGCCGTTTCAACAGCCTGTACGGCGACGTCTTCCCCGTCCCCGAGCTCGTCGAGTCCGAGATCACGACCCTCGTCGGCACCGACGGCCAGGCCAAGATGAGCAAGTCCATCGGCAACACGATCCTGCTCGCCGACGACGCCGCGGCGGTCCGCAAGAAGGTCGGCGGGATGTACACCGACCCCAACCGCGTGCGAGCCGACATCCCGGGCACCGTCGAGGGCAACCCGGTCTTCGTCTACCACCACGCCTTCAACGACGACGCCGCCGAGGTCGCCGACCTCGAGGAGCGCTACCGGGCCGGTCGGGTCGGCGACGTCGAGGTCAAGGAGAAGCTGGCCGCCGCGATCAACCGCTTCCTCGAGCCGATGCGCGAGCGCCGGGCCGAGTACGAGTCCCAGCCCGGGCTCGTCGACGAGATCATCGTCGAGGGCACCGAGCGCACGCGCGACGAGGTCCGCGCCGTCACCGCCGAGGTGAAGAAGGCGATGGGGATCACCGGGACCTACAACCAGCTGCGGCGCAAGGCCGAGCAGGCGCGCAAGCGGCGCGGCTGATCGTCGTACGGGCGGGTGGGCGTCAGCCCGGGGGCGGGGAGTCGCCCTCCTCGGGCACCTGCTGGTCGTCCTCGACGAGCTGGTTGGGGGCGTCGTGGTGCAGCTGCTCGGCGGCGTGCTTGGCGTCGTCGATGCTGTGCTGCACCTCCTCGAGGTCGGGGTGCTGCGGCTGGTCGGACATCGGTCCTCCGTCGTCGGCGGGAGCGGGTCGGACGGCCCGCTCATCCCGGTGTACCCCGTCGTGGCGTCCGACACCATGGGTGCGCGGTGACCGCCCGGTGCGGACGCGGCCAGTAGCGTTCAGGGCGATGTGCCCCTGTCCGGGGCCGCCGTCGTCTCCCGGAAGGACCTCCCGGATGCCCACTGTCTCGTTCGTGCTGCTCGTCGTCGTGGTCGTCGTGGCGCTGTACCTGTGGCTGCGGTCGAGGGCCGGCGGCCCGACGGGCGTCGGGGTGGCCCGCGCCCCCCGCAAGGGCGACGAGCGCGTGGCGGTCGGGGCGGCCGTCGGTGGCGCCGCGGGTGCCGCCGCCGTCGGTACGGCGACCCGTGAGGAGTCGGCGGAGCCGCAGCCGCAGCCGCAGGGCGAGCCGGCCGCACAGGCCCCCGAGACCGCGGTCGCGGGATCGGGCGCCGAGCCCGTCGTCGAGCCGGTCTCGGACGCGGGCGTCGCCGGTGACGGAGCCGCCGGTGGCGACGACTGGGACGACGCGGTGGCGGCGAGCTCGGGTGGGGACGACTGGGACGACGCGGTGGCCGCGAGCGAGTCCGGCGAGCCGGAGTCGACGACGGCGGAACCCGTCGACGACTGGGACGAGGCCGTGTCCGCGAGCGGGTCGGGGCCTGCGGCTGCGCCGGCGCCGGTCGCCTCGGGTGGGGACGACTGGGACGACGCGGTGGCGGCGAGCGAGGCCGGCGAGTCGGCACCGGCGTCGGCCCCGCCCGCGGACGACGCTCCCGTCGACGACTGGGACGACGCGGTCGCGGCGAGCGAGTCGGGTGAGCCGGTGGAGGCGACCTCGCAGCCGGCCCCGGCCGCCGACGAGGCCCCGGTGGACGACTGGGACCAGGCGGTGGCGGCGAGCGAGTCGGGTGAGCCGGCCGAGCCCGCGCCGGCACCCGAGCCGGCCCCGGCCACCGACGAAGCCCCCGTTGACGACTGGGACCAGGCGGTCGCGGCGAGCGAGGCGGGCGAGCCGGTCGAGGCGGCCCCGGCGGCCGAGCCCGCGCCGGCACCCGCGCCGGCCCCGGCCACCGACGAGGCCCCGGTCGACGACTGGGACGAGGCCGTCGCGGCGAGCGAGGCCGGCGAGCCCGTCGCGGAGCCGGCGGCGCACGAGACCCCCGAGCCCGAGCCCGAGCCGAAGCCGGAGCCCGAGCCGGAGCACTCGCCGCAGCCCGAGCCCGACGGCGAGGACGGGCACGACGCGGCCGCGGAGGTCGGGGCGGGTGCGACCCTGACGACGGCGTCGTTCGTCGCCTCCGACGACCCGCTGGACCGCGCCGGCCAGGCGCCGACGACCGACGGTGACGAGGGCGCGCCGCCGCGCGAGGACGACGTACCGGAGCCGACGCCGGAGCCCACCGTCGCCCGGGCCGACGCCGAGCCGTCGGCCGCGTGGGGTGAGGGGTCGGCGGCGTCGAGCGCGGACGGCGAGGGCCCCGAGGGCTGGACGATCAAGGGCAACCCCGACTCGATGCTGTTCCACACCCCGGAGTCGCCGAGCTACGACCGGCTGCGTGACGCCGTGTGGTTCCGCGACGCCGAGACCGCGCGGGCGGCCGGCTTCCAGGGCTGGGACGACCACCGCCGCTGATCAGCGCACCCTCGTCACGCCTCGCACACCGGGCACGGTCTGCCGGGCGTGACGAGCGTGTGCGCGACGACGGGCCGGGTGGACTCGACGCAGCGTCATGCCGCTCGACGCCCTGTGCACACCGCGTCAAGCGGCTCGACGCTGCGTCAAGTCCTTCCGGCGACGTGCGTCAGCGGCCGAGTGCGTGCCGCACCAGCGCCCGTACGGCGTCCTGTCGCCCCGACCGCAGCGCCGCCGGCAGCAGCGTCGCCGCGTGCGCCCGTGACGTCAGCCGCCACCTGGCCGCCCGCTCGGCGCGCGGCCACCCCTGCGTCCGGGCCTGCTCGGCGGCGAGCGCGAAATACGCCCGCTCCGCCGCGAAGCGCGACCCGTCGAGCAGCGCCGTCGACGACGCGCTCTCCCGGTGCCGTCGGTAGCGGAAGCAGACGGTCGGCTCGAGGACCATGGTGCCGCCGCGCACCAGCAGGTCGACGACGAGCGCGAGGTCCTGCGTGACCGGGAAACCATCACGGAAGTCGACCTCGCGCAGCGGCGTCGTCCGGAAGGCGAGCGACGGCCAGTACATCCAGTCGCCGTGCAGCAGCGACGTGACGAGCTCCTCGCCGCCGAGCACCCGGGCGCGGTCGGCCCGCGGCCGCACCAGCCGCTGCTTCACCTCGTCGGCGAGCGTCCGCACCCGGTGCCCGTCCTCGTCGACGACCTCGACCCCGGGCTGGATGACGACCGCGTCGGGGAAGCGCCGGTGCGCCGACAGGACGACGTCGACGTAGCCCGGCAGCAGCAGGTCGTCGTAGCCGAGGAAGACCATGACGTCCTGCGTGGCCAGCTCGCGGCAGGTCCGGTAGTTCTGCGTGATGCCGACGTTGTGCTCCTGCCGGACGTAGCGCACCCGCGGGTCGTCGAGCGTCGCCAGCCACCGGGACGCCGTGTCGTCCGGGTAGGCGTCGTCGACGACGGTGAGCAGCCAGTCCGGGTTCCGTTGCGCGAGAACGGACTCCACCGTCGCGCGCAGCAGGGCCGGGTCGCCCCAGTAGGGGACGAGGATGTCGAGCGCCACCCCGCGAGGGTACGGCGCCCCCGCGTCACCCGGCGGAGGGCGCTCAGCGCCGGGCGCCGGTCACCGCCCACCCGTCGCCGCGGAAACGCCACCACAGCCCGACCGCCCGCAGCGCCATGAAGCCGGCGCCGAACCACACCCACAGCCCCGCGAGCTCGTGCCCGAACCCACCCGGCAGCGCCGCCCCCGAGCGCGACAGCAGCAGCACGAGCGGCGCCCACACGACGAGCGCGGCGACCATGGCGACCGCCAGCCACACCGTGTCGCCGGCGCCCATGAGCACCCCGTCGACGACGAACACGTAGCCGCTGAGCCACTGCGAGACGGCGACGGCGACGAAGGCCCCCGCTGCCGCCCCGACGACCTGCGGGTCGCTGCTGAACGCCCGGCCCGCCACCGGCGCCACGGCGAGGACGACGACGCCGGTGACGACCCCGCTGACGACACCCCAGCGCGCGACCGTCGCCGCGACCGACCGCGCCCCGTCGACGTCACCCGCCCCCAGCGAGCGACCGGTCATCGCCTGCGCCGCGATGGCGAGCGCGTCGAGCGCGAAGGCGAGGAAGCTCCACACCGTGAGGACGACCTGGTGCGCGGCGAGCGCGTCGTCGCCGTACCGCGCCGCCACGGCGGTCGTGACGAGCGTCGCCGCCCGCAGCGCGAGGGTCCGCACGAGGAGCGGCACCCCGCCCACCGCCGCCCGCAGGACGCCGTACGGGTGGGGGCGCATCGGCGCGCCCAACCGCCGCGCGGCGCGCAGGACGACCACGACGAGGGCCACCGCCATCCCGGTCTGGGCGAGGACGGTGCCCCACGCGGACCCGGCGATCCCCCAGCCGAGGCCGTAGACGAACAGCACGTTGAGCGCGATGTTTCCCGTGAAACCGGCGACCGACGTGATGAGCGGCGTGCGGGTGTCCTGCAGCCCGCGCAGCACCCCGGTCACCGCGAGGACGACGAGCATCCCCGGCAGACCGAGCGCAGCGACCCGCAGGTACGTCGCCGCCTGCTCCACCGCCGCGTCTCCCGCGCCGAACCGGCCCGCCCACCACGCGGCCGGGACCGCGACGGCGACCGCGGCCGCCGCGCCGAGGACGAGCGAGAGCCACAGCCCGTCGAGCCCGGCGGCGACGGCGTCGCGCGGGCTGCCGGCGCCGAGGTGGCGCGCGACGACGCTCGTCGTGCCGTAGGCGAGGAAGACGAAGACCCCGGCGGCGGTGAGCAGGACGCTCGAGGCGACGCCGAGACCGGCGAGCTGGGCGACGCCGAGGTGGCCGACCACGGCGGAGTCGGCGAGCAGGAAGAGCGGCTCGGCGACGAGGGCGAGGAACGCCGGTACGGCGAGCCGCAGGATCTCGCGGCGCGTCCCCGCCGGATCGGCCGGAACCGGGGTCGCTGGCACCCGCCCGAGCCTAGACTCGCCGCCGACCCGCACCCGGCGGACCCGCCCCGGAGGACCGATGCCCGAGCAGCCGCCGCTCCCGCCGTCGCCGTACGGAGAGTACCCCGGCTGGTCGGCGGAACAGCTCCGGGCCCGGGTACGACGCCGCCGCCTGTTCGGGCTCGCGCTCGTCGTCCTCGGGCTGGGCGCGGCGGTCGCGCTGGGGATGAACCACCACGGGGTCGTCGGTCCGCTCTCCGTCGCCGTGTACGGGTACGTCGTCGTGCGCCGGGCCGACCGGGTCGAGCCCGACTGAGCCGACCGCGCGGCCGGGCCGCTGCGCGGGACGGTGGGCCGGTGGGCGGGCGAGAATCGAGCGGTGCGCGCCGTGCCCCCGACCGGACGCCGTCGGCCGGCCCTGCTCGCCGCGGCGCTGCTCGTCGCGCTCACGGCGGTGGCCGGCTGCTCGAGCGCGACGCCGGGGCCGTCCGTCGTCGTCGGCACGTGCCGCGGCTTCGCGTCCGGCGGGACCGCGATCGGCGACCGCGCCCTGCTCGAGCGGGCGCTGGCGACGTGGCGGAGGATCGGCGGCTCGATGGGTCTGTCGGAGCCGGTCGCCGCGCCGGTCGGACCGGTCTGCGCGGTCGAGGCGCACTGGAGCGACGACGGTCGCGGGATGGTGACCCTCGCGGACGCGACGAGCACGGCGACGTACGCCGACGCTGGGGCGGGCGGCACGCTGACCGCCACCTCGGACCTGCCGGAGCCCCCCGCCGACGAGGTCCTGCCGGTCCTGCCCGTCGGGGACGGGATGTGGCGGCTGGCGGCGGCGGTGACCGAGGCGGAGCTGTGGGTGGGGGCGCCGGGGGTGCCGCCGACCCGGGTCGTCCTGCAGGGGGACCAGGTCGACCTCGACCCGGCGGTGGGGACGTTCGCCGAGCAGCACCCGCAGACGCTGCCGCACGTGCTGGTCCTCCTGCACGCGGGCGGCCGGCTCTACGCGGCGACGGGCGGGCCGCCGTACTCGGCCAACCACGACGAGGCCTTCGCCGTCTCCCTGGGCCGCGACGACCCCACGACGACGACGTCCTGGCAGTCGGTGCTGCGGGACACCGCCGGAGTGCCGCTCGTCGCGCAGGCGGTGGGCTTCGCCCCGCGCGGGCGGCAGGTCCCGGGCGTCGTGGACCGCGAGCTGGCGATCGTCTCGCTCGGCAACGCCCCCGTCTCGGGGACCTTCCTCGTGCTGAGCCAGCGGGTCCGCGACCGGGGGGCGCTGGGCGCCCCCGTCGTCACCCTCGTCCAGCAGAGCCGCACCGGCGCCGACGCGCAGCCGGTCGGGGTGGTCCTCAGCCGCACCGGGGCCTGGGTCGGCTCCGCCTGGCTCGACCCCGTGCAGAACGGCGACCCGGACCCGCGCGAGCTCGTCGTCATGGGCGAGCCGGGCTCGCTGTCCGGGTCGGAGCTCGCCATCACCGTCCGGGCGCAGGACGGGTCGACGGCGATCGTCTACGGGCCGGCGGCGCTGCTGACGATCCGCGACGACGAGGTGCAGCACTCGGTGGCGGACCGCCCGACCATCACGGTGTCGGCGCAGGTGCAGGAGCTGCCGGTGCCGCCGCTCGGGCCGCTGCCCTGAGCCGGCTGGAGGTCAGGCGGGGCGGTTGTAGCGCTCGGCCGAGCGGGCCCGCGCCTTGGCCGCCTCCTCCTCGCGGTTCTTGGCCGGCGCCGACGACGTGAGGTGGTCGAGCAGGTGCTGGGTGGCCTGCGCGATCGTCTCGACGGCCTCGTCGAACGCCTCCTGGTTAGCCCGCGACGGGGTCCGGGCGTGGGTGCCCGAGACCTTGCGGACGTACTGCAGCGCCGCGGCGCGCACCTCGTCGCTGGTCGCCGGGGGCTCGAAGTTGTGCAGGGGGCGGATGTTGCGGCACATGCCGACGACGGTACGGCGCGCCGTACGCCTCCGGGAGGGGGTCGCTCAGACCGGCTCGAGGGGCACGTACGGCGCCGCGGGCGTCTCGACCCGGACGCCGTCGCCCGGGCGGACGACGCCGCCGCGCTCGACGACGGCCATGACGCCCCCGCGGCGCACGACGTGGCCGTCGTCGTCGCGTCCGACGACGAGCCCGAGGAGGCCGGGCGAGAAGGCGTCGATCTGCCGGCAGGGGTTGCGCAGGCCGGTGACCCTCAGCACCGCCCCACCGACGTGCAGCCGGGTGCCGGTGGGCAGGGCGTGCAGGTGGAGGCCGTCGACGAGGAGGTTCTCGCCGAGGTCGCCGGGGCCGACGTCGTGGCCCTCACGGCGCACCCGATCGAGCAGGGCGGTCGGGAGCAGGTGGACCTGGCGCAGGTTGGGGGCGGTGGGGTCGCGTCGGACGCGGGAGCGGTGCTGCACGGTGGTCCCGGCGTGGGCGTCGCCCTCGACGCCGAGGCCCTCGAGGAGGGTGAGGGACGGCTGCGGGGCCTTGCTGAAGCGGTGCCGGTCGTCGCGGCAGACCGCGACCACGATGGGGTGGTCCGGTGGTCCGACGGACGGGGCGTTCACCGAGGCAGCGTAGACCGTGGGGCGGTCGCGCCTGTGGACAAAGTATTTCTGGCACCGACGGTCGTCCACAGCAGGTGGACGACCGTCGGTGCACGTCGCCAGGCTCGAGCCGTGCGGGGACGGTGGTCCGAGCGCACCGGCTGTCCACCGGCTGTCCACAGGGCCGACCGGCGCGTCGAGCGGCATCCACCGTACTTGTGCACACGTTGTCCACAGGCGGCGTTTGCTGCGGGATCGGCCCGGGTCCTAGCGTGGCGCTTCGCACTCCGGCGGCCGGTGGCCGTGGGCAGGGGTGCGCGCGGCGGGCGCGACGGGGCCCCGACCGGGCCCGTGGGGCCTTGTCGGTGCTCGATGCTGTCATGTCCGCACACCAGTTCGACCGGGGTCCTCCGGCCGGCAGGGCGAGGAGAGAGGCAGGGTCGGGGTGACCATCCAGGAGCTGTTCCCGGGCGCGAGCGACCAGGCGCCCGACGACCGGCTCCCACCCCAGGACGTCCACGCCGAGCAGTCCGTGCTCGGCGGCATGCTGCTGAGCAAGGACGCCATCGCCGACTGCGTCGAGGTGCTCAAGGGCACCGACTTCTACCGGCCCGCCCACGAGGTCGTCTACGACGCGATCCTCGACCTCTACGGCCGCGGCGAGCCCGCCGACGCGATCACCGTCGCCGACGAGCTGACCAAGCGCGGCGAGCTCCAGCGGGTCGGCGGCCAGGCCTTCCTGCACGACCTCATCGCCCGCGTCCCGACCGCCGCCAACGCGGGGTACTACGCGCAGATCGTCGTCGAGCGCGCGGTCCTGCGCCGCCTCGTCGAGGCGGGCACGAAGATCGTCCAGCTGGGGTACGCGACGAGCGGCGGCGACGTCGAGGACATCGTCAACGCCGCCCAGGCCGAGGTGTACGCCGTCGCCGACAAGCGCGGCGGCGAGGACTACGTCCGCCTCGGCGACGTCCTCGAGCCGACCGTCGACGAGATCGAGGTCGCCTCCGGAAAGTCCGGCGACATGACCGGGGTGCCGACCGGGTTCACCGACCTCGACGCCCTGACCAACGGCCTGCACCCGGGGCAGATGATCGTCCTGGCGGCCCGGCCGGCGATGGGGAAATCCACGCTGGGACTCGATATCGCCCGGTCCGCGGCGATCAAGAACAACATGGCCACCGTCGTCTTCTCCCTCGAGATGGGGAAGACCGAGATCACCATGCGCCTGCTGTCGGCCGAGGCCGGCATCCAGCTCCAGCACATGCGCAAGGGGACGATGCGCGAAGAGGACTGGGGCCGGCTCGCGCAGACCATGGGGCGCGTGTCCGAGGCCCCGCTCTTCATCGACGACTCACCGAACATGTCGCTCATGGAGATCCGCGCCAAGTGCCGGCGGCTCAAGCAGCGTCACAACCTCAAGCTCATCGTCATCGACTACCTCCAGCTGATGAGCAGCGGCAAGCGCGTCGAGTCCCGCCAGCAGGAGGTCTCGGAGTTCTCCCGTGCCATCAAGCTGCTGGCCAAGGAGCTCGAGGTCCCCGTCATCGCGATCTCGCAGCTCAACCGTGGTGCCGAGCAGCGCACCGACAAGCGGCCCCAGATGTCCGATTTGAGAGAATCGGGCAGTATCGAGCAGGATGCGGACATGGTGATCCTTTTGCACCGTGATGAGGCCTACGAGAAGGAGTCGGAGCGCGCTGGCGAGGCCGACCTCATCGTGGCCAAGCACCGCAACGGCCCCACCGACACAATCGTCGTCGCCTTCCAAGGTCACTACTCGCGGTTCAAGGACATGGCGACCAACTTCTGACGAGCTCCACGTCCGGCGAATGCGCACGTCTTGGTCCACCCAAATTGACTGACGATGGGACTCGAACGGTTGAGCGAAGGGATGCAGGGCAGGAGGCGGGGTGCGCGCCACCCGCGCACAGAACCAGATGAACTCCGTTCGCTTGGCTAGCGTGGCCTCTGTTCGTAGGCCCAGCCGGGTGCACATGTGGACAGCGTCCCCACGTCAGCGACTGAGCCACTTCGGCCGACACACATATCGGGCGACAGGAGCGCACTATCTCGGAGTATGGTTCATGGATCATCGGGATACGGGCGGGCGGGCATGGACTACACCAGCGATCTTGAGATCCGACGACAGCTAGGCATCGACAACTGGCGTGAGTTGTCAAAGGACAAAATGCTTCGTTTCATGGCAATGATGCCGGACATGCAGACTGACGTCGCACTTAAGGTCATTGAGCAGTTTCCAAGTTTCAAAGACTTTGCTGCTGGTGCGATTGACGCTCTCGGGAATGCTCATGATTCCACGATTGAAGCCAATAATGAAAGCAGTCTGCACGTTCATGACGCATACCGAGAGATTCGTTCTATGCTGATGACGGAGCTCGATAGAGACGACATGACGTGGGATCAGCGCAAGTGGATCGTGGAACAGATTCAGGAAACGGGTCGTAGGCAGTTTGAAAAGGACAGCGAAAACAAGCGCTTTCTCGATAGCACCTTGGGAAGAGTCGTTTCAGTTGCAGGCGGAATAGTAGCGATTGGAGCGGCTGCTCTTGGAGGTCGTGCGCTGGGCCAGCGCGGTGGCCAACAGTAGTTCTGCAGCTTATTAGCAAGGCCCACTCCAACTTGCTCGACAATATCGCGCTCGAGCGAACTGGCGTCAGACCCGATTTTTTACCGGACGTCCATCCTCGGCCTAAGATAACGTTCTTCCGTAAAGTTATCCTGAGGGTGGCTCAGGAGTGCACGCTTGTCGAGCTAACCTGCTGAGCGTGCCGGACGACACGACGCCGTACGGCGTCACCACCGACCTGGACCGCATCGACCTCGACGTCGTCCACCGCTGGCTGTCGACCGACGCCTACTGGGCGCTCGGGCGGTCCCGCGAGACGGTGGAGACCGCCGCGCGGAACAGCCTCAACGTCGGCGTCCTCGACCGGGCCGGCGCCCTGTGCGCGTACGCACGCGTCGTCACCGACCGGGCCACGTTCGGCTGGCTCTGCGACGTCTACGTCGACCCGGCCCACCGCGGCCGCGGGGTCGGTGGCCTGCTCGTCCGGTCCGCCCTGGACGCGCTCGAGCCGATGGGACTCGGACGCGTGGTGCTGTCGACGTTCGACGCGCACGGCGTCTACGCCAAGGTCGGCTTCACCCCGTTGCCCGAGCCCGGCCGGTGGATGATCCGCACGCCGCCGGCCGCGGACTGACCGGCTACTCGGCCGTCTCGGCCGCTCGACGGGCGAGCGCTCCCACGCGCGCGTCCGGCCCGTCGTACCCCGCCAGGGCCTCCCGCCCGACCGGGCCCAGCTCGAACAGCGCCGTACCGGCGGCGACCCGGACCTCGTCGTCCTCGTCGGACAGCAGCCCGACGAGCGCCGGAGCCGCGGCGGCGGCCGGTTCACCGAGGTGCCCGAGGACGTCGGCGGCGTGGCGGCGCCGTACAGGAGAGGCGTCGGCCAGCACCCGCACCAGCTCGGGCACCGCCGCCTCGCCGTACGACGCGAGGTCGAGGGTCAGCTGACCCTGCTCGGCGTCCGACCCCTGCGCGAGGTGGCGGGTGAGCAGGCCGACCGACGCGGGGTCGCCGATCCGCGCGAGCGAGGAGCGGGCCTTCGCTGCGACGCGCGGGTCCGGGTCGCCGGTGTGCTCGGCGAGCACCGGCACGCTCGCCGACGAGCCGATCTTGCCCAGGGCGTGGAAGGCGCGCAGTCGCACGACCGGGTCGCCGGAGCGGACGAGGTCCTCGACGAGCGGCCGGGCCGCCTCGGGCATCCGCGTCGTGGCCCAGGTGAGCGACTCGCGGACGAAGTCGTCGGGCTCGTCGCGCAGCCGGGTGACGACACCCGGGGCCGCCGCCGGGTCGCCGAGGGTGCCCGATGCTAGCGCCGCCCGCTGGCGCACGTCCTTGTCCGGGTGGGTCAGACCCCGCAGGCAGGCGTCGACCTCGGGGGAGCCGGTCGGGTCGAGGGCCGGCGTCGACGACGGGAAGGTGCTCATGATCTCGACGGTAAGCCGTCCCGCGACGGGAGGGTCCACCTGGTCCTGCCGACGACGTCGAGTCCGGTTCGTCCCCGCTGCGGCGGCACGAACCGGACTCGGACTGGTGGTCGTCGAGCCGACCACGCCGACCCTCGCCACCGCCACACTGGGCGGATGGCCACGCCCTACACCGTCGAGCGCCGGACGACGACCACCGCGACCCCGGACCGGCTGCACCCCTTCGTCGCGGACTTCCGCCAGTGGCAGCGCTGGTCGCCGTGGGAGGGGCTCGACGACAACCTGCGCCGCACCTACTCCGATCCCTCCTCAGGCGTCGGCGCGCACTACGCCTGGGAGGGCAACCGCAAGGCCGGCGCGGGGACGATGGACATCACCGGTGACACCCCGCACCGGGTCGACGTCGCGCTCGCCTTCACCCGCCCCTTCCCGTCGCGCAGCAGGGTCGAGCTGCACCTCACCCCGCGTGAGGACGGCGGCACCGAGGTCGTCTGGCGGCTGGTCGGCGAGCTCGGCACCATCGCGGGCCTGTTCGCCAAGGTCAAGAGCATGGACTCGCTGCTCGGGCCTGACCTCGAGCGCGGGCTGCGGCAGCTCAAGCAGGTCGCCGAGGGTGCGTGAACGGATCGCGAATGATCGCACCCTCCTCGTCGGACGTGCGGCAGCCACAAGCAAAGCGGCTGATGGTCGTGTGGAAAACCTGCTAAAGGTAGCGTAGATGACCTGTTCAAAGTAGTGTGACACTGTGGAGTACTGGCGTCGCAGCGTCGACCGGGAACTCGACGAACTGTGTCCGCTCGCGCCGGCCATCGCCCTCGACGGTCCCAAAGGCGTGGGGAAGACCGCGACCGCACTGCGGCGGGCTCGGCGCGTGTGGTCGCTGGACGACCCGTCGGAGCGTGGCGTGCTGGAGGCGGACCCCCGACTCATCACTCAGAGTGAGGGCCCGGTCCTCGTCGACGAGTGGCAGCGGCTGCCGCCGGTGTGGGACGTCGTCCGGCGCCACGTCGATGCCGGTGCACCACCCGGCCGCTACCTGCTGACCGGGAGCGCGACCCCGGTTGCCGGGACAGACACCCACAGCGGCGCAGGGCGGGTGCTCTCGTTGCGAATGCGGCCCATGGCCCTGCACGAGCGTCGTCGCGCGACCCCGACGGTGTCCCTGGCCGCGCTGCTCGCCGGATCGGCGCTCGTCGAGGGCACGACCGAGCTCCGTCTGGCGGACTACCTGACAGCGGTCGAGGAGAGCGGCTTCCCTGCCATCCGGAGCGCCCCACCGAGACTGCGGAGGTCGCTGTTGGACTCGTACCTCCAGCGGGTCGTCGACCGTGACCTGCCCGACCACGGCTTCGCAGTCCGTCGACCAGAGACGCTCCGCCGGTGGCTGCAGGCCTACGCGGCCGCGTCATCGACCACCGCGTCGTACTCCCGACTGCTGGACGCCACCACGGCCGGTGACGGTGCGCAGCCGGCCAAGACGACCACCATCGCCTACCGGGACCACCTCACCTCCCTGTGGTTGCTCGACCCCGTCCCCGGATGGAGTCCGCGCCGGGGAGGCCTCGCCCGGCTGCAGCAGGCACCCAAGCACCAGCTCGCCGACCCCGCCCTCGCAGCCCGGCTGCTCGGCCTCTCGGCCGAGTCCCTCACTGCCCCGCGCGGTGCCGCGATGGCCGGGCCGTTGTTCGAGTCCCTCGCCACCTTGTCGGTGCGGGTCGCGGCCCAGTCAGCAGAGAGCCGCGTCGGGCATCTACGGACGGGCAACGGCGATCACGAGATCGACATGGTGGTGGAGGGCCCTGACGGCCAGGTCGTCGCGATCGAGGTCAAGCTCTCAGCGACGGTCGCGGACCACGACGTCCGCCACCTGCGGTGGCTGAGGGACCAGCACCCGGACGTCGTCGACTGCGTCGTGCTCACCACTGGGGCGACGGCCTACCGGCGTCGCGACGGAGTCGCGGTCGTCCCGCTGGCCCTTCTCGGAGATTGACCCCGCCAGGCGCCGTACGGCGGCGTCTCAGCCCGCCTGCTGCCGCAGCCCGGCGAGCAGAAGGTCCAGCCCCGCGACGAACTGCTCCCGGTCGTCGTGCTCGGCGAAGACCGGCAGGATCGAGTGCAGGAACGGGAACTCGCCCGGGTCCAGCGCCTCCCACTCCTCGACCACCCGGTGCATGAACTGGTCCCGGTCCAGCGAGCCGTCGAGCACCTCGGGGGGCGGCTGGGTCGCGAGGTCGGCGCCCGTGCCGATGACGAAGCCGAGGACGGCCGACACCGCGTCGAAGGTCCGCTTCGGGCCGAGTCCGAGCCGCATCACGTGCTGGCCCATCCGCTCGAAGACGCGCAGCGCGTTGGGCTGGGCGGCCGTGTTGCGCATGAAGTACGCCGCCAGCCAGTGCCGCTCGGCGACGACGTCGAACAGGACGATGGCCAGGGCGCGCAGGTCGGCGAGCGGGTCGTCCCCGTCGACGTGGGTGTCCGGTCGCTCGAGCACCCCGGCGAGGACGTGGTCGGAGGCCCGGTCGAGCAGCTCGTCCTTGCTCGAGACGTACCAGTAGATGCTCCCGACGCCGCCGCCCAGCCGTGCCGCCAGCGAGCGGAAGGTCAGGGCCGCCTCCCCCTCCTCGTCGAGGATCGCGACGGTCGCCTCGACGACCGCCTCCAGCGAGTGCGACGCACGACGCCGTACGGCGCCCCGCCCGGCGCCACGACCGGCGCGGGAGGGCGCGGGCTCGGAACGGCGACGGGGGGTGGGCACGACCCCATTCCACCAGACGCTTGCGCGTAGACCGAACGCCGTTCTATATTTCGAACGGCGTTCGATAGTCGAACGACGTTCGATACCCGAAGGAGGTCCCGCCATGACGACCACCGCCACCACCACCGGCGCACCGGCCGCCCCGTCGCCGCCCCGCACCTACTCGTCCCTGCGCGCCGCGTGGGTCCCGCTCGCCGCCCTCTGCCTGGCCTTCTTCGTCGAGATGGTCGACAACACGCTGCTGTCCATCGCGCTGCCGACCATCGGCCGGGACCTCGGCGGCGGCACGACGGCGCTGCAGTGGGTCACCGGCGCCTACTCGCTGACCTTCGGCGGGCTGCTGCTCACCGCCGGCTCCGCCGCCGACCGGCTCGGCCGCCGCCGGGTGCTGCTCGTCGGGCTCGCGGTCTTCGGCACGCTGAGCCTCGCCGTCGTCGCCGTCCGCTCCACCGGCGAGCTCATCGCGCTGCGCGCGGCCCTCGGCGTCGCCGCCGCGATGATGGCGCCGATCACCAACTCGCTCGTCTTCCGGCTCTTCGAGGACCAGGCCCTGCGGATGCGGGCGATGACCGTGATGATCGTCGTCGGCATGAGCGGCTTCGTCCTCGGCCCGCTCCTCGGCGGCACCGCGCTCGCCCACGTCGGCTGGCAGTGGCTGCTGCTCGTCAACGCGCCCATCGCGCTGCTCGCCGTCGTCGGCGTCCGGCTCGGGGTCGCCGCCGACGACCCGGACGGCCTGACGAGCGACCGGCTCGACCTGCCCGGCGCGCTGCTCTCGATCGCCACCATCGGCCTTGCGTGCTGGACCGCGACGAGCGGCGTCGACCACGGCTGGGGCGCGCCTGTCACCTGGCTGTCGGCGCTCGGGGCCGTCCTCGCCGGGCTCGCCTTCGTGCGGCACGAGCGCCGCACCGACCAGCCGATGCTCGACCTCGGCGTGTTCACCTCCGGGACCGTCCGCGGCGCCGTCATCGCCCAGGTCGGCACGTCGATCGCCCTCGCAGCCGTGATGTTCGGCCTGATCCTGCACTTCCAGTACGCCTACGGCTGGAGCCCGGTCCGCGCCGGGCTGGCCAACCTGCCGTTCATCGCCTCGATGCTCGTCTTCACCCCCTTGGCCGAGACGCTCGTCGGCCGGTTCGGCCACCGGGTGGCCTGCCTCGTCGGCGCGGGCCTCCTGGCCGGCGGCCTCGCCGAGCTGGCGTGGGCCGTCGACCACGGGTACGTCGCCATCGCCGTCGGCATGGTCGCGATGACCGCGGGGCTGCGGGTCGTCATGACGACCTGCGCGGTCGCGCTCGTCGACGCGATGCCGGCCAACCGCACCTCCCTCGGCACCGCCCTCAACGACACCGCCCAGGAGGTCGGCACCAGCGTCGGCACCGCCGTCGTCGGCACGCTCCTCGCCGTCCTCGTCACCCAGGTCCTGCCCGTCGGCACCTGGAGCGCCGCGCTCGTCGCGTCGTTCTTCCACGGCGAGCGCGTGACGTACGCCGTCCTGGCCGTCCTCGTCGGCCTCGTCGCCGGGTACGGCGCGCTCACCCTCACCGACTCGCGCTCCACGGACGAGCACTGAGCGCGGACCGCTCGGCGCGGCGCCGTACGGGAGCCACCGCTCCGTACGGCGCCGTGGTGTCGTAGGGGGATGACCGCCATCCGCCGCTTCGACCACGTCGGGATCACCGTCGCGGACCTGCCGCGCGCCGTCGACTTCTTCCTCCGCCTCGGGCTCGAGCACGTCGGTGGCCCGCAGCCGATCGAGGGCGAGTTCATCGACGTCGTCACCGGCATCCCCGGCTCGCGCGCCGAGATCGTCATGCTCCGCGCCCCGGGCGGCGACACCTGCCTCGAGCTGTCGACCTTCCACCACCCCGACCTGCTGCCCGGTCAGCCCGACGCGATGGCCAACCACGTCGGGCTGCGCAACGTCGCCTTCGAGGTCGACGACGTGCCTGCCCTCGTCGAGCAGCTCGCCACCGACGGCTACGGCCTCGTCGGCGGCATCGGCGAGTACGAGGGCACCTGGCGGATGGCCTACGTCCGCGGCCCCGAGGGCGTGGTCGTCTCGCTCGCCCAGCGCCTGGCCTGAGTCCACCCGAATCGGATTCGGTCGACTCGGCTCGGGTCATGACCCGAGCCGAGCAGGCCGAATCCGATTCGCGGTTCTTGCCAGAACCGCAAGACCTGGTGCCCGTACGGCGATCCGCCGTCACCCTGGTGGCATGGCCCACCACGCGCACGAGCACCCCGACCGGCACGACCACCCGGCGCCGCCCGCGGTCGACCCGGACACCGACCCGGCGACCTTCTGGGAGGACCGGTACGCCGGCTCCGAGAAGGTCTGGTCCGGCCGGGTCAACGCGACGACCGCCGACGTCGTCGCGACCCTGCCCCGGCCCGACGGCGGCACTGCGGTCGACCTCGGCTGCGGCGAGGGGGGCGACGCGGTCTGGCTGGCCGAGCAGGGCTGGCGGGTCACGGCCGTCGACCTCTCGCCGACCGCGGTCGCCCGCGGGGCCGCCGGCGCGCAGGACCGCGGCGTCGCCGACCGCACGACCTGGGTGGCCCACGACCTCGCCACCTGGGACGGTCCGGGCGAGGAGGTCGACCTCGTCACCGCGTCATTCCTGCACTCGCCGGTCGCTCTGGAGCGTGGTGCCATCGTGCGTCGGGCCGCCGGCTGGGTCCGCCCGGGCGGGCACCTGCTGCTCGTCACGCACGTCTTCGAGAGCGCGGACGACATGCCGCCGTGGACCGGCGCCGGTGAGGACGGGGAGCGCCTCGAGATCCCGGAGATGCCCCCGCCGTCGGTCGAGCTCCCGCAGCTCGGCCTCGACCTCGACGCGTGGGAGGTCGTGACCGCCGAGGTCCGACGCCGCGAGGCGTCCGACCCGCGCGGCTCGGGAAGCGTCTTCCCGGTCAAGGACGGCGTCCTGCTGCTGCGCCGCCGCTGAGTCAGCGCGGGCCGAGGACCTCCTCGCCCACCTCGGCGAGCGTCGCCCGCAGGTGCCGCAGCAGGGGGTCGCGCTCGCGGGCCGTGCGCCACGCGAGGACCACGGGCCGGCGCGGCACCGGCTCCTCGACCGGGACCGCGACCACCCCGTCCGGCAGCGGCCCCCGCCCGAGCCGGGGGATGAGCGCGACCGCCGACCCAGCGGCGACGTACGCGATCTGCGAGGCGAACTCGCTCGACCAGTAGCGGGCGACCGGTGCCCGGCCGAGCCGGGCGAACATCTGCAGCAGCCACTGGTGGCAGACCGACCCGGTGTGGACCGAGGACCAGATCTCGTCGGCGAGGTCGGCCGGGGTGACCGACGAACGGGCGGCGAGTGGGTGGCCGGCCGGGAGGACGACGTCGGCGACGTCCTCCCCGACGAGCCGGGTCGAGACCTGCGGCGGCAGGTGGGCGGGCAGCCCGACCCACGAGTGGAGCAGCGCGAGGTCGACCTCGCCGCGCTCGAGGGCCTCGGTGGCCTGGGGCGGGTCGCGCTCGATGACGTGCAGCTCGAGGTCCGGCGCGCTCTCCCGCAGCCGCGCCGTCGCCGGCGCGACGATGGCCCGCTCGCCGGTGGAGAACGTCGCCAGCGACACCCGCCCCTGCAGCCGGTGGACCGTGCCGACGTCGGCGCGGAAGGAGTCGAGGTCATCGAGCAGGGCGTGCGCCCGCGCGGCCGCGAGCCGGCCGGCCTCGGTGAGGACGACGCCGCGCCCGACCCGCTCGGTCAGCTCCACCCCGAGCTCGCGCTCGAGCCGGCGCAGCTGCTGCGAGACGGCCGACGGGGTGAAGCCGAGGGAGTCGGCGGTCGCGGCGACGGTGCCGGTGGACTCCAGGGTGACGAGCGAGCGCAGCGCCCCGACATCGACCATGTAGCCACGCTACCGAATCTCACCGAGAAGATGTCGCTGGACTGACGGGCCGCCGTACGGTGTCATCGTCGGGTGGCTCCTCGACACGTCGGTCTCGCGCTCCTGGTCGTCCTCATCTGGGGCGTCAACTTCGTCGTCATCCACGAGGGCCTGCCCGGGATGCCGCCGCTGCTCTTCGCGGCGATCCGCTTCGCCGCCGTCTGCCTCGCGCTGCCCTTCGTCAAGCGCCCGGCCATCCGCTGGCGCGACCTCGCCGCCGTCGGGCTGCTGATGTCGGCCGGGCAGTTCGGGTTCCTCTACTCGGCGCTCGCGGCCGGTCTCGCCTCGGGCCTGGCCTCGCTGGTCCTGCAGGCCCAGGCCCTCTTCACCGTCGTCATCGCCGCGCTCGTGCTGCGCGAGAAGCCGCGCCCGGTCCAGGTCGGCGGTCTCGTCGTCGCGCTCGTCGGCCTCGTCGTCGTCGCCCTCGGCCGCTCGGGCGCCACCCCGCTGACCGGCCTGCTCCTCTGCCTCGGGGCCGCGGCCTGCTGGGGCGCCGGCAACGTCGCCGCCCGCCGCTGCGCCGGCGCCTCCGGCCTCGGGCTCACCGTGTGGGGGAGCGTCTTCGTCCCCGTCCCGCTGCTCGCGCTGTCGCTCCTGCTCGACGGGCCGGCGGCGATCGGCACGGCGCTCACCCACGTCGGTCTCGCCGCCGTCCTCTCGACCGCCTACACCGTCGTGCTCGCCTCGCTCGTCGGCTACACGATCTGGAACGGCCTCCTCGGGCGCTACCCCGCCGCGAGCGTCGCGCCGTTCACGCTGCTCGTCCCCGTCGTCGGGCTCTTCGCCGGCTGGCTCGTCCTCGACGAGCGTCCGGTCGCGGCGTCGTTCGTCGGTGGGGCGCTGCTGCTGGTCGGGGTCGCCGTCGTCGTGGTGGGCCCGCGGGTGCTCGCAGCGCGCACCGCCCGCCGGGAAAAGCGCGAGCGCCCGATCCCGGTCACCGGCACAGTGGGCGGGTGACCAGCACCCACGTCAGCCGCGTCCTGCCCGGCCGCACCGCGGGGGAGGTGTACGGCGTCGCCCGCGACCTCGACCTGCTCCCGCACTGGGCGCACGGGCTCGCCGAGGGCGACCTCACGCGCGACGGCGACCGGCTCGTCCTCGACTCGCCGATGGGCCGGGTGCAGGTGCGCTTCGCGCCGCTCAACGCGTACGGCGTCCTCGACCACGACGTCACCCTCCCCGACGGGACCGTCGTCGCCAACCCGCTGCGGGTGCTGCCGCACCCCGACGGCGCCGAGCTCGTCTTCACCCTCCGCCCGCTCGGGCGGCCCGAGGCGGAGGTCGCCGCCGACGCGGTCCTCGTCGCCGCCGACCTCGAGCGGCTGGAGGCGCTCGTCGCGCGGGTCGCCGCGGGGGAGGGTCCGGTGACCACCCCGCCCGCCCCGAGCAGCGACCTGTGGGACGAGGAGGACGCGCGCACGTACGACGACGCGTGCGCCGACCTCTCGACGCCGCAGGCCCTTGGCCCCACCCTCGACCTGCTCGAGGGGCTGGCCGAGGGCGGGTCGGTCCTCGAGCTCGCGGTGGACACGGGTCGGGTCGCGATCCCGCTCGCCGAGCGCGGTCTCGCCGTCAGCGGCATCGAGCTGTCGGCGCCGATGATCGACCGCCTGCACGAGAAGCGCCCCGACCTGCCCGTCGTCGTCGGCGACATGGCGACCGCGACGGCGCCTGGGTGCGGCACGTTCTCGCTCGTCTACCTCGTCTTCAACACCATCGGGAACCTGCGCACCCAGGCCGAGCAGGTCGCCTGCTTCGCCAACGCCGCCCGCCACCTGCGACCCGGAGGCCGCTTCGTCGTCGAGCTGTGGCTGCCGCCGCTGCGGAAGCTGCCGCCCGGCCAGGAGGCCGTCCCCTTCGACGTCGGCGACGAGCACCTCGGGTTCGACACGTACGACGTCGTCACCCAGCAGGGCACGTCGCACCACTACACCCGCGAGACCGACGGTCGCTTCCGCTACGGCACGAGCAACTTCCGCTACGTCTGGCCCGCCGAGCTCGACCTCATGGCCGCGCTCGCCGGCCTGACGCTGGAGCGGCGGACGGCGGACTTCGCCGGGGCGCCGTACACCGGCGAGAGCACGAGCCACGTCTCGGTGTGGCGCACCGCAGGCTGATCCTCAGGCGTGGCCCTCCCACTGCTGCACGTTGACGACGGCGCCGCCGGGCGCGCGGACGAAGAAGCGGCGCACGCCCCACGGCTCGGTCGTGAGCGGGTGGAGGATCTCCAGCCCGGCGGCGCGGGCGGCGTCGTACGCCTGCTCGACGTCGTCGACCTTGACCGACAGGTCCGGGCGCACCGTGGCGGTGGCGTCGGCGACGACGACCTGCAGGCGTTCGCCGTCCTCGCCGACGAAGCGGGTGACCCAGTCCAGCCCCAGGCTCTCCTCGCGCATGCCGAGGACGCCCTCGAAGAACGCGGCCGAGGACGCGAGGTCGTCGGCGGGCAGGTCGGCCGCCACCCAGTGCACACCCATGCCGACGACCGTAGCCTTCGGAAGGTGCACCCCACCCTCCTGCGGCTCGACCGGCTCGCCGAGCACCTCGCCCACGACGACGGGGTCGTCGCCGTCCTCGGGGTCGGCAGCGCCGGCACCGAGACCGAGCGGTTCGACGACCACTCCGACATCGACTTCTTCGTCGTCACGGCCGACGAGGCAGCACAGGACCGGCTCATCGCCGGCGTCGGCTGGCTGGAGGGGTTCGGCGGCGAGGTCGTGTGGAGCTACGTCAACTCCCGCCACGGTCGCAAGGCCCTCCTCCCCGACGGACTGTTCCTCGAGTACGCCGTCTTCACCGCCGACGAGCTGCCGACGATGTCGTACGCCGGCGCACGGGTCGTCTGGCGCCGGGACGGCTACCCCGCTCCCGAGCAGGCGCGGAACATCCCGACCGCGGCGGACACCGTCGCCTTCCACGTCGACGAGGCCCTGGGAAACCTCATCGTGGGACTGCACCGTGACCTGCGCGGCGAGCGCCTGACGGCGATGCGCTTCGTCCAGGTCTTCGCCGTCGACCACGTCCTCGCCGTGGCCCGCCTTCAGCCCGACCCCGACGAGCCGGGTTGGGTCCTGCCCGACCCGTTCGAGGGAACCCGGAGACTAGAGGAGTCCCGGCCCGCCCTGGCCCGCTCCGTCGCCCGGATGACCCAGGGCTACGGCCGCACCCTCGAGTCGGCGGCCGCGGTCCTCGACTGGCTCGTCGCGCACGGCGACCCGGACCCTGCCGCGGTGAACGCCGTCCGCGGGCTGCTGGCGTGACCGGCCGAGGAGGACGGCCATGACGGTGACCGGCATCGGCGGATTCTTCTTCCGCGCCCAGGACCCCGCAGCCCTCAGCGCCTGGTACGCCCGTCACCTCGGGGTCGGGACTGGCGAGTACGGCACGTGGGAGACGAGTGCCGGCCCCAGCGTCTTCGCCGCCTTCCCCGCGGGCAGCGACCAGCTCCCCGCCGACCGCCCCTGGATGCTCAACCTCCGGGTCGAGGGACTGGACGCCCTCGTCGCCTCCCTGACCGCGGCCGGGGTGGACGTCGTCACCGACCCTGCGTGGGACGGGCCGGAGGTCGGCCGCTTCGCGCGGATCCACGACCCGGAGGGGAATCCCGTCGAGCTGTGGGAGCCCGCCACCACGCCCGAGGGCTGAGCACCGGGCGTCGAGGGGTGAGACGGTGGTGAGAGTCACGTCTCACCCCGAGACGGCGGGCGGTGGACGGCACCCCCTGGCCGGGGCAGGATGCGAGCGTGAGCGACGACGCCGCCGTGACCCCCGTGTTCTTCCTGTCGGACAGCACCGGGATCAGCGCCGAGACGATGGGCAACGCCATGCTCATCCAGTTCCCGGACCTGCGCTTCGAGCGGCAGCTCATCCCGTTCATTACGACGGTCGAGGAGGCCGAGCGCGTCGTCGCGATCCTCGACGAGGCCGCCGACGGCCCGACGACCCCCATCGCCTTCACGACCGCCGCGACCGACGAGATCCGCGAGGTCCTGCACCGCACCCGGTGCCCGATGATCGACTTCTTCGAGCTGCACAGCAGCCGGGTCGAGGCGATCCTCGGCAAGCCGGCGGCACGGATCGCGGCCCGGCTGCACGGCGTCGGTGACGTCCAGCGCTACAACGCGCGGATGGCGGCGGTCGAGTACACGATCGAGCACGACGACGGCCAGAGCGTGCGCAACATCAGCAAGGCCGACATCGTCCTCATCGCCCCGTCGCGGTGCGGGAAGACGCCGACGAGCATGTACCTCGCGCTGCAGCACGGCATGTTCGTCGCCAACTACCCGCTCGTCGAGGAGGACCTCGAGACCACCGACCTGCCGGCGCCGATCCGGCACCTGGGGGACCGGGTCGTCGGCATGCTGTCCACGCCCGCGCGGCTGTCGGAGGTGCGCAACCAGCGCCGCCCCGGCTCGCGCTACGCGTCCCTCGAGCAGGCGCAGTACGAGCTGCGCCGCGCCGAGGCCATGTACCGGGCGCACGGTGTGCCCGTCGTCAACTCCACCACCCGCTCGGTCGAGGAGATGGCCACCACCATCCTCCACACCCTGCGGTCCCGGAGCCGTCAGAGCCACCCCTCGCAAGGCACCTCGAACAGGAGTCCCTCATGAGCGCACCGTCCTCCGGCGACAACGTCCGCTGGTTCTCGTCCCTCGGCATGGCGGACCTCGAGGAGGTGGGCGGCAAGAACTCCTCCCTCGGCGAGATGATCAGCAACCTCGCCGAGGCCGGGGTCCGCGTGCCCGACGGGTTCGCCACCACGGCGTCCGCGTTCCGCGATTTCGTCTCCCAGGAAGGCTTGTCGGGTCGCATCACCGAGCTGATGCGCGGCCTCGACACGGACGACGTCGACGAGTTGGCCCGAGTCGGCAAGGCCGTGCGCGCCGCCATCGTCGAGCAGCCGCTGCAGCCGGCGCTCGAGCAGGAGGTGCGTGAGGCCTACGAGAAGCTCGCCGGCGAGTCCGGGGACGAGGCGTCGTTCGCGGTCCGCTCCAGCGCCACCGCCGAGGACCTGCCCGACGCGTCCTTCGCCGGGCAGCAGGAGACCTTCCTCAACATCCGCGGCATCGACGGGGTGCTCCGCGCGATCCACGAGGTCTTCGCCTCGCTCTACAACGACCGGGCCATCGCCTACCGCGTGCACCACGGCTTCGACCACGACGCCGTCGCCCTCTCGGCCGGCGTGCAGAAGATGGTGCGCTCCGACGTCGGCGCCTCCGGCGTGATGTTCACGATGGACACCGAGTCGGGCTTCCGCGACGCCGTCTTCGTCACGTCGTCGTACGGGCTCGGCGAGGCCGTGGTGCAGGGCGCGGTCAACCCCGACGAGTTCTACGTGTGGAAGCCGGGCCTGAAGAACGGCACGCCCGCCGTCCTCAAGCGCGGCCTCGGCGCGAAGGCGACGAAGATGATCTTCACCGACGACCCGTCGGTCGGGAGGACCACGGAGTTCGTCGACGTCGACGAGGCCGACCGTCGCCTGTTCTCGCTCACCGACGACGAGGTCGAGGCCCTGGCTCGGCTCGCGGTCACCATCGAGGAGCACTACGGCCGCCCGATGGACATCGAGTGGGGCAAGGACGGCGTCGACGGCGAGCTCTACGTCCTCCAGGCCCGCCCGGAGACGGTGCAGTCGCGCAAGGGCACGGCCCAGGAGCGCTACAGCATCGGCGGCAAGCAGGCCGAGCGGAGCATCCTCGTCGAGGGCCGCGCCATCGGGCAGAAGGCCGGGCAGGGCGCCGTACGGGTGCTGCAGTCGTCGGAGCAGATGCGCGACTTCCACGAGGGCGAGGTCCTCGTCGCCGACATGACCGACCCCGACTGGGAGCCGATCATGAAGCGCGCCAGCGCGATCGTCACCAACCGCGGCGGCCGCACCTGCCACGCGGCGATCATCGCGCGCGAGCTCGGCATCCCCGCCGTCGTCGGGACCGGCTCGGCGACCAAGGACCTCGCCGACGGGCACGAGGTCACCGTCTCGTGCACCGAGGGCGACACCGGCTTCGTGTACGACGGCCTGCTCGACGTCCGCGTCGAGACCACCGACCTCGGCACGATGCCGCAGCTCGACGTCGGCATCATGATGAACGTCGGCACCCCCGACCAGGCCTTCTCCTTCGCGATGCTGCCCAACGACGGCGTCGGCCTCGCGCGGCTCGAGTTCGTCATCAACCGTCAGATCGGCATCCACCCCAAGGCGCTGCTCGACCACGCCGCCGGGACGCTCGCCGGCGACGACGCCGACCTCGCCGCGCAGATCGACGAGGCCGTCGCGGCCTACCCCGGGCCGCGCGAGTTCTTCGTCCAGCGCGTCGCGGAGGGCGTCGGGATGATCGCGGCGGCGTTCCACCCCAAGCCGGTCATCGTGCGGATGAGCGACTTCAAATCGAACGAGTACGCCAACCTCGTCGGCGGCCCGCGCTACGAGCCGCACGAGGAGAACCCGATGATCGGCTACCGCGGCGCCTCGCGGTACCTCTCGCCGGACTTCGCCGAGTGCTTCGCCATGGAGGCCGAGGCGCTGCGCCACGTGCGCGACACGATGGGCCTGACCAACGTCAAGGTGATGATCCCCTTCGTCCGCACGCTCGCCGAGGCCGAGGGTGTCATCGCGCTGCTCGCCGAGCACGGGCTTAAGCGGGGCGAGAACGGCCTGCAGGTCGTCATGATGTGCGAGGTCCCGAGCAACGCCGTCATCGCCGAGAAGTTCCTCGAGCACTTCGACGGGTTCTCCATCGGGTCCAACGACATGACCCAGCTGACCCTCGGCCTCGACCGCGACTCCGGCCTCGTCGCCGCCGGCTTCGACGAGCGCGACCCCGCGGTGCAGCACATGCTCGAGCTCGCCATCGCCGCGTGCAAGAAGCAGGGCAAGTACGTCGGCATCTGCGGCCAGGGCCCCAGCGACCACCCCGACCTCGCGGCGTGGCTCATGGAGCGCCACATCGACACGATGTCCCTCAACCCCGACACCGTCGTCGACACCTGGCTCGCCCTCGCCGGCAAGTCCTGACGTCCGCACCGTCGAGGCACCGGTGCCTCGACGATGCGGACGCACCGACATGCAGTAGGTCCTGCCCGTACGACGCCCCGTGCTCAGCGGGGCGTCGTACGGGCGTCACCGCCTGTTGGTCCGTGCCGCCCGGCTGTCAATCGCCCCTCCCGGGAGGCTCCGTGAGCGTGGGGTCGCCCCTCGTGAGCCCCATTTGACAGCCGGCCGACCCGGGCCTGGGTGCGCCGGACGCACCGACAGGCGGTAGGCCCTGCCCGTACGGCGCCGCGTGCTGGGCGGGGCGTCGTGCGGGCGCCACTGCCTGTTCGCCCGGACCGCTCGGCTGTCAATGGTCCCCTCCGGGAGACTTTGTGAGCGTGGGTCTGGCGTTCGCGAGCCCCATTGACAGCCGGTCGACCCGAGTGCAGCGCGCCAGCCAGTGGCCTGCGTTCGCGCACGTCGCGCTGCACGATGTCTGCATGGAGACGATCGGGATCGACATGGCGGCCGACCCCAAGAACACGGCCGCTGCCCAGCTCCTGTGGCTGGACGGAGGTGTGCGGGTCATCGAGGTCTGTTCGCGGACAGGCGACGAGGAACTGGCCGCCTGGTTGGACCGCGACGTCGACAAGATCGGCGTCGACTGTCCGCTGGGCTGGCCTGATGCATTCGTCGACTTCGTGGTCGCGCATCGCGAACAGCAGCTGAGGCGCCCCGAGGTCGAGCCGGAGAAGTGGCGACGCACGCTGACTCTTCGCGAGACCGACATGGAGATCGTGAAGGCTCAGCTGGGGACGCCGCTGAGCGTGTCGGCCGATCGCATCGCCCACCCCACGCTGAGGTTGGCATCAGTGCTCTCCCGGCGCCGCCCTGCCGTCCGTCGTGACGGGTCGGACGTCGTCGTCGAGGTCTACCCCGCCGCCGCCCTGAAGAAGTGGCAGCTCCCCGGGACCGGCTACAAAGGGCCGAAGGCCGTCGACGCCAGGCGTCACATCGTCAATGGGCTGAACGATGCCCTCTCGCTCGACTGGGGCGGCCACGAGGACATTGCTGTCACCTCGGATCACGTCATGGACGCCGTGATCTGCGCTCTCGTGGCTCGCGCGGCCGCGACAGGTCGCACGACACGGCCAGAAAGTCTGCAGAAGGAGCAGGCGCTGCGCGAGGGGTGGATCCACGTGCCCACGTCGGAGGACCTGTCGACCCTCAGCGCGGACGCCTGAGTCCGGACGCTGGGAACGACGACGGCGTCGACCGCGTTGAGCACTGGCCGACCGACCGAAGGAGCGCCCGTGCCCACCGCCCCGTCTGTCACCAGCCCCACCACCACCGTCGTGCCCCCCGTCCTGCCCACCGTCGAGGACCAGGTCGAGCGACTGGTCGCCCTCGATGTCCCCGCGCTCGCCGGCGTTCCCGACGACACCTTCCGGGCGTACGGCGCCCCGCTGGTCACCACCGGGGCGCCGTACATCGACGCGCTCGTCGTCGTCCACCCGGACCTGGTCGGGCCCACCCGCCTGGCCCCGCTGCTGCGCCGCGGCGACCAGGGCGGGTTCGTCGTCGTCGACCTCACCGACCTCGACGACTTCGCGCCGATCGACGGCGTCGCCGTGCCCGACGCCCCCCTCTACCTCGTCCACGGCATCGACCGCGGTGACGACCTGCGCGGCACCACCCCGGACGCCGCCCTGCCGACGGTGCTCGAGCGGGGCCGCACCCCGCTCACCGTGAGCGAGGGGATCTCGTGGCTGCTGCAGGAGCCCGCCCGGCTCGAGCCCAACTACTGCTTCATGACCATCGGGTCTCGCCGTCGTACGGCCAGGGGTCTGGACGCCCGCACCCCTGCCATCTGGATCAGCAACGGCACCGGCCGCGACGGCCGCGAGCGGCGCGGCGCCCCCAAGGTCGGCTGGTGCTGGGCCGGCAACCACCACTCCTGGCTGGGGATGGCGAGCGCGACCGGCCGCCTGTCCTAGCGTCCGCATCCGTGCGGGACCAGTGCCGCACAACCGCGGACGTCCGAGAGGTCGGTGGTCGACGCCGCCGACGTCTCGGACGTACGGGCTTCGGTATCCGCAGTCGGGGTGCCGGGCGGTGCCGGCGGTCCTAGCCTGCCGAAGGTGATGCCTCGCCGCCTCGCCCTCGCCGCCGTCCTCGCCCTCGCGGCGACCGTCCCCGCGGCCGCGTCGGCCGCGCCGCCCACGGCCCCGACCACCGGGCCCCGTACGGCGTCGGTGCTCGCCGACCTGTCGGCCGCGGGCCTCACGACCTGCCACATCGGCGCCGGCGCGCCGACCCGGTGCGGACGGCTCGCCGTCCCGCTCGACCGCACCGACCCCGGGTCGGCCCGCATCACCGTCGGCTACGCGTGGATCCCCGCGACCGGCCGCAGCACCGGCACGGTCCTCGCGATGGAGGGCGGCCCCGGCTACCCCAGCACCGGCACGGCCGCCGACTTCCTCACCATGCTCGGCCCGCTGCACGCCGACCACGACCTGCTCCTCGTCGACGCCCGCGGCACCGGCCGCTCGACGGCGATCGACTGCCGCCCGCTCCAGACCCTCACCCCGCCGGCCCCGCGCCCGGCCCTCCTCGAGGCCGCCGGCGCGTGCGGTGACCAGCTCGACCACACCTGGAAGCGGACCGACGGGACCTGGCAGCACGGCTCGCAGCTCTTCACGACCGCGGCCACCGTCGCCGACGTCGCCGAGGTGGTCGACCACCTGCACCTCACCGGCCTCGACCTGTACGGCGACTCGTACGGCTCGTACTTCGCCCAGGCCTTCCTCGCCCGGCACGGCGACCTGCTGCGCTCGGCGACCCTCGACTCGACGTACGAGACCGTCGGCCTCGACCCCTGGTACCGCACCTCCGCGGTCGTCGCGCACCGCGCGTTCGACGAGACCTGCCGTCGCTCGCCCACCTGCCCACCCGGTTCCTGGGAAAGGATCGGCGAGCTCGCGAGCCGGCTACGCGCGCACCCGGTGAGCGGCCTCGTTCCCGGCACCGACGGCACCCGCCACCCGACCACCGTCGACGTCCAGGCCCTGGTCAACCTCGTCAACGACGCCGGGTACGACGCCGAGGTCTACCGCCAGCTCGACCCCGCCGTCCGCGCCGCCCTCGCCGGCGACCCGCTGCCGGTGCTGCGGCTCTACGCGCAGGACATCGGCTACGACTACAGCGACTACGCCGGCCCGGCCCGGGCCTACTCCGACGGGCTCTACCTCGCCGTCGCGTGCTCGGACTACCCGCAGCTGTTCGACCTGCGCGCCCCGGTCGCCGAGCGCAAGCGACAGCTCGCGACGGCGATCGCCGGCGCCGACCCGTCGTGGTTCGCGCCCTTCACCGCGGCCGAGTGGACCTCGGTCCTCGACTACACCGAGACCTACGCCGGCTGCCTCACCTGGCCGGCCCCCGTCGGGCCCGTCGAGCCGCCGGTGCCCGCCGGCGCGCCCCTCGACCCGGCCGGCGTGCCCGTCCTCGTCCTCACCGGAGAGGTCGACTCGCTCACACCGGACCTCGGTGCGCGGCACGTCGCACGGCAGATCGGCCGGTCCGCGACCGTGCTCGAGGCGGCGAACAACCCCCACCTCGTCGCGCTCGAGGACGCGCAGAGCACGTGCGGCGCCCAGGCCGTACGGCGCTTCGTCCGCACCCTCGTCGCGCCCGGCCCCGCCTGCCTCGCCGGCATCGCGCCGCTCGTGCTCCGGGCACAGTTCCCGACCACGCTCGGCACGAGCACGCCCGCCGGCGTCGTCTCCGGCAGCGCCGACGGCCCGGCCCGGCGCGCCGCCAGCCTCGCCTGGCAGGCCGTGTGGGACGCCGCCGCCCGGTACGACGTCGTCGACGGCCGCACCGACGCCGGCCTGCGCGGAGGCCGGGTCGACTACGCCCGCAACGGCTCCCGGGTCGTCCTCGACCACGACCGGCTCGCCGGTGACGCGAGCGTCACCGGCACCGTCGACACCGCGACCGGCGGGACGGTGACCGTCCGCGCCGACGACGGCCGCACCTGGCGTGTCCGGGTCGACCCGCTGACCGCCGACGGCATCGGGACAGTCCGCGTCGGCGGCGCCGCCCTCCGCGCAGTGGCCTGACGGGCCGCCGTAGTGTCCGCACTGTCGAGGCACCGGTGCCTTGGCGATGCGGACGGACCGCCCGGCTGTCAATGGCCCCGGCGGGAGGAGTCGGTGAGCGTGGGATCACCCCGCGGGAGCCCGATTGACAGCCGAGCGACCCGGGCGCGTGCGTCGGGACTCACCCTCATGGCACCCCTGGTCGAGCGGGCTCGCCGGCGCGCGGCAGGAGCGCGTGGGTGAGGAGTCGGCGGACCAGCAGGGTCGTCCTCGTGGTGGGCATGCGCCCAGGCTCGCCGCCCCCGGTTCAGCCGTCCTTCAGAACCCGCTGCGGCCGACCTCCCGCCGCGCCTATCCTCCCCGCGGGGGACGCTCGACGCCAGACCGGTGCACGTGATCGAGGGGAGGACCCGTGGACATCGAGGTCCGCGTGCTCGGCGCCCTCGAGGTGCTCGTCGACGGGGTCCCGGTGCGGCTCGGTGGTCGTAAGCAGCGATCGGTCCTGGCCGTGCTCGCCCTGTCGCCCGGTCACGCCGTCGCCGTCCCCCGCCTCGTCGACGGGGTGTGGGGGGAGGCGGCCGGCGACCGGGCCGGCGCGACCCTGCAGGTGTACGTCTCCACCCTGCGGCGGCTGCTCGCCGACGCCGGCGCGCCCGGGCTGCTCACGGCGCGGGCCCCTGGCTACGTCCTCGACCTGCCCCCGGGTGCGCGCGACCTCGACCGCCTCGACGCCCACGTCGCCGCCGCGCGGGCCGCGACCGCGGCCGACGACCACGACCGGGCGGCGCGGCACCTGCGCGACGCCCTCGCCCTCTGGCGCGGGCCGACGCTGGGCGACCTCGCCGGCGAACCCTTCGCCGGCCCCGAGGTGGTCCGGTACGACGAGCTGCGGGCCGCCCTGCTCGAGGACCGCGCCGAGGCGGACCTCGCGGCCGGGCGGCACGCCGAGCTCGTCGCCGAGCTCGAGGCCGCCACGCGGGCCGACCCGCTGCGCGAGCGCCTCTGGGGCGCGCTCATGCTCGCGCTCTACCGCTCGGGTCGGCAGGCGGACGCCCTGCGCACCTTCGCCCGGGCCCGGTCGGTGCTCGCCGACGAGGTCGGCCTGGACCCCGGACCCGCGCTGCGCGACCTCGAGCGGCGCATCCTCGGCCAGGACCCCGGGCTGGAGGCGCCGGGCGCGCGCCGTCCCCCGGTGTCGCTGCCGACGCCCGCGACCGAGCTCGTCGGCCGCGAGGAGGAGGCCGGGGAGGTCGGGCGGCTGCTCGAGGACGGCGCCCGCCTCGTCACCCTCACCGGCCCGGGCGGGGTGGGCAAGACCCGGCTCGCGCTCGAGGTGGCGCACCGGCTGGCGGCCGCGACCTCCCACACGACGGCGGGGGACGCCGTACGGCAGGTGCGGTTCGTGGGCCTCGACACCGTCGCCGACGGGGACCAGCTGCTGGCCGCCGTGGCCGCCGACCTCGGTCTCGGACTGTCCGGCGACGACCCCGTCCCGTCCGTCGCCGCGGCGACCGAGGGCCGCCCCACCCTGCTCGTGCTCGACAACTGCGAGCAGGTGACCGGTGCCGGCGCCGCGGTCGGCCGGCTGCTCGCGGCCGCCACCGGGGTCGCCGTCCTCGCCACCAGCCGGGCCCCGCTGCGGGTGCGCGGCGAGCAGGAGCGCCCGGTCGAGCCGCTCGCCCTGCCGCACGCCGGCGCGGGGACGGACGCCGTCGCCGCTGCCCCGGCGGTCGCCCTCTTCGCGGCCCGGGCCCGCACGGCCCGCCCCGACTTCCGGCTGGACGCCTCGACGGCCGGGCCGGTGACGGAAATCTGCACCGCGCTCGACGGGCTCCCCCTGGCCCTCGAGCTCGCCGCCGCGCGGCTGCGGGTGCTCGACCTGACGTCCCTGGCGGCCCGGCTCGACCGGGCGCTGTCGGTGCTCACCGGCGGCGCCGGCGACCTCCCGGCGCGGCACCGCACGCTGCGGGCCACCCTGGACTGGAGCCACGACCTGCTCACCCCGGCGCAGCAGCGGACCCTGGCCCGGCTGGGTGTGTTCCGTGGGACCTTCACCCTCGCCTCGGCCGAGGAGGTCTGCGGTCCGGACGTCGTCGACGACGTCGCCGCCCTCGTCGAGGGGCACCTGGTCCGCTCCCGGCCGAGCGACTCCGGCCTGCGGTTCGTCCTGCCCGGGACCGTGCGCGCCTACGCCGCAGAGCGCCTCGACGCGAGCCCGGACGCCGACCGGGTGCACGCCGCGCAGGCGACCCGGGTCGAGCGGTTGGTGCAGCGGCTCGTCGCCGACGCCGACGGTCCCGAGGCCCACCGCTGCGTCGCCGAGCTCACCGAGGAGCTGCCCGACATCCGTGGCGTCCTCGACCGGGCGAGCGAGCACGACCCCCGCCGAGCGGCGCGCGTCGCCGCGGCGCTGCGGTTCTACTGGCTCGTCTCGGGCCGGCTCACCGAGGCCCGCGAGTGGCTCGACCGGGTCGTCCCCCGCCTGCGGCCCGGCGACCCCGAGCAGGCGTCGACGGCGCTGGCCCGCGGGGCGCTCGCCTACTTCCAGGACGACCGGGACACCGCCGAGCGGGAGCTCGTCCGCGCGGTCGAGGCGGCCCGGGCGGCGTCCGACCCCGGCGTGGAGGGGGCGGCGACGGCGTACCGCGGCGCTCTGCTCGTCGGGCAGGAGCGGCTCGACGAGGCCGACGCGCTCGCCGCCGAGGCCCTCGCCATCGGCGACCGTCACGGGCTCTACGAGCCACGGGTCCTCGCGCTGTCGCTCGCCGCGGTCGTGGCGGCCTCGCGCGGCGACCTCGACGCCGAGCGCTCGCTCTACGAGCGCCGTCTCGAGCTGGTCCGGGCCCGCGGCGACGCGCGCCGCATCGCCGAGACCCTGGGCAACCTCGCCGAGGTGGCCCTGGCGGACGGGGACGTCGAGCGGGCCGGGCTCCTCGCCCGCGAGGCCCTGGACATCGCCCGCCAGGTCGCGCGGCTGGTCACCCGCGACGTCCTGCTGACCCTCGGTCGGGTGGCGCTGCTCACCGGGGACCCGACCACGGCGCGGGAGCGGCTGCGCGAGGCGCTCGACCTGTCGGTCGACCTGGGCCAGGGCTTCGAGACCGCGCAGTGCGTCGTCGCCCTCGCCGGGGTCGCCGCCGCCGAGGGAGACGACGTCCGCGCCGCGCGGCTGTACGGCGCCGCGCGGCGGATGCGCGACGCCGCGGGCGTCTCCGCGGTCGAGCTCGAGCCCGACCTGGAGGCCCACCGCACGCAGGTGCGCGACCGCCTCGGCGGCCCGACGTACGACGCCCTCGCGAGCGCCGGCGCCGCGCTCGACGCGGCCTCGCTCCTCGCGCTGGCGACGGCGGAGGCTCAGCCGATCCGGTAGCGGCTGTTGCCGAGGCTGCGCACGACGAGGACGGCGTCGTCGCCGTCGGCCCCGCTCGCGGCCCGGTCGACGCAGGCGATCGTGGCACCGCCGAGCGGCGACGACGCGCAGGCGGGCAGGGTGGCGTAGGTCCCCCCGTCGGGCTTGCGCTGGACCGGGCGGGTGGCCGCCGCGACGGCGGGATCCTGCCCGCCGAGCAGCGTGCCGTCGACGCGCAGGACGAAGACGAGCGGCTCGGCGGCGGTGGCCACGGCCGCCGGCGTCTCGATCCGCACCGGGACGCCGAGGCCGCCGGGGTTGGCCTCGCCCGTCATCTCCTCGATGGTCACGGACGTGCTCGTCGAGCCGGGGCGGGTGAGCTCGACGTCGGTGGCCTGCGGGTTGTCGGCCGTCGCCACCGGGGTCGTGCACCCGGCGCTGCTCCCTCCCGACACCGACCCCGTGCAGCTGCCCGTCGCGAGACCGGCCCCCTGCTTGACGGTCGCGGTGACCGCTCCGGATCCCGCGGTCGAGCCGACGATGCTGATCGTGCCGGTCCTCACGACGACCGTCCCGGTGAACGCGCTGCCGGGGTCGGTGGCGCGGTAGTCGGCGTCGATGATGCTCGTCCCCGTGCCGCCGGACTTGAGGATCCGCCCGGTGTTGACGACGAGCGCGAGGGGCAGCCCCGGGGTGAGCAGCCCCTGGTAGACGCCGCCGTCGTTCTGGAGAACGAGCTGCCCGGTGCCGCCGGCGTCGCGCAGGTTGAGCAGCGCGGTCCCGCGGTCGGCGGCGACGTACCCGGCGTTGCTGATCGTCACCTTGCCGTGGTTCTCGAGCACCCGGCCGTCGGAGAGGTTGACCCCGCGACCGCTCACGCTGACCGTGGCGCCGGGCGCGACGACGGTCCGGCCGGGCTGGGCGGGCACCGGCGAGCTGCAGTCCACCTCGGGCAGCTCGCAGCGTCGCGTCGTCTGGGTCGCCGCGCCCCTGGCCGTCGAGACCCAGGCCAGCTTGCGGGTGACCGTGAGCACGCCCTCGCCGCCGAGGCCGCCCTGGAGGGTGAGGTCCGCGCTCTGCGAGGTGCCGTGCAGCACCAGCCAGCCGCCCGGCTGGACGACGACCGCGCCGGCGTTGTGCAGGTGGAGCAGGTCGGCGGACCGTCCCGCCCGCAGGCGCACGGTGGCGCCGGCCGGGATGGTGACGTCGTCGTCGTACGGGGTGTCGAACCGTTGCCCAGGAACGCAGTCCGTGTCCCAGTTGAAGGGGTCGTCCCACGAGACGCCGTCGCCGACCTGACCGGCGGGGTCGCCCGCCGCGCCGTCCCAGACGAACACGGAGCCGGGGCAGACGGCCGGTCCCGCCGCCGAGGCAGGGGGGGCCGCGGCGGACAGTGCGGTGGCGAGGACGAGGGCGCCACCGAGGGCGGTGACGACGGAGGCGGCGGTACGACGGGACATTGCGGACCTCTTCTGCGAGGGCGGGATCGGGACACGGTAGGAGGAGGAGAGGGACTGCCGGGGCGGATCCCGGGCGATCCGCCCCGGCAGCATGCGGCCAGCACCCAGCGGCCTCCCAGGGGGAGGCCTGGCCGCGCCGCCGGATCAGCCCACGGCGGAGGTGGAAGGGACGCGGAGCCCCGTGGTCCGGGCGGGCATCAGCCGGCTCGGGAGCGCGGTGGACAGGTCGACGACGGGGCGCCGGTCGGCCCCGGCTGGAGCCTGGGTCGAGACGGGAGCGCCGGTCGAGACACCGACGACGCCGTACGACGTCCGGGTCGTGGCGTCCGCGGCCTTCGCCGTCGCGCTGTAGGCCTGGTTGCAGGCGGCCAGGCTGTACGCCTGGTAGCCGTAGCGGTACCAGTCGGCCCGCATCGCGCCGGTGCCGTGGCTGCCGTCGCCGTAGGGCTGCGAGTAGAGCCAGTTCCACATCTCCGAGTAGTCGGAGCCGACGAGCCGGCCGGTGGCGTAGCCGTAGCGGGCGTACATCCCGGCCAGGCAGTCGGCGTGGTACTCGCTGCTGTAGCCGACGTAGGCGTAGCCGAGCCAGGCGTCGACCGCGTGCCCCCACTCGTGGGCGAGGATCCCGCCGGACCCGAAGTCGCCGTACCGCGTCGTGTTCTGCTGGTTCCACGTGTAGTCGAGGTAGATCGTGTTGTCGGTGCTGCAGTAGAAGGAGTTGTTGGCCAGGGCCGTCCCGCACGGGGTGGAGATGAGGCCGACCGTCGAGGTGCGGTAGTAGACGAGACGGGGCTTGGCGTAGCGGGCGCCCCAGGCGCTCATCGTCGTCGACCAGAAGGTCGCGATCGACCCGCTCTGGTTGAAGCCCAGCAGGTTGACGACGCCGGAGTACTGCGTCTGCGCCGGGTTGAGGGCGTGGGCGGGGGCGCTGGTCGCGACGACGCCGGTGGCGACGGAGGCGAGCGCGGCGACGCCGGCGAGCGCCCGCGCGAGGCGGCGGGGGCGGCGGGTGGAAAGGGGGCGGGTGGCGGTCGACATCGGGGTCTCCTGCGGGGCTCGGTCGGCCCGGCGGGCCGTCTGCGACCAGCCTGCTGAGGAGCCCTTCAGCGATCCTTCAGACGGCCCTGGGGCGGCGACGGCGACGGGGGTGGTCGGGGCGCGTCGCGAGACGAGATATCCTGATCGGGTCGTGTGCGCCGTCGGCGCGCCGACCGGTCGACTGCTTCGCCGCGACATCGACGCGCGGCGCTTCCCCTCCTCGTCCTGACGGACTCGAGCGGTTCCGGCACCTGCGGCCACCCTCGTCCACCAGTGAAGGACTCCTGTGTCCACGACGTTCGCCGACCTCGGCGTGCCCGCCCCCATCGTTCAGGCGCTCGCCGCCGACGGCATCACCGCCCCGTTCCCCATCCAGGCCGCCACGATGGCCGACGCCCTCGCCGGCCGCGACGTGCTCGGCCGCGGCCGCACCGGCAGCGGCAAGACCGTCGCCTTCGCCGTGCCGACGGTCGCCGCCCTGGCGAAGTCGCGCCGGCCGCGCACCCCCGGCCGCCCCCGCGCGCTCCTGCTCGTGCCGACCCGCGAGCTCGCGGTGCAGGTGCAGGCCACCATCACCCCGCTCGCGACGGCCATGGGCCTGCGGACGATGACGATCTTCGGCGGCGTCGGCCAGGGCCCGCAGGTCTCGGCCCTCAAGCGCGGCGTCGACGTCGTCGTCGCGACCCCCGGCCGCCTCGAGGACCTCATCGCCCAGGGCCACTGCCGGCTCGACCAGGTCGAGGTCACCGTCCTTGACGAGGCCGACCACCTGTCCGACCTCGGCTTCCTGCCCGCCGTACGGCGCCTGCTGACCGCCACCCCGGCGGACGGCCAGCGCCTGCTCTTCTCCGCGACCCTCGACCAGGCGGTCGACCAGGTCGTCAAGCGCTTCCTGCACCAGCCGGTCACGCACTCGGTCGACAGCGCCGCGTCGCCCGTCCCGGCGATGACGCACCACCTGCTCCAGGTCACCGCCGACGGCAAGGCCGGCGTCGTCCAGCGCCTCGTCGGCGGCCAGGGCCGCACGGTCGCCTTCACCCGCACCAAGCACCGCGCGAAGAAGCTGGCCAAGGAGCTCACCGCGGCGGGCATCCCCGCGGTCGACCTGCACGGCAACCTGTCGCAGGCCGCCCGCCAGCGCAACCTCGCCGCCTTCGGCTCGGGCGAGACCCGCGTCCTCGTCGCCACCGACATCGCCGCGCGCGGCATCCACGTCGACGACGTCGCGCTCGTCGTCCACGTCGACCCGCCGACCGAGCACAAGGCCTACCTGCACCGCTCCGGCCGTACGGCGCGCGCCGGCAACGAGGGCGTCGTCGTCACCGTCAGCACCCGCGACGAGCACCGCGACGTCACCCAGATGATGCGCAAGGCCGGCATCAAGCCGCGCCTCGCCGACGTCACGGTCGCCCACCCGGTGCTCGAGGAGCTCGCGGGTCCGCAGGCCGCGTTCGTCGAGCCGGCCCCGGTCGTCGCGGCCGCGCCGTCGGGTGGCGGGGGTGGCCGTGGTCGCGGGTCCCGTGGCGGGGTCCGTGGCGGCGCGTCGCCCTCGTCCAACGGTGCTGCCGGCTCCGCCTCGTCGCGTGGTCGCCGTGGTGGCTCCCGTTCCGGCTCCGGGTCGGCGTCCGTCTACTCCACGTCGACCGGTTCGCGCGGCGGGGCTCCCCGCGGCGGCGGCCAGTCGCGTCCGGGTCAGCGCTCCGGCGCCGCGCCGGCCGGGTCCACCGGTGGTGCGGCGGCGTTCTCGTCGTCGCGGAGCCGTCGCTCGCGCTGAGCCTGACGCGCCCTCCGGGGCGTGACACGATCGGTGCCGTGATCGGCGACCGGTGGGGCGTCAGCGACGCGGAGGTGGCGGCGCCGTACCCCTGCGACGACCTCGTGACCCGACCCGCGCTGCAGGCCTGGCGCGGCGTCGACGTCGCGGCCCCACCCGAGCGGGTGTGGCCGTGGGTCGCGCAGCTGCGCGTCGCGCCCTATTCCTACGACTGGGTCGACAACGGCGGCCGCCGCTCCCCGCGGCGGCTGCTCGACCTGCCCGAGCCGAAGGTCGGCGACCCGTTCACGTCGACCCGCGGCCGGCCCATCGGTCGGCTGCTCGCGGTCGAGCCCGGGCGCAGCCTCACCGGCGAGGTGCTCGGCGCGGTGATGACGTACGTCGTCGCGCCCGTCCCGGGCCGGCCCGGCCGCAGCCGGCTGCTGCTCAAGGTCGTCATGGAAACCTCACGCCCGGTCGCCGTGCTCGTCACGCTCGGCGACCTCGTCATGGCCCGCAAGCAGCTGCTCACCTGGCGCGACCTCGCCGAGGGACGCTGACCTCAGCCCGTCAGGCGGCGACCGCGCCCTCGGGCTGGCAGCCGGGGCACCAGAACAGGTTCCGACCGGCGAGCTCGCGGGTGCGGACCGTCGTCCCGCAGAGCCGGCACGCGAGGCCGTCGCGACGGTAGACGTAGTAGCGGCTGTCGCGCCGTCGCTCACCCGGCGCCCGCCGTGCCGCGCCGGCGGGCTTGTCCTCGTCGCGGAGGGTCTCGATCCGCCCGCGCCGGACGCCGATGGCCATGAGCGCGACGAGGTCCGCCCACATCGCGTCCCACGTCTCCTTGTCCAGCGCCTTGCCCGGCAGGGCCGGGTCGACACCGTGCCGGAAGAGGATCTCGGCGCGGTAGACGTTGCCGATGCCGGCGACGATCGACTGGTCCATGAGCAAGGTGGCGACCGCCGAGCGTGAACGGTGGATGCGTTCCCAGGCACGCTCCGGCTCGGCGTCGGCGCGCAGCGGGTCGGGGCCGAGGCGGTCGAGCAGCGCGGCGACCGCCTCCGGCGCGAGCAGCTCGCAGGCGGTCGGCCCGCGCAGGTCGGCGAGACCAGACTCGCTGACCAGCCGCCAGCGCACCTGACCCACCGGCTCCGGCACGGGGTCACCGGCCTCGCGGGTCCGGTAGCCGACCTTGCCGTAGAGCCCGAGGTGCACGTGCACCCGCTCCTCGAGGTCGTCGAAGCGCACGAGCAGGTGCTTGCCCCAGGCCTCCCCACGTCGCAGCACGAGCCCGTCGAGCCGGTCGGCGCCCGCGGTGAACCGGCCCTGCGGGCTGCTCGAGGCGACCTCGTGGCCGCCGAACCAGCGGGTCATCGAGCGCGCGAGCCGGTGGACGGTGTGGCCCTCAGGCACGGCCGGGCGGGGTCGTCGTACGGGCGGCCGAGCAGGTCACCTCACGACGCTAACCGCCGCCGTGGGGGGCTCGCAGTCGTCCCGTCACCCGAGGTAGACCCACCCGGCGCCGGCCGTGCACGGCCGCGTGGTCGCGCAGCTGTAGTCGCCCGACTGGGTCATGCCGACCTCGACGCTGCCCTGGACCCCGCCGATGGCCGAGGTCCACACCATCGACAGCCCGACCGAGTAGTAGCCGGAGCCGGCGTTCGGCAGGTAGCTGAGGTTGGGCAGCTTCGCCGAGACGACGCTCGAGCCGATCGTCGCGGACCCGGAGACGTTGGCGTAGGCGGCCCACGCGCTGCCGTTCCAGCGGTACACGTGGTAGGTCACCTTGACCGTCTGCGTGCCCGACGCGGTGCGCTGGGCGACCGGTCCGCTCTGGAAGAGCCACTGGCGCCACATCGGGCCGGTCACGGCCGAGCCGGTGTCGTAGTGGCTGCCCTGCACGCCGTAGACGGTCGGCATGACGGGGACGTTGGTGCGGCCGCTCCACGTGTAGGCCTGCGACGAGGCGGTGCCGGCGACGCCGAGGCCTGCGGCGGCCAGGACGACGGCGGCGGCGCGGGTCGCCGTACGGACGCGGGGACGGAGGGTGCGGGTGGACTGCGACATCGGGGGCTCCTCGGCTCGGGCGGCCCCGGCGGGGCCGATGGGAGCAGCGTGGTCCCGAGCCCTTCAGAGGTTCTTCAGAGCCGGGGACCCGCCCCCGATGTCGCGCGCTGGGCTCAGCCCAGGACGTCCTCGAGCCCGACGGCCTGGATGCCGACGGCCTCACCGACGGGGCCGTTGGTCAGGTGCCCGCCGTGCGTGTTGAGCCCGTGCGCGAGCGACCGGTCGCGGCGGCAGGCGTCCTGCCAGCCGCGGTCGGCCAGCGCGACGACGTAGGGGAGGGTCGCGTTGGTCAGGGCGTACGTCGACGTGTTGGGCACGGCGCCGGGCATGTTGGCCACGCAGTAGAACGTCGAGCCGTGCACCTGGTAGGTCGGGTCGTCGTGCGTCGTCGCGTGGGTGTCCTCGAAGCAGCCGCCCTGGTCGACGGCGATGTCGACGAGGACCGAGCCCTCCTTCATCTGCGAGACGAGCTCGTTGCTGACGAGCTTCGGGGCGGCCGCGCCGGGGATGAGGACGGCGCCGATGACCATGTCTGCCTCCATGACCTGCTGGCGGATCGCCAAGCTCGACGAGGCAAGGCCGTGGACGCGGTTGTTGTAGCGCCAGAACGACATCCGCAGCTTGTCGAGGTCGGTGTCGAGCAGGGTGACGTCGGCGCCCATGCCGAGCGCGATGTTCGCCGCGTTCTGGCCGGAGACGCCGGCGCCGATGATGACGACCTTGGCGTTGGCGACGCCGCCGACGCCGCCCATGAGGACGCCGCGGCCGCCCTGGGCCTTCATCAGCTGGTAGGCGCCGACCTGCGGCGCGAGGCACCCGGCGACCTCGGACATCGGGTAGAGCAGCGGCAGCCCGCCGGACGGCAGCTGCACCGTCTCGTAGGCGATCCCGGTGACCTTCTTGTCGAGCAGCTCGCGGGTCAGGCGCGGGTCGGCGGCCAGGTGCAGGTAGGTGAAGAGGGTCAGACCCTCGCGCAGCCGGTGATACTCCTCCTCCACCGGCTCCTTGACCTTGAGGACGGTGTCGGCGTCGCCCCACACGTCGTCGGCGGTGTCGACGATGCGCGCGCCGGCGGCGACGTACTCCTCGTCGGTCACCTGGGAGCCGAGACCGGCGCCCTTCTGGACGAGCACCTCGTGGCCGTGCGCGACGAGCTCGTGCGCTCCGATCGGGGTGAGGGCGACGCGGTACTCGCGGTTCTTCACTTCGGTGGGCACGCCGATGCGCACGGTGTCTCCTTCGACGACGGTGTCGGCCCGGGTCGCGGGCTCCGCCTCGAATTTAGACCCGCGCGCGGGTCAGTACATGGGCACCCCGTACGACGTCAGCTGGCTCGCCTCGAGCTCCTCCACCGACCCGGGTCGAGCCGACGTCGGTCGCGGCGAACGGGTCCCAGGTCTGCGGGTGCCACACCTTGCTGCGGGCGAAGCTCTTCGCGCAGTGGTCGTAGACCTCCTCGACGTCGAGGACGAGCACCAGCCATCGACCTAGCACTGGCGACACGCCAGCCGGCCGGGTGGACCATCACAAACACATGGAGCCCTTAAGCCTCGCTACGAGGTGGGCCGTCTGCCTAGACGCGCGGACCCATCGTCCGGCTAATCAATTCTCGCCCAATAACGGCTGGAGCAGGGCGCCTGGGCCGAAGACCCACGTGCCGTCGACGCCATCCATGCGAACCTCGAACCAGTAGATGGGCCTGCCCTTGTCTCGGCCCCAGCTGCGATTGACTACGACGCCGTTCCGCATCTGCCCCGGCGTCTCATAGCGGTTAAATACACGGACGCGCATCCCGGGCTTCCACTCCTCGCCCCACCGTTGTTCCTCGGCCATGCATGGACATTAGCTCAGCGTCCTCGCGCGGCGAGACTCGGTCGTCGGGCGAAACTACAGCAGTCATCGAGCAGCACACTGATCACACTTCCAAACTGCTGCGTAATCACTGACGTCCCTCTAAAATGTCGGACGTGACCGACAGACGAATCGCCCTTGAGTTTGAAGGTTCGCTAGTGGATGCCCGAGCCCTAGCTCGTGCGATCGCTGCGACCTCTGAAGCGAGTCGGGTCAGGCGCGGAACGGTGTTCGTCGAGGGATTCTCAATGAATCCAGCCGACAGATGGCATGCGGGAGAGCCGCACATCACTATCACAGAGAAGTGATGAGTCGAGTTCTCCGTTCAGCCATGCGTAGAGATCGGCATGCACAGGTTATCGTTCTGACCCTGATTTCGGTTATACCCTCTACCTGCCCTGCGGGGCATTTCCACAACGGAGAAACTTCCGCTAGGTAACAAAGTTCTGAGGCAAATTCGGCGTTCGTCGATGTTGGCATGGGTACATGCAAGTATGGCAGAGCACGAGATCGTCAGGGCTTGGCGGATAACCAAACAGAGCCAACAATTCTGACGCATCCTTTTCAATTGCTGAAATCCGAGCCAATGGGTCTCTAGCTCGCTTGACGAGGCTAATCTCGCGAAGTTCAACATCTGTGATCATCACGCTTGCTCTAACATTTAGTACCTGCCCTTGCGTGTGCTGGCACCCTTCGGTCGAGAATCGGCACACGTTACAGACGCCGCGTGCATCCTTGACAACACGGACATCGTAGTTCTGTCCGCTAATGTGACGACAAGTTGAAGCATCCTCCTGACAAATCGAGCAAATATAGCGGCACGTGAACCCCATTGAGTTGGCCAACGGAACATGCGGGAGATGTACCAGACACTCCTGGAACCATCTGCCCTTATCGTACTTAAGTTCGCATCCATATAAGCCCCCGCGAATTTCCCCGCTTCGATGAAGGAGTGTGTGAATCTCGTCAATGAGGTCCAAAAGCAGGGGTTCCTGATGCCCTAGAGAAACCTTTGCCTGCGGGTCCGCGTCAATTGCTGCATCAATCAACCACAAGTACCCTCGGCCGGACGCCGCGAGCACTTCTTGGATTAGCATGCCTGCAGCACAAAAGTCAGCGTACGGTTGTCTATTTAGGCGAAGGTACTCATCCGTGAAGTGGTCAAAGGCGCGCTCGCGTAAAGAGAACCACTGTTCCACGCGCTTTCGTCCGGCATGTCGGACAAATGCGCCCGTGGGGCCGGCGAGAAGGGCCTTGCCGTCTGGGAGTAATCCCGCCACGCCAGGAGCGCTTAGTGCGCGCTTGAGTTTTAGTTCAGCAGTCCACATAGCTGTGCGCGCCTTAACCAGTTCATCTAAACCTTGATGGATGCAATGTTGAATCCGAGCTGGACCCGATGGTGGAGGCAGCACCACGTTGGTTCGCGCAACGAGAGCCTTTATATGCATGTAGGTCCGAACCCCTCATATGTCATCCACTTCGCGAATCAGTTTTCGCGATTTGTCCACGCCGCCTAGAGTCTCAAGCAAAATTTTGGCTATTTCTTCGGCGCGCGCATTGATTTGCACACCCTCGATCCGAGTATCGGTGTCATTTTTCTCAATCTTCGCTATCCGAACTTCCAGAATGGCATCATCCGCCAACGTACCCCCTGCTCTTGCAACACGGATGCGCTCGATTACGTAGTTGGCGAGGCCGAGGAGGCCAGCGCTACTGATATTCGAGGCCACGCCGACGGCGATTGCCAAAGCTACATCCGCCGAGTACTCAGCCAAGAATCTACGATCGTCTGCCCCGTCAAGGAAGTCCACGGTGAAGTCGGGCTTCACGCAGACCTTTAGCGCTCCCAGGTCAGCCTCGGAGTACAGGTCGATGCCGTCGCGCCGTTCTGAAGGCAGCACCACTACCTGCGGCAGGGTGTCCTCCGTCAGGCGTCCAACCAGACGCTCGACTATCCCGTCTGAGGGAAACCACTCGCTCACCGAACTCATATCGAGAGCCTCCCACAGAGTTGCAATGCGTCAGGCGAGGAACTCGAAACATGTGCCCCATGCCCACGCGGTCGTCGAGAGGGGCCTTGTGCTTGGCGGCTTGAGCCCGACCGTGGTGGCCTGAGGCGTCCGACACAGCGTGCTCGGGGCTGCCAAAGTGATCGACCATGGCCATCCGATGACGCGCCAGTAGCCGCGTCGTGAGTGACAGAGCCCCGTGGGTCAGGATTCAAGTTCGCCGATCTCGTGTCGGACCTCCCGCCTCAGCGTCGGGGTCGCGCGAGTCAGTACAAGGGCGCCCCGTACGACGTCAGCTGGCTCGCCTCGAGCTCCTCCACCGACCCGGGTCGAGCCGGCTGCGGCTCACCGGCCGCGCGTCGCGCGCGGGCGGTCGAGCCGACGTCGGTCGCGGCGAACGGGTCCCAGGTCTGCGGGTGCCACACCTTGCCCCGGGCGAAGCTCTTGGCGCAGTGGCCGAAGACCTCCTCGACGTCGAGGACGAGCGCGAGCACCGGCCGGCGCCCGTCGACGGCGAGGTCGTCGAACCACGGCGCGTCGGCCACGAGACGGGCGGCGCCGTTGACGCGCAACGTGTCCGAGCGTCCGGGGACGACGAAGACGATGCCGGCGCGGGGGTGGAGCAGGACGTTGCGGTAGCCGTCGACGCGGCGGTTGCCCGGCCGCTCGGCGAGGGCGATCGTCGTGTCGTCGAGGACGTGGACGAGCGAGCCGGCCGGGTCGCCCTTCGGCGAGACGTCGAGGTGCCCCTCGCCGTCCGAGGTCGCGACGAAGCACAGCCGCGCAGCGGCGAGCCAGCGGCGGTCGTCCTCGTCGAGCCGGTCGCGCACCTTCCCCGCTGCCCGCTCCGTCGGCTCGCCGACGATGTCCACAAGCTGCTCCAGCGTCGTCACCCGCGTCTCGTCGCTCATAGTCACACCCTCTCACCGCGGGCGCGGCTGAGATGGGCCGCGAGATGCATTTCGCGCTGCCCCGCGATGCTCGATTCGGCTCGAGAGGACGAGCGCGGAGACTATTAGCCTTCGGGATGCCGTCCCTTTCGAAGCCCATTGAAGGGTGCGGTGATGCCAACGCTCCCGCGATGTGCGTTGACCACCCACAGGCGGGAAGGGCGCAAACTCGGCGTGCGATCGTCGTGCGTCAGATCGCGGCGTCCTCGAGGGCGAGGGCGTGGCACTCATGCACACGGCAGACGGCTAAGCGCCGAAACGGTCCGCCCCCACACCCCTACGCTGGCGGCCCCGAGTCTGACAATGATTTGCCTCAAGTCCTGATCGGTCCAGGCGCAAAGTCGAGCCGCTCATGTCCAACGGAGCAGTGCGACGAACCACATGGTGGTTCATCTCGGCGCGAGGCTCTACGCTTCGCTCATGACTGACTCAGCGGCGCCCGACGCAATCGTCGAGGAGCAATTTGCAGGCGAGGGTACCGGCGTAGAGCTAGAAACAACTGACGACGACGCCTCACCGGCCCGCGAGATTGAGCCCTGGGATCCCGAAAAAATTCGTGTATCCACGAAGAGCTTTTCGCTGCGTAATGTCCTAGACATGATAGATGCTGACGACTTGGAGCTTGCGCCCGACTTTCAGCGAAATCGCGTATGGAAGGCGCGCCAAAAGTCTCGTCTCATCGAAAGTCTTCTTTTGCAAATCCCACTGCCGGCTTTCTACTTTGCTGAGGATGCTGACGGCCTCTTACGTGTAGTCGACGGGCTCCAGCGGCTATCAACTATACACGGATTTGTCCGCGGGCAAGAGTTTGCCCTCGATGATCTTGAGTACTTGGAAAAGGATGGGAGCAAGTTCTCGGATCTGGAGCCTGCGCTGCAGCGTCGCCTACACAACGCGCAAATAGTTGTGCACGTTATCGATCCTTCGACGCCCGAAGAGGTCAAGTACGACATCTTTAAGCGGATCAACACCGGTGGCGAGCCCCTCAACGCCATGGAAGTCCGACACTGTATGAGCCGCACCCGTAGTCGTGACTTCCTCAAACGCTGCGCGGCCAGCGAGGCATTCCAAACAGCGACCGGTGGAGTGCTCAAGGACCATGTGCGCATGCAAGATCGTGAGGCTGCCTTACGATTCTGCGCGTTTCGCATGCTCGGAGACATTTCCAACTACGACGAATACGGTTCGTTGGAACGATTGCTTGATTGGGCGGTACGCCAGATAGACGACAACGCTGCTTTGTCAGACTCCCAACTGGCTGCTCTTTTCGAAGACTTTGAGCTAGCCATGAACAATGCCACACTAGTCTTTGGCGGCCATGCATTTCGTAAGTGGCCGACTACGTCAGAGCGCTACTCGCCGATCAACCGAGCACTGTTCGAAAGTTGGGCCGTGGTTCTAGCGGATTATGATGAAAGAAGCTTGACTCCGATCGCAAGCGCGATAGTACGCAAGGCGCGCGAAGTGATGACTTCTGATCCAAATTACATCGCAAGCATCAGCAGTTCGACCTCGGACGCTCGCCGAGTTGAGATGCGCTTTATGGTCCCGCGGCGTCTCGTCTCTAGGCTCGCTTCATGATTAAGTCATTGGAGCTCGTGGCTTTCAAGAAGTTTGCACACTTTCAGATGCCGATGCGCTCCCTAACGGTTCTTACTGGGCTTAACGGGAGCGGCAAGAGTACGATAACGCAGTCATTGCTGCTTGCACATCAGGCTTCGCTCTCGAAAGCGCCCACGGTGCCGTTGACCGCTGAGCCGGGGTTGGATCTAGGAGAAGAAGAGGACGTACTGCACGAGGCGGCGACCAGCGACCACGTGGAAATCAATATCAGCGACGGTTTTGACCATCGGTGGACATTCCAGGTTGGCGCAGGTAGGGAGTTGCCCCACCTTTACGTGTTAAACCGACCGGCCGTGCCGCCCGCGCCATTCGGCTCTTCGGCCCTGACGTATTTAAGCGCAGAGCGGCTAGGTCCACGCACGAGTCACCAGACCGTGGCAGTCGAGGACGCCCGGACGGCCGTTGGCGAGGATGGGCGTTTCGTGGCGCATGCATTGGCTGTGAACGCTCAAATGCAGGTGTCGGCCGCTCGGCGTCATGAGTCCGCTGGCAATGTCATTACTCTTCCTGCTCAGACCGAAGCCTGGCTGAGCAGTGTGGTTGGACCCACTCAGATCGAAACCGCACTTGTGCCTCGCACTCGAGTCGTCACCATGCATGTTCGCCCTAGGGGGTCGGGGCGATGGCTGCTCCCGACCAATACTGGCTTCGGAATCAGTTACACACTACCTGTCATAGTTGCTGGCCTTCTTGCGCCAAAGAACGGTCTTCTGATAGTTGATGCCCCTGAAGCGCACTTGCATGCCTCAGCCCAAGCTTCTATCGGCGCTTTTCTGGCCACCATTGCCGGATCGGGGGTGCAGGTTGTTGTAGAGACACATAGCGAGCATGTGCTGAACGGCATTCGGCGAGCCGTCGCCATCAACAAAGTTTTGCCCAGCGCCGAGGTCGGTCTCGTGTTCTTTGGTGCCGAAGGAGCCTCGTTCCCCACGATGGATGACCAGGGACGCCTAGATCACTGGCCGCCGTTGTTTTTTGATCAGTTAGACACTGACCTTGGAGAGTTGACCCGTGCTCGGCGTGGCTAGTTTGGCAGGGACCGATCGCTTCTTTCTCGACGAAGATGGGTTCGCGTTCACCGATGAACACCCTGAGTCCCTGCAGGCAACCTTAGAGATCTTTATCGACCTGCTTGATGAAGTCGAGCGCTCGGGAACGGTACTCGCTTGGGACGGTATCTGGGATATCCAAGCTAGATCGGGACGTACGCTCGCTACACTACTTTTCGTCCCCTCGGAAATCGACCGTGATATTCGCCGCCTCCTTGGGGCACGCTTCGATAAAATCCAAAAATACGATGAGACCCTGAATCCGTCTTTGACATCAATCTGCAACGGCCAGTCCACTGGCATTTCGCCAGGAATCTCAATTTGTGCGGAGAAGCGGCGGAGTGGCCGAGCGGCTTGTTGCGTCACGACGAATCAAAGCGGCCGCATTGGCGACGTTGAGATCAGTGATGGCGCGGGCGACGCGATCTTGGCGCCATTTCTGGTCCAAGCTGACCAAGTGCCAGACTTTTGGCGGTTCGCACTGGATGTGGAACGGGCTCCAAACATTGAAATTCACGAGGTGGCCTGTTGGGCCTTTCCGCAATTAACATTCGCTCCCGGCGTATGGAGGCAGGTCCGCCGTTTCGTCGGTCCGGCAGAGACTTCTCGCAGACTTCTGCTTCAAAACTTGGCAGGCTTGAACGACCATGCACCTTCAGTTTGGCGCGAAGAGGTTCAGTCGCATGTAATCGCAGCCAGAATGAAGGTACTTGCTGGAGTCGACTGCTCACTTGAGAGCCCCAATACCCATAACAATTCGGCGGCTATGCGCGAGCGGGAAGTTGATTTCGATGGTCGAATCGTAATGTGCGAGTGGCATGCCAAGCTGGAGCCGCACCAGAACCGGGTCCACTTTAAGGTGCAGGACGACCGTGTTTACGTCGGGATATTCACTGACCACCTCTCGACTTAGCGCGGGCATAAGCCGCATCAAGACGGTCACGCACTTGTCGCCGGCCCGGTGTGGGACCACACGTGCTCGTCGACACCGATCACTTGGACGCCGCTAAAGCGGTGTGGGGCGATCAGTGCGCGACGGTCCTCGGCGAGAACCGAGTCTGGCGGTGGGTCACACGATGCCGAGGCCGACCGCGATCAGCGATACCGACAGTGCCCTACGACAAGCCCCTCCAGGGCCCACTGCAACCCACGGCGACAGCTCTTCGCCTGCGCGCCGGCGCGACCCTCGAGCTGCCCCGGAGCCACATGCGCCCGCCCGCCGGCGCACCTATAGCGGCGCACGGTGATATGCAGCGTCATCGAGGGCCACCCCAGGGATCGTGAGCAAGCCGGGCAGCGCACGGGTCGCGGACCGGTTCTTCGCAGCCGCCGCGCGACACCACCGAATCAGCGGGCTCATGCCCGTCGCGGCCGTCCTCGAGGGCGCGGTAGGCCGAGACCTTGCAATCAGGTCGGACTCCTAGAAGTGACGGATATTGTCGCTGGGCGGGCTGATCCATTTGCCCAAGACGCTATCGACGCCTAAGATTCCACTCTCGCCGGGAGCGCCGCCTTCGCCGTGCGTCAGGATCCACCGAAACGGGCGCCTAGCTCAAGCCAGGAAGCGAGTTCGGCGACCTTCATGCGCACCGCTCGCTCGAGGGCAGTCGTCGGCGTTCGGTCCCAGTGCAGGGCGTGCACCCTCAGCACGCCCTGCGCCTGGATGGCCTGGACGTCGGCCTTGCCGACGAAGCCGTCGCTGTGCAGGACGGGCAGGGCGAAGTAGCCCCAGCGCCGCTTGGCCACCGGCTTGTACATCTCCAGCTGGTAGTCCCACCCGAAGAGCTCGAGCAGGCGCTTGCGGTCGAAGACGAGTTGGTCGAGCGGCGAGAGCAGCGCCGTCCGTCCCGGCCAGCGACCGCGGGTGACGCCGTGCTCATCGAGGAGCAACGGGTCCACTCGCCACCGCCCGCGCACGCCCTCGACAACCGCCTCCACCCCGGCGGTCCCCACCTCGTGCAGCGGGTCGGCGGACGGGGTCGTGTTGCCCCGCGCGATGCCGAGGGAGCGGAGCCGCCGCTCCTGCAGCAGCCGGAGCGCGTCGTCGTACGGGGGCACGTCGAGGGACCCGAGCGGGTGCACCCGCTCGGCGAGATCCCACAGCCGCTGGCCGCCCTCTCGGCCGGCGAGGGCGACCTCGCCGCGCGAGGTCATGAGGTCGAGCAGCCGCGCGAGGTTCTTCTCGTGGGTCCACCCGGTGGAGAGCCACGGCACCTCGGTGAGGTCGGGCAGCTCGCTGGTGCGCAGTGGCCCCTCCCGCTCGAGCCGGGCGAGCACCTCGCGCCGCGCGACGTCGTTCGCCGCGACCCAGTCGGCGAGGTCCTCCTGCCACGGACGCAGCGGCGGCACCCCGGGCCACACCGCCATCACCGCACGCAGCAGCGGCAGATCACGCGCCGGCCGCACCTCCCCGCGGTGCTCGACGAGCGAGCCGTCGGCCAGCCGCGCGTCCAGCTCGCGGACGTCGTACGACGCCCCGAGCCGGCTCCAGGGGACGAGGTCGGCGTTGGGGGCGACGTACGCGGTCGGCTCGAGCTTGAGGACGCCGACGCGCTCGACGACCTCGAGCAGGTCGCCCGGCCGGGCTGAGGTGAGACCCTGCGCGGCGAGGGCGACCCGGCGGGCGGTGCGGCGGTCGAGCACGAGCGGCGCCATGGCCACACCCTGCCACCGTCGGCTCGCCTTGGCCTCCGGTCATCAAATGGCCTGAGGTCACACCATTGACAGCGGGAGTCGGCCTCCGACAGGATCCCGCCCACCGGCAGGGTTTCCGCTTCACTCCCCCGAGGAGCGTCGAATGACCAGCACCGACCAGCGCGACCAGGGCCCGCTCGGCCCGCGGGACGACATCGATCCCGACGCCGCCCGGCTCGCCGAGCTCGGCTACAAGCAGGAGCTGCACCGCGGCATGTCGGGGTTCTCGAACTTCGCCGTGTCGTTCTCCATCATCTCGATCCTGTCCGGCTGCATCACGACGTACTACCTCGCGATGGATGCCGGCGGACCGGTCGTCATGACCGTCGGCTGGCTGATCGTCGGCGTGCTCGTCCTCGCCGTGTCGCTCGCGATGGCCGAGATCTGCTCGGCCTACCCGACGGCCGGCGGCCTTTACTACTGGGCCGGCCAGCTCGCGCGCCGCCACAAGCGCGAGTGGGCCTGGGGTGTCGGCTGGTTCAACTTCCTCGGCGAGGTCGCCGTCACCGCGTCGATCGACTACGGCGCCGCGATCACGTGGATGGCGCTGCTCGACCTCGTCTTCGGGCTGACGGTGACGCCGGTGGGGACGTTCATCGCCTTCCTGGTCATCATCGCCCTGCACGGGCTGCTCAACACGCTCAACGTCGACCTCGTCAAGCTCCTGTCGAACATCTCGGCGTGGTGGCACCTGGCCGGCACCGCCCTCATCGTCGGCATCCTGTGGATCGTCCCCGACCGGCACCAGAGCCTGTCGTGGACCTTCACCCACTTCGAGAACCAGACCGGCTTCGCCTCGCCGATCTACGCGTTCCTCATCGGTCTGCTGCTCACGCAGTACACCCTCACCGGGTACGACGCCTCGGCCCACGTCGCGGAGGAGACGAAGAACGCCGCGATCGAGGCGCCCAAGGGCATCATCCGCTCGGTGTGGGTGTCGATCATCGCCGGCTTCCTGCTGCTCGTCACCATCACCGCGGCGATCCAGGACTACGCCGCCGAGCGCAAGACTGACACCGGGTTGCCGCCCGCGCAGATCTTCATCGACGCGGCCGGGCACAACCTCGGCGTCCTCATGCTGCTCATCTGCGGCGTGGCGCAGTTCTTCTGCGGGATGGCCTCGGTGACCGCGAACTCCCGCATGTCCTACGCCTTCTCGCGCGACAACGCCCTGCCCGGCTCGCGGATGTGGGCCCGGGTCAACCCCCGCACCGGGACCCCGACCAACTCGATCTGGTTCTGCGTCGGCTGCTCGATCGTCCTGACCATCCCGGCCCTGTTCAGCACAACGGCCTTCTTCGCCGTCACCTCGATCGCCGTCATCGGTCTCTACATCGCCTACGCCACCCCGGTCCTGCTGCGCCGGCTCAACCCGGAGTTCCGCAACGGCCCGTGGCACCTGGGCCGCTGGAGCGCCGCCGTCGGCTGGGTCGCCGTCGTGTGGGTCGCCATCGTCGTCGTCCTCTTCCTGCTCCCGCAGTACTACCCCGGCACGTTCGGCGACGCGACCTTCAACTACGCCCCGGTCGCCGTCCTCGTCGTCGTGCTCTTCGCCCTCGGCTCGTGGTTCGCCGGCGGACGCACCCACTTCCTGCACGGCAGCAAGGACGAGCACCTCACCCGGGCTCGCGACGACATCCTTGGCGAGGAGGCCGGCCACGAGGAGGCCCGCCGGCAGATCCTGTCCGAGGACGGCTGACCCGCGCCGATGCCGTCCTCCCCACGACGCCGGCCGGAGCCCGAGCCCCATCCCGACCCCCCGAGCGGGCTGGGTGACCTCGTGCTCCGGCCGGTCCCAGCCCACGCCTTCGAGAGCTGCGTCGAGCGGCTGGCCACGGCGATCCGGCTCGGCGTCTACCCGCCGGCGTCGATGCTCCCGCCCGAGCGCGAGCTCGCCGAGCGGCTCGGGGTGTCGCGCTCCACGCTGCGCGAGGCGATCGCCGCCCTGCGCCAGGCCGGTCTCGTGCGCACCCGGCGCGGGCGACAGGGTGGGACGGTCGTCTCCTACCGCCCGCAGGAGCCGGTGGAGGCGTCGTACGACGCCTTGCAGCTGAGCGAACGACGCGCCGAGCTGCTCGACTCGCTGCTCTTCCGCCGCGTCGTCGAGCCGGGCGCCGCCTGGGCCGCCGCCGGACGCTCCCTCACCGCGTCCGAGCGGCTCCTGCTCACCACCTCGCTCACCGAGGTCGAGTCGGCCCCCGACCCCGGGGCGCACCGGCAGGCCGACTCGCGGCTGCACCTGGCCATCGCCGGGGTCACCGGCTCCCCGCGGATCGTCGCCGCCGTCACCGAGGTGCAGGCCCGGCTGCACGAGCTCCTGCTGCGGATCCCCGTGCTGGAGGCCAACATCGCGCACTCCGACCGCCAGCACCGCGCCGTCGTCGGGGCCGTCCTGCGGGGCGACCCCGCCGCCGCCCGCCGCGCCATGGAACGGCACTGCGACGACACCGCCGCGCTGCTGCGCGGGCTGCTCGCCTCATGACCTCCGCCCGTACGACGACCCGCACCCGACCAGCAGGAGGACCCCGGTGACCCGCAACGACCGCCACCTGACGACGCAGCGCCTGCGCGACCTCGTCGACTCCGGCGACATCGACACCGTCGTCGTCGCGCTCACCGACATGCAGGGCCGCCTCCAGGGCAAGCGGCTGCACGGCCGCTACTTCGTCGACGAGGCCCTCGCGCACGGCACCGAGGCCTGCAACTACCTGCTCGGCGTCGACGTCGACATGAACACCGTCCCCGGCTACGCGATCACGTCCTGGGAACGGGGGTACGGCGACATGGCGCTCGTCCCCGACATGCACACCCTGCGCCTGCTGCCGCACCACCCGGCGACGGCGATGGTCCAGTGCGACCTCACGTGGCTCGACGGCACGGCTGTCCCGCAGTCGCCGCGCACGATCCTGCGCCGCCAGCTCGACCGCGTCGCCGAGCACGGGTGGACCGCCCTGGCCGGCACCGAGCTGGAGTTCATCCTCTTCGACGACACCTACGAACGCGCGCACGACCTCGACTACCGCGGCCTCACCCCGTCCAACCAGTACAACGTCGACTACTCGATCCTCGGCACGTCGCGGGTCGAGCCGGTGCTGCGGGCGATCCGCAACACGACGTACGCCGCCGGGATGCAGGTCGAGGGAGCCAAGGGCGAGTGCAACCTCGGCCAGCACGAGATCGGCTTCCTCTACGACGAGGCGATGGTCACCGCCGACAACCACGCCGTCTACAAGACCGTCGCCAAGGAGGTCGCGGCGCAGCACGGCAAGGCGCTGACCTTCATGGCCAAGTACGACGAGCGCGAGGGCAACTCGTGCCACATCCACCTCTCGCTGCGCGGCAAGGACGGATCCCTCGTCTTCTGGGACGAGGAGAAGGGCACCCGCTCGGCCCTCTACGACCACTTCGTCGCCGGGCTGCTCGCGACGATGGCCGACCTCACCCTGCTCTACGCGCCGAACGTCAACTCCTACAAGCGGTTCGCCGACGGCTCGTTCGCCCCGACGACGATCGCCTGGGGCGAGGACAACCGCACCTGCGCCGTCCGCCTCGTCGGCCACGGGCCGTCCGCGCGGCTGGAGAACCGGGTGCCCGGCGGCGACGTCAACCCCTACCTGGCGATCGCCGCGATGCTCGCCGGCGGCCTGCACGGCATCGAGCACGAGCTGCCGCTCGAGCCGGCGCTCGAGGGCAACGCCTACACCTCCGGCCGCGCCCAGGTGCCGCGCACCCTGCGCGACGCCCGCGACGCCTTCGCCGGGTCCGCCGTCGCCCGCGCCGCCCTGGGTGACGACGTCGTCGACCACTACGCGACGATGGCCGACGTCGAGCTGAGCGCCTTCGGGGCGGCGGTCACCGACTGGGAGCGGCGGCGCGGGTTCGAGCGGATGTGAGACCCGCGACGAGCAGGCGCCGTACGCAAGCAGCAGCACGAGAACGAGACCGGAGCACCGAACCATGAGCACGACGTACGCCGTCGTCGACCCGACGACCGCGCAGCCCTTCACCGAGGTGCAGCACGCGAGCCTCGAGGAGACCGACGCCGCCATCGAGGCGGCGCACGCCGCCTTCCCCGCCTGGGGCGCGGTCGCGCCGGCGGAGCGCGGCCGGCTGCTGCGCCGTTTCGCCGCGCTCGTCGACGAGCACCTCGAGGAGCTGGCCCGGCTCGAGGTCCGCAACGCCGGCCACACCCTCGGCAACGCGCGGTGGGAGGCGGGCAACGTCCGCGACGTCCTCACCTACTACTCCGCCGCGCCCGAGCGGCTGCTCGGCCGGCAGATCCCCGTCCCCGGCGGGCTCGACGTCACCTTCCACGAGCCGCTCGGCGTCGTCGGGATCATCGTCCCGTGGAACTTCCCCATGCCGATCGCCGGCTGGGGGATGGCGCCAGCCCTCGCCGCCGGCAACTGCGTCGTCCTCAAGCCCGCCGAGCTGACCCCGCTCACGGCGATTCGGCTCGGCGAGCTCGGCCGCGAGGCGGGCCTGCCCGAGGGCGTCCTCACCGTCGTCCCCGGTGAGGGGCCGGTCGTGGGGGAGCGGTTCGTTACGCACCCGCTCGTGCGCAAGGTCGCCTTCACCGGCTCGACCGCGGTCGGGAAGCGGATCATGCGCGGCTGCGCCGACCAGGTCAAGCGGGTCACCCTCGAGCTCGGCGGCAAGTCGGCCAACATCGTCTTCGCCGACGCCGACCTCGAGAAGGCGGCGGCCAGCGCGCCGTACGCCGTCTTCGACAACGCCGGGCAGGACTGCTGCGCCCGCTCGCGGATCCTCGTCCAGCGCAGCGTGTACGACGAGTTCCTCGGCCGCATGGAGCAGGCCGTCGCCGCGATGCGGGTCACCGACCCGACGAGCGACGAGGCCAGCGAGATGGGCCCGCTCATCTCGGCCCGGCAGAAGGAGCGGGTGACCGGCTACCTCGACGGCGTCGAGGTCGCCTTCGCCGGCACCGCGCCCGACACCGACGGCTTCTGGGTGCCGCCGACCGTCGTCGTGCCGTCGGGCACCGACGCGCCGGTGTGGCGCGAGGAGGTCTTCGGGCCTGTCGTCGCCGTGCTGCCGTTCGACGACGAGGCCGACGCCGTCGCGATGGCCAACGACTCCGACTACGGCCTGTCCGGGTCGGTCTACACGCGCGACCTCGGCCGCGCCCTGCGCGTGGCACGCGGCGTCGACGCGGGCAACCTCAGCGTCAACTCCCACTCCTCGGTGCGCTACTGGACGCCCTTCGGTGGATTCAAGTCCAGCGGTCTCGGGCGCGAGCTGGGCCCCGACGCGCCGAACGCCTTCACCGAGGAGAAGAACGTCTTCTTCGCCGACGCCTGACCGCCAGAGCTTTTCCCAGAATCTTCTTCCTCATCCACTTCCCAGGAGGACACTCATGGCCGGACGCCTGCAGGACCGCGTCGCCGTCATCACCGGAGGCTGCTCCGGCATCGGCCTCGCCACCGTGCGCCGCTTCGTCGAGGAGGGCGCCAAGGTCGTCGTCGGCGACCTCGACGACGCCAAGGGCGAGGCCCTCGCCGCCGAGCTCGGCCTCACCTACGTCCACGTCGACGTCACCTCCAAGGAGGAGGTCGACGCGATGTTCGCGACGGCCAAGTCGACGTACGGCAGCGTCGACATCGCCTTCAACAACGCCGGCATCTCCCCGCCGGAGGACGACTCCATCCTCGACACCGACCTCGAGGCGTGGCGGCGGGTGCAGGAGGTCAACCTCACCAGCGTCTACCTGTGCTGCAAGGCGGCGCTGCCCTACATGCTCGAGCAGAAGCGCGGCTCGATCATCAACACCGCGTCCTTCGTCGCCGTCATGGGCGCCGCGACCTCGCAGATCTCCTACTCCGCCAGCAAGGGCGGCGTGCTGACGATGAGCCGCGAGCTCGGCGTCCAGTTCGCCCGCGAGGGCGTCCGCGTCAACGCCCTGTGCCCCGGCCCGGTCAACACCCCGCTGCTCCAGGAGCTGTTCGCCAAGGACGAGGAGCGCGCCGCGCGCCGGCTCGTGCACATCCCCATGGGCCGCTTCGGCGAGCCCGAGGAGATGGCCAACGCCGTGCTGTTCCTCGCCTCCGACGAGAGCTCGTTCATCACCGCGTCGACCTTCCTCGTCGACGGCGGCATCAGCGGTGCCTACGTCACCCCGCTCTGACGTGGGCTCCGAGGTGGAGGGCACCCGCCCGGTCGTCGGGCTGTCGTCGTACCGCGAGCCCGCGACGTGGGGCCTGTGGTCGGCGAGCGCCGACCTGCTGCCGACCTCCTACGCGCGCGCCGTCGAGGCGGCCGGCGGGGTGCCGCTCCTGCTGCCCCCCACGACGCCGTACGGCGACGCGGCCCGCGCCGTCGTCGCCCGGCTCGACGGGCTCGTCGTCTCCGGCGGGGCGGACGTCGACCCCGAGCAGTACGGCGAGGAGCGGCACCCGACCGTCACCACGACCCGGCCCGACCGCGACGCCTGGGAGCTCGCGCTGCTCGACGCCGCCGAGGAGCGCGGGCTGCCCGTCCTCGGCGTGTGCCGCGGCATGCAGCTCATGGCCGTCCGCGCCGGCGGCCGGCTCGTGCAGCACCTGCCCGACGTCGTCGGCCACGCCGGGCACGACCCGGGCGGCGACGCCTACGGGTCGGTGACCGCGCGGGTCGAGCCGGGCTCGCGCCTCGCGACCCTCGTCGGCGACGGACCCGAGCCGGGGCACTGCCACCACCACCAGGCGGTCGCCGACCACCCCGGCTTCACCCCCGTCGCGTGGGCGCCCGACGGCACCCTCGAGGCGATGGAGCTGCCGGGCGACCGGTTCTGCCTGGCCGTGCAGTGGCACCCGGAGGAGGGGACGGACTCGACGTCGGACGCCGCCCTGCTCGCCGGGCTCGTCGCCGCCGCCCACGCCTTCGCCGCACCGGACACGGGGAACCCCACGTCCTGAGGCCGGCCGGCCACCCAGGACGCAGGGTTGCCTGTGTCCGGTCAGGCGGCGGGAACTGGCCGGGGCACCCCACCGAGGACCGAGTGGCCGAACCACCCCGGCACCTGCTCGGCGACCTCGCGAGGCGCCGTCACCGCGACCGTGCCGTGGCGGACGGCGGCCGCCCACGGCACGTCGGCCCGCCAGATCCGGGTCAGCTCGCGCAGCGTCGTCGTCACCGTCGCGGTGACAGGGTGGCCGGGGTCGGTGTCGCAGACGTCGACCGGCTCCGCCGCCCCCGGGTGCACGACAAACCACCAGTAGCTGCCCCGCCCGCGGCGGTCGGTCAGCACGACCTCGACGACCGTCCGGCCCGCCGGCCACCGGTCGACCGGCACCGTCCGGCGCATGTCCCACATCAGCAGGTGCGGGTCGAGGTCCTCGTCCCGAGGTCCCCGACCCAGCGGATCCCCCACGCCCCCAGGGACATGACGACGTCGTACAGGTCGCGGCCCGCCTCGGTCAGGTCGTACGCCGTCGCCGTCCCCGACCCCTGGCGCACCACGATGCCGTGCCGCTCGAGGGACTGCAGCCGCTTGCTCAGCAGGGCCGGCGACATCCGCGGCACCCCGCGCCGCAGGTCGCCCCAGTGCCGGCTGCCGAGGAGCAGCTCGCGGACGACGAGCAGCGTCCACCGCTCGTCGAGGACCTCCATCGCCTTCGCCACCGGGCAGAACTGGCCGTACCCGCTCATCGCTCCTCCGATCGCCGTACCGCCCCCACCTCGCAGTGTCGTCGCCCCCCGGCCTCCGGGGCCAGAGCCGAGGCGGTTCAGATCGTGAACTAGCCGCAGTCGCCCGCCCGGTCGGATCCTCGACCCGAGGGCCCGACGGGCGGGCCCGGCGAACAGGAGGACGTCATGACCAGCGACACGACCACGATCCCGGCCGAGCAGGTGCGGGCCCGGTTGCGGACCCTGTGGGAGCTGGGCGACTACCCCCGCGTCGCCCGCACCGTCATCCCCGGCCTGGGTGCCGACCTCGTGCGCGCGGCCGGGGTGCACGCCGGTCAGCGCGTCCTCGACGTGGCGGCGGGCGCGGGCAACGCGAGCATCCCGGCCGCGCTGGCCGGGGCTCGGGTCACCGCCGTCGACATCGCCCCGGCCCTGCTCGAGGCCGGTCGGGAGGCGGCCGCCCACGCCGGGCTCGCCGCCGACGCCGTCGACTGGCAGGTCGGGGACGCGGAGGACCTCGACGTCGACGACGCGACGTACGACGTCGTGCTCAGCACCGTGGGGGTGATGTTCGCGCCGCACCACGAGGCCGCGGCCCGCGAGCTGCGGCGGGCCTGCCGCTCCGGCGGCACCATCGCCCTGGCCTCGTGGACGCCGGCCGGTTTCGTCGGTCAGCTCCTCGCGACGCTGCGCCCGTACGCCGCCGCGCCCCTGCCCGGGAGCCAACCCCCGCCGCTGTGGGGGGACGAGGAGCACGTGCGGGCCCTGCTCGGCGACGGGGTCTCGACCCTCTCGGCCCGGACCCGGGTGGTGCACACGGAGCTCGACGGCCCCGAGGCGCTGCGCGACCTGTTCCGGGACTCCTACGGGCCGGTGGTCGCCGTCTACGCGCGGACCGAGGAGCCCGAGCGGCGGGCCGCCCTGGACGCGGACCTCATCGCCGTCGTCGAGCGGTTCGGGCGGTGGGAGGGCTCGCGGTTCGCCATGGACTGGGAGTACCTCGAGGTCGTCGCCACCCGCGCCTGAGGACGCGAGCAGCGGACGTCGACCGTCCGCAACCGGTCCTACGCTGCGCCGATGAGCGACGACGCGACCACCGGACCCGCCGAGCCTCACGTCGACCCGCCGTGGGAGCCGCCGACCCACGGCACCGAGGTCGAGCACCTGCTCGGCGCGCTCGACCGGCTGCGGACGACGTTCCGGTGGAAGGCCGACGGGCTCGACCAGGAGGGCCTGGCCGCCCGGGTCGGGGCCTCGAGCCTCAGCCTCGCCGCGCTGCTCAAGCACCTCGCCGTCGTCGAGGACACGAAGAGCACCCGTGCGCTCGACGGCTCGCCGCTGCCCGACGTCTGGGAGGGGAACGGGTGGGACGACGACCCGGACTGGGAGCTGACCTCCGCCCCGCACGACGAGCCGGCGGACCTCTACGCGCGGTACGACGACGCCGTCGCGCGGTCCCGCGCCCGGTTCGCGGCCGCGCTCGCGGCCGGTGGGCTCGACCAGCGCATTGCCCTCGGGGCCCCCGAGTGGCACGTCAGCCTGCGCCGGCTGCTCTTCGACCTCGTCGAGGAGTACGGCCGGCACACCGGTCACGCCGACCTGCTGCGCGAGGCCGTCGACGGGCGGACGGGGGAGGACCCGGAGCCGGGGTGGCGGCCGGCGTGCGGTCACTACGCGTTCCACTGACCAGCCGCGTGTCGGCATTCCGACACGGGCCCGCGCTCACGACGGGGCCCGTGCGGCCGATGGCGAGAGGACGACGCCAACGCCGCCGCCTGCTGCTCCCGGGCCCGGCCCGACCCCGAGCTGGTGAGCCATGTCCCGATGGATCCGGACCGCCGTGTCCTGCCTGCGCCACCGCGCCGGGCGACACGAGGCGCCGTACGACGTCCGCGTGGCACCCCGGCGAGTAGCGTCGCGTCCCGTGGCCCTGCTGCTCGCGGCGGCCAGCACCACGGCCTCCCTCGTGGTGCTGCCCGCGGCGGCGTCGGTCTCGGCGCCGCTGCCGGCCACGCTGACCGCCACGGTCACGCCGTCCTCGGGCACGGTCGCGGCCGGGCAGCAGCTGACCTGGGTGGTCGCCGTCACCGACGCCGGTCCGGGCGACGCGGCGGGTCCGCTGACCCTGCGCGCCGCCCTGCCCGCCGGGTTGAGCTTCCTGTCCGCCGCCGGGTCGGGCTGGTCCTGCCGGGCCGACAACGGCGGCTTCCTCGCCCCCGGGCAGAACCTCGTCTGCTCGCAGACCGACGGCGTCCCCGCCGGGTCCGCGGCGCCCGCGCTGGAGATCGTCACCCAGGTCGAGCCCGACACCCCGCCCGGGACGTCGACGACGACCGTCACCGTCTCGAGCCTGACGCCGGGCACGCCCGGGTCGGGTGGTGGCTCGGTGACGGTGTCCCGCGCGGCCGCCCTCACCGTCGTCAAGTCGCACCAGGGCACGGCCGAGGTCGGCGGGACGGCCGACTTCACCCTCGCCGTGCACAACGCCGGCCCCTCGACCGCGGACGGGATCCGGGTCACCGACCCGCTGCCGGTGGGGCTGACCTACGTCGGCGCCACGGGGACCGGCTGGACGTGCGCGTCGGCGACCACGGGCGGCGTACAGACCGTCACCTGCGACCTCGCCGGCACGCTCGCCCCGGGCCACGACGCGCCGACGCTGACCCTCGCCACGTCGGTCGGCGCGGCGGCGTACCCCGCCGCGGCCAACACCGCGACGGTCTCCTCGACCGACCCGGGGCTGACCGGCACGAGCAGCAGCACCGACACGCTGCCCGTCGCCCCCCGCACCGGTCTCGTCGTGACCAAGACCCACGTCGGCGACCTCGCCGTCGGGCAGCCCGGGCGGTACGTCGTCTCGGTCACCCCGACCGGCCCGACCGCCACCCCCGGCCCGGTCACCGTCACCGACACGCTGCCCGCCGGGCTGACCTTCGTCCGCGGGACGGGCGCCGGGTGGTCCTGCGCCGCGACCGGCCAGGTCGTCACCTGCAGCCGGGCCGGCGCGCTCGCGGTCGGGGTCGCCGCCCAGGTCGCCCTCGACGTCGAGGTCGGCGCCGCCGCCGCTCCCGGCGTCACCAACTCCGCCGTCGCCTCCGCCCCCGGCGCGACCCCGACGACCGCCGAGGACACCGCCCCGGTGACGCCGCTCAGCCGGCTCACCCTCGCCAAGACCCTCGCCGACCAGCACGGTGACGACGTCACCTACCGGCTCGTCGCCACCTCGACCGGCCCGAACCCGACGACCGAACCGGTCGTCCTCAGCGACCCCGGCGCCACCGGCCTGCGCCTCACCGGTGCCACCGGCCAGGACTGGGACTGCGGCCTCGCCTCCGGCACGGTCACCTGCCGGTACGACGCCCCGCTCACCCCCGGTGCGTCGGCGCCGCCGGTGACCGTGACCGGCGTACTGACCGCCCCTCCCGGCGCGACCGTGCGCAACGTCGCCTCGCTCACCGGCGGTGACCCGCAGGGGGCGACGACGCCGAGCAACCCCGCGTCCGCGGTGGTGCCGACCCCGCCCACTCCGCCGACTCCGCCGACCACGCCGCCGACCACGCCCCCGACCACGCCGCCGTCGGAACCGGCACCGGTGCCGCCGGTCCTCGTGCCGGTGGTCGGCGCCCCGCACGTCCCGGTCGCCCACCCCGTCGCGCGCCCTGCCCCGGTCGCCCGCCCGAGCCTGCCGCACACCGGCGCCGACCTCGGGCCCGAGGCGCTCCTCGGCGCACTGCTGCTGGGCTCCGGCGGCGTCCTCGTCCTCGCCCGCCGCCGCCGCGCCTGACCCCTGCGTCCGCACCGACCGGGCGCCGGTGCCCCACGGATGCGGACGCCAGGACGCTGCCGACGAGCGGGCTAGGCGGCGACGTCCCGTCGACGCCGCAGGGGGGCCTGCGTGACCGACGGGCGGGCGTCGTTGTGGTCGCCCGGGGACAGGTCGACCCCCGGGGCGACGACCTCGTCGACGGCGTCGAGCACGTCGTCGGTGAGGACGACGTCCGCGGCGGCCAGCTGGCTGCGCAGGTGCTCCGGGGTGCGCGGCCCGATGACCGCCGAGGTGACCGCCGGGTGGGCCGTGACGAACCCCAGCGCGAGCTGGATGAGGGTGAGACCGGCCTCGCGGGCGATCCCCTCCAGCTGCTCGACCGCGTCGAGCCGCGCCCGGTTGGCCGGGGTCGACAGGTCGAACCTCGCCGGCATGAAGCCGGCGCGGTTGGTCCCCACCGCCTCGCCGCGCCGTACGGCGCCCGAGAGCCAGCCCGACGACAGGGGGCTCCACACCAGCACCCCCAGGCCGTAGCCGTCGGTGACCGGCAGGACGTCGGCCTCGGCGCCCCGGTTGAGCATCGAGTAGTGCAGCTGCTCGGTGACGAAGGGCCGCAGGTGGTGCGTCCGGGCCGCCCACTGCGCCTCGACGATGCGGTAGGCGGGGTAGCTCGACGAGCCGAACAGGCCGATCTTGCCGGCGCGCTGCAGGTCCGTGAGCGCGGCCAGGGTCTCCTCGTCGCTCGTCGTGGGGTCCCAGCGGTGCACCTGGAAGAGGTCGACGTGGTCCGTGCCGAGCCGTCGCAGGCTCGCGTCGACGGCGTCGGTCAGCCAGCGCCGTGAGGCGCCGCGGTGGCGGCGGTCGTCGTCCACGGGGAGGCCGGCCTTGGTGGCGAGGAGCACCTCGTGGCGCCGCCCGGCCAGGGCCCGCCCGACGATCTCCTCCGACTCGCCGCGGCCGTAGACGTCGGCGGTGTCGACGACCGTGACGCCGGCGTCGAGCGCCGTGCGGACGAGGTCGGTCGCCGCGTCCTGGTCGACGTGGCCGAGGGCGCCGAAGTTCATGGCTCCGAGCGAGAGGGAGCTGGCCTGGACACCGGTGCGGCCGAGAGTGCGGTACTGCATGGGTCACCTCGTGACATCATTGAAGCGGAACGTTGTTCCACCAACGTACGGAACGTTGTTCCGCTTAGTCAATCCCGAGGTGACCTCGATGCCCGGTCCTGCGTCCGCACCCCCGCCCACAGCCCGTCGGGCCGACGCCCGGCGCAACGCCGACGCCCTCGTGCAGGCGGCGGCCAGCGTCTTCGTCGAGCGCGGCGTCGACGCCCCGGTGCGCGAGGTCGCGGCCCGCGCCGGCGTCGGGGTGGGCACGATCTACCGTCACTTCCCCACGCGGGCGGAGCTCGTCGTCGCCGTCTACCGGCACCAGGTCGACGAGCTCGTCGACCGGGCGGCGGCCGCCCCGGACCCCGGCGCGTCGCCCGCCGACACCCTGCGGGCCTGGGTGCACGCCTTCGCCGGGTTCCTCGTCACCAAGCACGGCCTCGCCGGGGCGCTGCACGCGGACGACGAGTCGTCCGCCGCCCTCCACGCGCTCGTCACCGACCGCCTCGTGCCGGCCTTCGCCGCGCTGCTCGACGCCGCCGTCGAGGCAGGCGAGGCCCGGGCCCCCCTCGAGCCCGCCGTTCTGCTGCGGGCCATCGGCAACCTCTGCATCGGTGCCGACCCGCAGGGCCCGGTCGGCGGGTACGACGCGCACGCCGTGGTCGACGTCCTGCTCGACGGCCTGCGCCGCCGCTGACCGGGACGTCCGCAACTGTGGGGCACCGGTGCCCCACGGCTGCGGACGCTAGGAGCCGGCGGCGGCGAGGGCGCGCTCGCCGAGGGCGCGGACCGCGCCCTGCAGCTCGGGCCCGCCGAGGACCTCGTACGACGCCTCGAGGCCGGCGAGCATCTGCGCGTACCAGTGCGGGTTGCTCGTGCTGGCGACGAGCAGGGTGCCGTCGCCGTCCGCGGTGATCCGCCCGAACCCGCGCGGCAGGCAGCTCTCGACCCGGTCGGGGGCGGCAGCGACCCGGACGCGGACGTCGTACTCCCACCCCTGCGCGAGGTGCTCCTCGAGCAGCGCGACCGGGTCGAGGTCGTCGGGGACGAGCACCGGCTGGGGCAGCCGGACGACGTCGCGCATCCGGTCGACGCGGTAGGCGCGGACGGCGGCGTCGCCCTTGCCGCGGTCGCCGCGGTCGGGCCGCGGCAGCGTCCGGCACAGCAGGTACCACCGGGCGTAGCGCACGACGACGGCCCACGGCTCGACCTCGAGGGTCCACTCGCGCCCCGCCTCGCTGCGGTAGGTCAGCCGCAGCCGCCGGTGCTCGGTGCAGGCCCGGACGACGTCCGCGGTCGTCGTGAGGTCGGGCCGGACGGCGTGGTCGCGCGGCGCGGCGGCCGCCGCCTGCCGGACCAGCTCGGCCTGCGCGGCGACCGCCTCGGGCAGCGCCCGGGTGATCTTGGCCAGCGCGCTCCCCACCGGGTCGTCGGCGTCGGCGGCGGCGTGCTGCCCGTCGAGGACGGCCATGACGAGACCGAGGGCCTCCTGCGACGAGAACACCAGCGGCGGGAGCCGGACCCCGCGACCGACGCGGTAGCCGCCGTACGGGCCCCGCTCGGACTCCACCGGGATGCCGGCTTCGCGCAGGATCCCGATGTAGCGGCGGACGGCCCGCTCGGTGACGCCGAGCCGGTCCGCGAGCCGCTGCGCGCTGATCCCCGGCGAGGACTGGAGGAGCTCCAGCGCGAGCAGGGCGCGCGAGGTGGGGCTGGTGTCCAGGGCGGCGCCGACCGACATGCCGACGATGATGCCGCACCTTGTGGAAGCGGACCGTCCGGAACGCCCCCTAGCGTCGCGGCCACCCCGCAGGACCCACACGATCGAAAGGCACCCGATGGACGTCGTCCTCGTCCCCGGCCTCTGGCTCACCGGCGACTGCTGGAGCGAGGTGGTCCCCGTCCTCGAGGCGGCCGGTCACCGCGCGCACCCGGTGACCCTGCCCGGCACCGGCAGCGCGGACCCCGGCTCGGTCACGCTGCAGGACTGCGTCGACACGGTCCTCGGCGCGGCCCCCGGCGACGGGCCCCTCGTCCTCGTCGGCCACTCCGCCGCGGGAGGGGTGGTCTGGGCCGCCGCCGACCAGGCCGTCGACCGGGCCCACGCCGTCGTCCTCGTCGCGGCGTTCCCGGCCCCCGACGGCGAGCCGATCATGGGGATGGCGGTGACCGACGGCGCGCTGCCGCCCCCGGACCTCGCGTCCTCCTTCGACGAGGCCGAGCTGCGCGACACCGACGTGCCCGCCCTGCAGGCCCGGCTCGTCGCGTCCCCCGGCTGCTTCTCCACCGACCCGGTCCACCTCACCGACGACCGGCGCAACGACCTGCCGGTCACGGTGGTCTCGACGGAGTACGACACCGCGCAGCTCCAGGCCTGGGTGGCCGCAGGCGAGCAGCCCGTCGCCGAGTTCCCCCGGCTGCACAACGCGACGTACGTCGACCTGCCGACTGGCCACTGGCCGCAGCTCACCCGACCGGCGGAGCTGGGCGAGCTCCTCGTCGCCGCGGCGGACGGGTCGGCCACGCAATGAGCGAGCCGCGCGAGTTCCATTCCGAGGATCTGACCGGGACGCGCTTCGTCCGCTCGCGGATGCCGGGCGCGTTCTTCCACGAGCTGCGGATGCCGGGGACGACGTTCCACGACGTCGACCTGTCCGGCTCGACCTTCCGCAGCGTCGGCCTCGTCGACGTCCGCGTCGTCGGCTCGCACCTCAAGGGGCTCAGCCTCGACGGCGAGGTCGAGGGACCGTTGCTGGTCAACGGGATCGACGTGACGCCGTACGTCGACGCGCAGCTCGAGGAGCGGCACCCCGAGCGGGCGCTCCTGCGCCCGCAGGACGCCGCCGGCTTCCGCCGGGCCTGGGACGTCATCGAGCAGGACGTGTGGGCACCGACCATCGAGCGAGCGCGGCGGATCGCCGCCACCGACCCGGACCGGCTGCACGCGAGCGTGGGCGGCGAGTGGTCCTTCACCCAGACCCTGCGCCACCTCGACTTCGCGCTCGACTGCTGGGTGTCCCGCGTCCTCATGGGGATCCCCCTTCCGTGGCACGACCTCGACCTGCCCTGGGACGAGGCCGAACCCGTCGAGGGCATGCCGTGGGACAAGGAGGCCCGGCCCGACCTGGAGACCGTGCTGGCCAACCGGGCCGAGCACCACGCGGTTATGCGCGCCGTGCTCGACGACCTCACCGACGAGCAGCTGGCTGGGGAGACGACGCCGGTCGACGGGCCGGGCCACCCGGAGGCCCGTGCCTACCCGGTGCGGATGGTCCTGCAGGTCGTGCTGGACGAGGAGTGGTGGCACCACCGCTTCGCCGTCCGCGACCTCGACGCGCTCGAGCCGTCGCCGGGGCCGTCGGCGTCCTGAGCGACGACGGTCAGCGCAGCATCGTGAAGAAGCGCTCGCCCGGGACGAACGGGTGCGGGTCGGCCCCGAGTCGCACGACGCCGACGGTGGGTCGGTCGCCGTGGTCGAGCCAGCGGTACGACGTCTCGACACCACCGGCCCGCGCCAGCTCGCGGCGGACGACGGCGCTGCGCCCGTCGGGACCCCCGCCGTGCGTCCACACGACGGTGCCGCCCGCCGTGGCGAGCGCGCCGACGGCGTCGGCGATCCGCGTCAGGTCCTCGGCGGCGAGGTTGCCGAGGACGCCGACGAGGAGCAGGAGGTCGGCCGGGACGGCCCCGCTTGCCAGGCGCTCCATGACAAGTTAACTTTGACACGTGTTCGGTGAGCCGATCATTGCGGCGTCGGCGTTCAAGCAAGGGGTCACGGAGGCGGACATGGTGCACGCGTACCGGAACCCGGTACGGATCTGGGACCTGGGTGACGGGTTCACGATGGTGGTCGGCCCGGGCGGGACGGCCACCCTCCTCGAGGTCGGGTACGTCGAGGGCGACCGAGCCCACGTGATCGTGCACGCGATGCGGGCACGGGAGAAGTTCCTGAGGTGATGAAGATGCCACGTACGGTTGACGAGATCCTCCAGCACGCTGAGGAGCTGGCTGCCCGGTTCGAGGACTACGAGCCTCGCGAAGAGGATGAGCTGGACCCCGGCGCGGTCGCGTTGCTGCGCACCGCAGTGGCGGAACGCTCCGAGGCCGAGCGCCACATGATCGAAGCCGTTCGGCGCGCCCGCGCGGCTGGCCTGTCGTGGAAAGCGATCGGCGGTGTCGTGGGTACCTCGGGTGAAGCCGCCCGGCAGCGGTACTCCGCGAAGGTTGCCTGACTCGATCCTCGACTCTCGCTCGACTCTCGCACTCGGACGGCCGCATTCGCGGTGGTGCGGGCAACGGGCCTGGATGGCCTTGGCGACCTGTGCGACGCACGTCGCTCGGAACTACCGTGGGCGTCATGACGAACGGCGAAAATCGCGAGGGTCTGCGCAAGGCGTTCCGTCACTTGACCCGGAACTATCGCCGGATCGACGCGTACAACATGGGCAGGTTGGCGCGTGCAGAAGAACGGAAGAGATCGGCGGGATTGAGTGACAACCCGTTGGGCGAGGTAGAGCACCGTTCCGACAGCGACTGAGCGCGCGTCACGGTGTCGAGTGCAGGTCGTCCTCCCGGTCGTGCCCGGGCACGACGCGGGCGGGGCCCCACGACCGGTCTTCGAGGGAGCCGAGCAGCCGCACGATCTCGGCCGCCACCGTCTCCGGGTCCACGAGGTGGTGCAGGTGCCCGCCGTCGAGTCGCGCGACGGGCCAGCCGTACGACGTCGCCGCCGCCACCTCGTCGGCGTAGGTGTCGCCGTACGCGAGGTAGGCGGACGGCCCGTCCGTCCACTCCGCCGGGGCGGTGACCGAGGAGTCGACGTACGCCAGCGGGACGCGTGGGCAGTCGGCCTCGACGGCGGCGCGGTGCTCCGCCGGGACGACCGCGGCGAGGTCCGCCTCGTCCCACCACCTCGTCCACGGCGGCAGCAGCCCGTCGTCGTCGGCGAGCCCGGCGAGGTGGTCGCGGAAGCCGTCGGGGGCCAGGCGGGTGGTGCCGCGCGCCGGCGGGAGCGCGGCGTCGACCAGCACGAGCGGGTGGCCCGGGTCGACGGCGGCTTGCACGAGGGGCGCGAGGTACCCGGCGTTGCTGTGGGCGACCAGCGCGTCGGCGCGGCACGCGGCGCCCGCCCACCGGGCGACGAGCTCCGTCCCCGACCCCGGGTCGGACGCGTCGGCGAGCACCGCGTCACGGCCGGCCCGGCGCAGCGCCTCGACCAGCGGGCGCGAGGCGCTCGGACCGAGGAACGGGCTCGGCAGCAGCAGCACGGTCACCCGGCCAGCCTGACACCTCGAAGGTCGTCGACGTCGCACAGTGCTCTCCGGGACAACTCCCAGTCTCGGTGCCCAGAATGTCCAGGTGGCCACCCTCACCTCCCTGCGGACGCCCGTCGGCGTGCCCGCCGGGCTGGGGCGGCACCTGCTGGCCGACCTGCGGTGGACCTTCCGGCCGCCGTGGACGTGGCTGAGCGGGGTCGGCGCGAACCTCGTCCTCGCCGCGCTGTGGTGGGTCGTCGTGCCGTTCGTGCACCACCACCACGGCGACTGGGGCGTCATCGTCGGGACCTACCTCGCCGGGTTCGTCCTCGCGGACGTCACCTCGACCAACGTCCTCGGCGCGGACCACGAACGGGTCGCCACAGCGCTCGCCGACGGGGTCAGCCTGCGCCGGCTGCTGCTGGTCAAGAACGTCAGCCTCCTGCTCGTCGTCGCCGTCCCGCTGCTCGTCACGTGCGCCGCGATCTCGTCGGAGCACCGGCACCTGGGCGACCTGGAGGTGGCGCTGCCGCTCGTGCTCTTCCCCGTCCTCACGTGGCTGGGGATCGGCAACCTGCTCTCGGTCGCACTGCCCGAGCCGGCGCTACCGCTGCGCCGCCGGTGGGAGCAGCGCCGCCGGTGGCGCACCACCCTGCGCTGGCTGCTCGTCCTCGGGCTGCCCTACGCGCTCAGCCTCGCCGTCGACCCGCTGCGCGTCGTCCCCGACGAGACGGTGCGCTGGCTGCGCGGGGGCGAGCACGCCGGGGACCTCGCGACCGGGGCGGCGGTGCTCGGGGTCGGGCTGGCTTTCTACCTCGTCGGCACGGCGCTCGCGCTCACGTGGCACCGCGTCCGCGGTGTGCGCCTCAGCCCGCGGTGAGCTCCTTCTTGAACCCGACGTGCGAGGCGACGTACCCGAGCCGCTCGTAGAACCGGTGGGCGTCCGTACGGCGCACGTCGGTCGTCAGCTGCACCAGCGTCGCCCCTCGGGCGAGCGCCCACCGCTCGGCCCAGCCCAGCAGGGCGCCGCCGAGCCCGCCGCCGCGCCGGTCGGGCGCGACCCGGACGGCCTCGACGACCACCCGTGTCGTCCCGCGCCGCGAGAGGCCGGGGACGACGGTGAGCTGCAGCGTGGCGGCCAGGCCGCCGTCGGGGTCGTGGACGACGACGAGCTGGTGGGCGGGGTCCGCGTCGACCCGCTCGAACGCCAGCAGGTACGGCGCGAGGTCGTCCGGGCTCTCCCGGCCGGCCGCGACGGCGTCGTCGTGCAGGAGGGCCACGATCCCCGCGACGTCGTCGCGGCTCGCCCGGTCGACGGTGAAGGTGGTGCCCGCGACCTCGAGGCGGTCAGGGGGTGAGGGGTGCGCCATGGCGCCATCCTCGCGCCCGGGCGGAACGCACGTGACCGGCGGCGTCCGCGTCGCCATACTCGCGTCATGCCGTCGTCGAGCCAGTGGGTCGCCTTCCTCGTCGCCTCCGCCCTCTTCATCCAGGTGCCCGGCCCGAGCCTGCTCTTCACCATCGGCCGCGCGCTCACCGTCGGTCGTCGTGACGCGCTGCTCTCCGTCGTCGGCAACGGGGTGGGCGTCACCGCGCAGGCGGCGGCCGTGGGTGTCGGCCTCGGCGCGGTCGCCGCGCAGAGCGTCGCGGTCTACTCGGCCATCAAGCTCGTCGGCGCCGTCTACGTCGTGTGGCTCGGGGTGCAGGCGATCCGGCACCGCGCCGACGCCCGGCTCGCGCTCGCCGGGGCGCTCACGGCCCGCCCCGGCTCGAGCCGGCGCTCGCTGCGCACGGGACTTGTCGTCGGGCTGACCAACCCCAAGACGATGGTCTTCTTCGCGGCCTTCCTGCCGCAGTTCGTCAACCCGGCGTCGGGCCACTCGGGCGTCTGGATCGTCGTGCTCGGCGCGGTGTTCGGCGCGATGGCGATCTGCTCGGACAGCCTGTGGGCGCTCGGCGCGAGCCGGGCCAGGGACTGGTTCGCCCGACGTCCGCAGCGCCTCGACCGGCTCGGACTGGCCGGTGGCGTGATGATGATCGGGCTCGGCACGACGCTCGCGGTGAGCGAGCGCGCCTGACGCGGAGAGGATCCGCCATGACGATCTCGGTGCCCGTCACCTCGCGCAGCAGGTCATCGACATGACCGACCTGACGACCGATCAGCCCGCGAACCTCTCCGAGGCCTTCGACGCGGCCTCCGTCTACGAGGACCTGCACCGCCACCCCGAGCTGGGCTTCGAGGAGCACCGCACCGCCGCGCTCGCCGCCCGCCACCTCGAGCGGGCCGGGTGCGCGGTCACCACCGGGGTCGGCGGCACCGGCGTGGTCGGCGTGCTCGAGCGCGGCGCCGGGCCGACCGTGCTGCTGCGGGCCGACATGGACGCGCTGCCCGTGCGCGAGGAGACCGGCCTGCCCTACGCCAGCACCGCGACGGTGACCCGACCCGACGGCTCGACCGCGTCGGTCATGCACGCCTGCGGGCACGACGTGCACACGACGTGCCTGCTCGGGGCGGCGTACGAGCTGGGCCGCGACCGGTCGTGGGCGGGCCGTGTCCTGCTCGTCGTGCAGCCGGCCGAGGAGCTGGGTCAGGGCGCGCGGGCGATGGTCGCCGACGGGGTCGTCGAACGCTTCGGCCGGCCCGACGTCGTCCTCGGTCAGCACGTCGCGCCTGTGCCGGCAGGCGTCCTCGGGATCCACCGGGGCCCGGCCTTCGCGGCCTCGGACTCCCTCGACGTGCGGTTCTTCGGCCGGGGCGGCCACGGCTCGCGCCCCGAGGCGACGTGCGACCCGGTGCTCATGGCGTCGTCGTTCGTCGTGCGCGTGCAGTCGGTGGTCTCGCGGATGATCGCCGGGAGAAACATGGCGGTGGTCAGCGTCGGCGCGATCCACGCCGGGGACGCCTACAACGTCATCCCCGACACGGCCGAGCTGAAGCTGAGCATCCGCACCTTCGACCCGCGGGTCCGCGCGACGGTGCTCGAGGCGGTCGAGCGCCTCGCCCGCTCGGAGGCGGCCGGGGCGGGGGCGCCCCGCGACCCCGAGGTCGTCAACGTGCAGTCCCACCCGGCGGTGGTCAACGACGTGGCGGCGTGCGACCGGGTCGAGGCGGCGTTCGGCGCGCTGTCGGGGGTGGCCGTCGTCGACCCGGGGGTCGTCACCGGCAGCGAGGACGTCGGCATCCTCGCCGACGCGGCCGGCGCGCCGTGCGCCTACTGGTTGCTCGGCGGCTCGGACCCGGCCCTCTTCGCCGGCGCCCGGACGGTGCCGGAGATCGCCGCCGTCGTGGGCGGCCTGCCGAGCAACCACTCGCCGCACTTCGCGCCGTCGCCCACGCCCACCCTGGCGATCGGCGTCGCCGCGCTGACGACGGCGGCGTCCGCCTGGCTGCGGACCGGCTGAGCCGTCCCGGGCACCGTCATCACGCCTCGGACACCGTGCTCGGTGCGCGAGGCGTGACGAGCGTGTGCCAGACGGTCAGCGCGGGCACGCGGGGAGGCCCGCGTGCTGCGCCACGAGGTCGGCGACGCGCGGGGCGTCGTACGCCGACGTGTCGAGGACGAGGCACGCGCCGCGCTCGAGCAGCGGACCGACGACCTCGCGCAGCTCCAGCTCCCGCTCGAGCTCACCGGGCGCCTTACCCCAGGTGTTGCTCGTGCGGGTGCGCAGCCGCTCGACGGCGACGTCGTCCGGGACGGTGAGCACGACGACGTGCTCGAGCAGCGGGTAGAGCCGGCCCTGGTGGGTCGAGGTGCCCGAGACGACGAGGACGTCGTCGCCCGACGCGGTCCCGAGCAGCTCCCGGACGGCGTCCTCGCGCCACCGCCAGTCCGTCGGCGCCTCCCCACCCTCGCTCGCCCGCCCGTACGACGTCTCGTCGGCCACGAGGTGCGACCACGCCCGGGAGTCGAGGTCGACCGCCCGAACGCCGCGCTCGACCAGCAGCCGGACGGTCGTCGACTTGCCCGTCGCCGACATCCCGGTGACGAGGGTGCGCGTCACGACCCGCGGCTCAGAGCAGGTCGAGGGCGGCCGCGACCACCGCGTCGGCGTCGATCCCGTGGTGCCGGTAGACCGACGCGAGGTCGCCGGACTGCCCGAACCGCGTGACGCCGAGGTGCGTCGCGCGGGTCCGGTTGATCCCGGCGAGGAAGGCCAGGGTGTGCGGGTGGCCGTCGAGGACGGTGACGAGCGGGGCGGCCCGACGGGCGGGGAACGCGCTCTCGAGGACCCACGGCTCGGCGTAGGGGACGGCCTCGCGGCCGGCGCGCGCCTGGACGGCACCGAAGAGCAGGCCGGGGCTCGTCACGACGACGACGTCGGCGGGGGTGCCGAGCGAGGCGAGCCGCTCGGCCGCGGCGAGGGCCTCCGGCACGACGGCGCCCATCGTCGCGATGGTCACCGCCGGCTCGCCGTCGCAGCGCACGAGCGGGTAGGCGCCGGCGACGACCTGGCGGCGCCGGCGCTCGCGGGCGGCCGCGTCGGCCGGGACCGCGGCGAGCGACTGGTCGACCGGGCGGGTCGAGAGGCGCAGGTACGCCGACGTGCCGTCCTGGCGCCCGAGCCGGGCCAGCGACGCGAGCAGCGTCCACTCGACCTCGACGGCGAAGGCCGGCTCGTAGGTGACGCAGCCCGGCTGCTCGAGCCCGACCGACGGCGTCGAGATCGACTGGTGCGCGCCGCCCTCCGGCGCGAGCGACACCCCGGACGGCGTGCCGACGAGGATCGACTGGCCGCCGGCGTAGATCCCGAACGACCACGGCTCGAGGGCCCGCTCGACGAACGGGTCGTACATGACGCCGATCGGCAGCAGCGGCTGGCCCCAGCGCGACCACGTCGCCCCGAGCTCGCCGAGGGCGCCGACGAGGTTGGTCTCGGCGATGCCGAGCTCGAGGTGCTGGCCGGTCGGGCGCTCGCGCCAGTGCAGGATCGTCTCGGGGTCGTCGTCGAACCAGTCGCGCCGCTGCTCGGGCGACCACACGCCGACCTTGTTGACCCAGCCGCCGAGGTTGGTCGAGCTCGAGACGTCGGGGCTGACGGTGACGACGCGTCGGGCCGCCTCCGGTGCCTCGCGGGTGAGGTCGAGCAGCGTCCGCCCGAGCGCCGCCTGCGTCGTCGCGGTGCCGGTCGGGGTGCGGCCGATGTCGGCCGGCAGGGTCGGGGCGGGCGAGGCGTCGTACGTCGTCCGGCGCAGCCGCTGCGCCGTCTCGCGGCAGAGCGCCCCGGCGGGCGAGTCGGCGTCGAACCGCGCCCACGGCGCGTCGACCGAGACCCCCGATCGGGCGGCGAGGTCGGCCATCTGCGCGGCGGTCAGCAGCGAGGAGTGGTTCTGCGGGTGGCCCTCGCTCGCGAGCCCGAAGCCCTTGACGGTGTAGGCGAAGACGACGGTCGGTCGGGTGTCGTCGATGGCCTCGAAGGCCTCGCCGAGGGCCTGCAGGTCGTGGCCGCCGAGGTTGCGGACGGCGGCGTGCAGGGTGGCGTCGTCCACACCGGCGACGAGGTCGCGCAGCGCGTCGGCGTCGGGCTGCCCCTCGGGCAGGCGCTCGCGCAGCTGCGCGGGGGTGCAGCGCAGCAGCCGCTGGTACTCCGGGTTGGGCATCTCGTCGATGCGCCGGCGCAGCGCCTCGCCGCCGGGGAGGGCGAACAGGCTCTCCAGCAGCGCGCCGTACTTGACGGTGAGGACCTGCCAGCCCGCGGCGGCGAACATGCCCTGCAGCCGGGTGGCGCCGATGTTGGGCACGACGCGGTCGAGGCTCTGCCGGTTGAGGTCGACGACCCAGACGACCTCGCCCAGCTCGGCGACCATCGGGTCGAGGACGGTCTCCCACACCGCGCCCTCGTCCAGCTCGGCGTCGCCGACGAGCGACCACTGCCGGCCGGCGCCGACCTGCTCGCCGAGGGTGGTGAGGTAGCGGCGGGCGAGGGCCCCCCAGATCGGCGCGGTCGCGCCGATGCCGACCGAGCCGGTCGAGTAGTCGACCGGGTCGGGGTCCTTCGAGCGCGAGGGGTAGGACTGCAGCCCGCCGAACTCGCGCAGCGTCGTCAGGTGCCGCTCGTCCAGCTCGCCGAGCAGGTAGTTGACCGCGTGCAGCACCGGCGAGGCGTGCGGCTTGACCGAGACCCGGTCGCCGGGGCGCAGCGCGCCGAACCACAGCGCCGTCATGATGCTCGTCATCGACGCGGACGACGCCTGGTGGCCGCCGACCTTGAGCCCGGTCGGGTTGGGGCGCACCCGGTTCGCGTGGTCGACGATCGCGGTGGCGAGCCAGCGGACCCGCTGCTCGACCTGGCCGAGGACGGCGAGCGGGCTGTCGTCGGGGGCGCTCGGGGCAGCGGGGACGGGCGACGGAACGGCGGTGGTCACGGGTCTAGTGCAGCACGCCGTACGGCGTCCTGTGGACCCCGGTCCCGAGGTGGTCCCGACGCAAACCCGTGGTCACCGGCGGCGGCCCGGGGCTACGGTCCGCGGGTGACCGTCCGCCTGCTCGGCCTCAGCCTCGACGTCGCCGACCCCGCCGCCGCGGCGGCCTTCTGGGGCGGGCTGCTGGCGCGTCCGGTGGAGCGGGACGGGGACGCGCTGCGGCTGCCCGGCGACGAGCGTCAGGTGGGGTTGCGGTTCGTGCCCGCGGAGCGCACCCCGGCGCTGCCGCACCTCGTCCACCTGCACGTGACGAGCGACCACGTGGGTGACCAGGACGCGGTCATCCGGCGTGCGCTGGACCTCGGTGCGCGGCTGCGCGACCCGGCAGCGCGGGTGACGGGCGAGGACCACGTCGTCCTCGTCGACCCGGTCAGCGCGGAGCTGTGCGTCATCGAGCCCACCAACGGCTACCTCGCCGGGTGCGGCCCGCTCGGCGAGCTCGCCGGCGACGGCAGTCGCGCGGTCGGGCTGTTCTGGTCCGCGGTCCTCGGGTGGCCGCTGGTCTGGGACCAGGACGACGAGACGGTCGTCCAGTCGCCGTACGGCGGCACGAAGGTCGCCTGGGGCGGCGGTCCCGAGCTGCCGAGGTCCGGGCGCTCCCCGCAGCGGATGGATCTCGTGGCCGACGACGTCGACGCCGAGGTCGCCCGGCTCGTCGGGCTCGGCGCGGCCGTCGTCGGTCGCGACGGCGACCTGGTCGAGCTCACCGACCCCGACGGCACCACCTTCACCCTCGCGGCGGGGTAGCTGTCAGCCGTCGTCTCGCGACAGGTTCTCGGTCAGCGGGTCGATCGCCTCGTCGGCGTTCACGGCGCGGCGGACCGCCTTCTGCCAGTCCTCCCACCGAGCGGGATCCGACTGCGGGTACTGCCCGAACAGGACGAGACCCTCGCCCGGCTCCCGTTCGAGCGCCACGTACTGCTTGGTCAGGAAGAAGGCCGCCCGGAAGGCTTCATCGAGCGTCAGAGTCGTCGGAAGGGCGTCGTCGCTCACAGGGTCAGCCTCGCACCTGAGCGCCGACGGGCTTCGGGGTTACCCGTAGTGATACCGGCAAGCAGCGATGCGGATCTCATCGCCCACGATCTTGTAGACGAGCCTGTGCTCATCGGTGATGCGACGTGACCAGTACCCCGCGAAGTCGTGCTTGAGGGCCTCCGGCTTGCCGATGCCGCTGTTCCCGTTCCGGGTGATGTCTTCAACGAGGGCGTTGACCCGCTTGAGAACCCTGCGATCCTGGGCCTGCCACCACAGGTAGTCCTCCCAGGCGTTCTCGTCCCAGACGAGGAGCACGTCAGTCGGACTCCATCAGGTCGCGGCGCTCACCGCGTCCGGACTCGAGACGCTCCATCGCGTCGAGCAGACGGCGAGCGTTCGCGGGGGAGCGCATCAGGTAGGCGGTCTCCCTCAGCGACTCGTAGTCCTCGAGGGAGACGATGACGACCGACTCGTGACCGGCTCGGGTGATGACGACTTCCTCACGGTCATTGACCACCCCGTCAAGGACCTCCGCGTACCGGGCGCGGGACTCCGTATAGCTCATGGTCTTCATGGACCACCTCCTGTACGGATAACTGTACAGAACGTGTCAAGGCTGCCGCGGGGTGAGCGTCCTGCGGGCACCGAGGTCGTCGAAGCGCTGCGCCGGCCCGGCGAGGACACCGCCGTCCACGGGCAGGACGATCCCGGTCACCCACGACGCGTCGTCGCTGGCGAGGAACGCGACGGCCGCGGCGATGTCCTCCGGCTCGCCGATCCGTCCCAGCGGGTAGAGCGGGGCCAGCGCGTCGGGCTCGCGGTCGTCCCACACCCGGGTGCGGACGGTGCCGGGCGCGACGACGGTGAAGCGGACCGGCCGCTCGCCCTCGCCGACCTTGGACGCGCCGTACCGGACCGAGAGGTTCTGCACGAGGCTGCCGAGTCCGGCCTTCGCGGCGGAGTAGGCGAGCCCGCCGAAGGCGGCGAGCCCGTTGACCGACCCGGTGAGGACGACCGCGCCGCCGTACGGCGACCGCAGCAGCGGGTGGATCGCGGCCTGGACCGTGATGAGCGCGCCGTGCAGCGTCGGCTCGAGCTGCCTGGCCCAGGCGGCGTCGTCGAGGTCGTCGAGGTCCTCGCCGCTCGCGACGCCGACGTTGCCGGCGACGACGTCGAGCCCGCCGAACCGGCTCTGCGCGAGCGCGACCGCCGCGTCGACCGTGGCCCGGTCGGTGACGTCGCACGCGACGCCGACCGTCCGCTCACCCAGGGCCGCCGCTACCTCGGACGCCGCGTCGCCGTCGAGGTCCGCGAGGACGACGGACGCGCCCTCGGAGTGCAGCCGGTGGGCGATGGCCCGGCCGATGCCGTGCGCGGCGCCGGTGACGAGGGCGGTGCGGCCGGTGAACCGGGCCAGGGGGGTGGGGGTCGCGGGCATGCGGGGAGTCTTCCCGACCGGACATAGGAAACCCCACGTCCGGCCCGGGCGCGGCGCGTCAGGACGTGGGGTTCCCTGTGTCCGGTCGGCGGCGGGGACGGGCCTCGGCGACGATCGCGACGGTGTGGACCCGCCCGGTGTGCAGCCAGCGGCTCCACCGGCGGTGCGTCGTCACGAGGTGCCGGGCCACGAGGACGCCCGGCGCCGCGGCGGGTCGGGCGGCCAGCTCCTCGTAGGCGCGCAGCAGCGCCTCGACGACCTCGGCGTGCCGGGCCGTCGTCTCCTGGACCGAGACCGGGACCAGCCCCGCCCGCTCGAGGTCGGTCAGCAGCGTCGCGAGCGGCGTGACCCAGACGGCCTCACCCGGCGGCAGCCGGCGCCGCTCGTCCCCCGTGAGGGGTCGACCCACCTCGGCCGTCACGACGAAGCGACCACCGGGGGCCAGCGCCCCGGCGACCGACCGCAGCAGCGTGGCCCGGTCGCGGAAGGCGAGCAGCGTCTCGAGCAGGAGCACGACGTCGTACGGACCCGGGGGCAGCGGCGGCACCGTGCCGACGACGAAACGCGCTGTGCCGCAGCCTCGCTCGACCGTCGCCACCCTCGCTCGGGCCACCGACACGGGGGACGCGTCCACCCCGAGGTAGTCGCCGCCGAGCTCGGTGACCAGGACGAGACCCGGGCCGCCGGTGCCGCAGCAGACGTCGAGGACGCGGGTGCCGGGCCCGACGCCGGCGCGGCGGGCGAGGCCGAGCAGCTCGGTGCGCGGCAGGAAGCTCTCCTGGCCGACGAACTCGTCGGCGAGGGCCGCCGCCCGGGCCCGCCACAGGGCGTCGTACGCCGCCGCGGGGTCGGCGACCACGGTCTCCCGCTCGCGGGCGCTCACCGCGGCCCCGCGGCCGGGCTGCTGAAGGTCGTGAGGACGCGGTCGCGCAGCGCGTCCATCCGCCACACCGGGGCCCCCGCACCCGGTCGCAGACCCGGCGTCCACCCCCAGCCCTCGACCGCGCGCAGCACGGCCGGGTCGTGCGCGACGACGGTGACCGGGACGTCGTGCCCGGCCCCGGGACCCGTGACGACGGTCGACGGCTGGTGGTCGCCGACGACGAGGACGACCAGGTCGTCGTCGTGCGCGGCGGCGACGAGGTCGACGACGCTGCGCAGCGAGTAGGCGACCGACGTCCGGTAGGCCGCCGGCACCTGCGACGGGTCCTGCCACAGCTGCGCCGCCGACCGGGCCCGCGCCGCGACCGGGCCGAAGACGCGGCCGTCGCCGAGCGTCTCCGCGGGCACGGTGGTCGGCAGCGGGGCCCACGGCGCGTGGCTCGAGGTCAGCTCGACCTGGGCCATGACGGGTGGGCCGCCTCGGCGTTCGCGCGGCGCGAGCTCGAGCCGCTGGAGGGCGGCGAGCGCGTACTGGTCGGGCATCGTCGAGAAGCCGAACGTCGGGCCGGCGTACCCGAGGTCGTCGCGGCCGTAGACCCGGTCGAACCGGTAGAACGCCCGACCCTGCGGCCAGCTGCCGACCGTCGACGGGACGACGGCGACCGTGCGCCAGCCGTCGCGGGCGAAGACCGACGAGAGGGTCGGGCGGGAGGAGGCCAGCAGGGCGTCGTACCGGCTCTGGCGGTCGACCCACAGTCCGGACTGGAGCGTGGAGTGCGCGAACCAGCTGCCGGCGCCGAAGGTGCTCGAGGTGAGCCAGCCGCTGCGCGCGCCGAAGCCGGCGGCGGCCAGCGTGCCCGTCGCCGCGTCGAGCTGGTCGCGCAGCGGCGCGCTCGCGTCGCCCTCGAGGGCGACCCGGCCGTAGCTCTCGACGACGACGAGCAGGACGTCCTTGCCGCGCAGCCCGGCGAGGTCGGTCGACGCGGCCGACCCCAGCGGGTCGTCGGCCAGCTCGCGCCGGAAGGTCGCCGCGTCGGCGAGGGCGGCGCGCGCGGAGGTCACCTCCGAGACGACGTACGGCGCCCCGTCGGCCGCGGCGAGCGACGTGCCCGCCGGCCCGCGGACCCCCGTCGCCGCGAGCAGCGCCCAGCCGGCTGCGGCCGCCGCGACGACGACCGCGGACCGGCGTCGCCGACGACCGGCGGCGCGGGCCGTCCGGGCGAGCGCCCACGGCGTGCCGAGGACGACGAGCGCGAGCAGCCCGACGACCGCGACCACCGCGCCGGCGGCCACGACCGGACCCTGCGAGTCGCGCAGGAAGGACAGGCCCGGTCCGAGCGACGACAGGTCGGTGACGACGTCGAACGGCCGGTCGAGCACCGCCGCGCTGCCGAGGTCGAGGAGCCGGGCGAGGACGACCAGGCCGAGCCCGAGGCCGAGCACCGTGGCGACGGCGCGGCGCCACCGGTCGGGGGTGACGACGAGCGCCGCCGCGACCGCGACGGCCTCGACCGGGAGCCGCAATGTTCCGGCGAGGGACAGCCGGTCGGGTCGTCCCGGCAGGAGCAGGGCGCACCACGCCAGGACGAGGAGCGCGGCGGCCAGGACGTGGGCGAGATTGCGGCGCAACGGGATGCGGCGGCGAGGCTCCGGTGCGGACGCATCGGGGGTCGGCGCGGCGGGGGCGCGCCGCCGCCACAGCCACAGCACGTCCCGGCCGAACGACTCGGCGAGCAACCCGAGGACGACGAGCCCGACGACCAGGGCCGCGGCCGACGGCAGCAGACCGGTGGCGAGGACGGTCAGCCCCACCCCGGCGGCGGCGGCGACGACTTTGCGCCAGTAGCGGAACGGCAGCGCCGCCCCCAGCCACGGCCGCGCCAGACCGGCGGCGCCGAAGGCGTAGCGCACCACCCCCGCGGCCACCAGCCACCACCCGGCGACCGACCCGGCGGCGACGCCGAGCACGAGGATGAGCGCCGCGTCGGTCTCCCCGTCGAAGCGTGCGCCGAACCGGCTGACCGTGCCCGTCCGGCGCGCGACCGGCCCGTCCACCGCGTCGAGGGCGAGCGCCATCGCGGCGGTCGTCACGAGCGGCGCGGTGACCGCGCGCCCGGTGAGCGACTCGGCGGTGAGCGCGGCGACCAGGCAGCCGAGCCCGGCGCGGGTGAGGGTGACGAGGTCGGCCGCGGACAGGCGGGTCCGTCCCGTGTGCTCGGCGCCGACGTCGACGAGGTGGAGCAGCACCGCGGCGGCCGTGAGCCCCACGACCCACCCGACCGGGCCGACCTGGCCCTCCCCGGCGAGCCCGACCTGCCCGAGGACGAGCAGGACGAGGGCGCTCACCCGGGCGGTGGTGACCGGGAGCCCGGCGGCGAGGCGTCCGACGGCCGCGGAGGCGGTCACGCCGGCCACCGCTCGTCGTCGTCGCGCTCGTCGACCGCCCCGTGGTCCAGCGCTGCGGGCGCCTCGCCGAGCACCCCCAGGGTGTGGCCGCCGCGGGCCTTGGTCGCGAGGTACCGGGCGTTGTCGGGGGACCAGTGCACACCGGTCGCGACGCTCGCGCGGACCCGGATCCCGAGGGCGCGCAGCTGGGCGGTCTTGTCGGGGTTGTTGGTCAGCAGGTCGACCTCGGGCGCGCCCAGGGCGAGCAGCATCTGCGCGGCGACGGTGTAGTCGCGCGAGTCGGCGGGGTGGCCCAGGGCGAGGTTCGCCTCGTAGGTGTCGAGGCCCTCGTCCTGCAGCGCGTACGCGTCGAGCTTGGCGTAGAGCCCGATCCCGCGACCCTCCTGCCGCAGGTACAGCACGTGCCCGCCGGCGTCGGCGACCCGCTCGACGGCCTCGCGCAGCTGCGGGCCGCAGTCGCACCGCCGGCTGCCGAGCACGTCGCCGGTGAGGCACTCGCTGTGCAGTCGCACGACGGGGGTACGGCGCCGCGTCGGCCCGCCGAGGGTGAGGGCCAGGTGCTCACGCCCGTCGACGAGCCCGGTGAAGCTGCTGACGCGGGCCGTGGTGCGGTACCCGTCGGGGAAGCGCAGCGGCACCTCGACCGTGGTCCGCACGGCGGCGGGCGGGGGGACGTCGGGACGGGTGCTCATCGGTCGGCACCTCCGGGGCCGTCGAGGTCGAAGCGGTCGGACAGCGCGTAGCGCAGCAGGACGACGTCGCCCAGCCGACGCACCTCGCGCAGGTCGGCGCGGCGGTCGCGGTGCCACGGCAGCCGACCGTCGGCGACCACGCGGTGGGCGCCCGGCTCGGCGACGAAGAACGGGGCGACGACGACGTGCAGCTCGTCGGCGAGCGACCCGGCCAGCAGCTGGGTGTGCACCTGCTGGCCGCCCTCGACGAGCAGCCGGCGCACTCCCTGCTCGGCGAGGTCGGCGAGCACCCAGTCCATCGACGGGTGCCGGCCGGCGGCGACGACCCGGGCCCGACCCGCGAGCCGGGTCCGCGTCTCGCGGGCGACCGCGAGCGGGCAGTAGACCGATGCGCCGCCCTCGCCCGGCGCGAACAGCGCCGCGGTGGGGGACAGGTCGGCGTGCCGGGTGACGGTGACCCGGTGCGGGGTCGCGGGGCGGCCACTGGCGGTGCGGGCGGCGCGCCGTCGCGGCTCGCGCACCTGCAGGCGCGGGTCGTCGGCGCGGACGGTCCCGGCGCCGACGAGGACGGCGTCGCAGGCGGCGCGGACGGCGTCGACGCGGTCGAGGTCCTCGGGGCTGGAGAGCACGAGCCGGCGGCCGGAGGTGTCGTCGAGGCACCCGTCGAGCGACGCGGCCCAGCTGAGGACGGTGTACGGGCGGTCAGGCACGGGCGGTCTCCTCCTCGACGGGGGCCGCAACGGGCCGTACGGCGCCCCGTCGGCCCCGTCGGCCCCGTCGGCCCCGTCGGCCCCGGGTCGCGACGACGAGCAGGCCCGGAAGCGTCGCCGCGAGCCCGAGGGCGCCGTACGCCACGGCGACGGCGAGCCCGGTCGCCGGGGACAGCCCGACGGTGGTGAAGGCCCACGCGGCGGCGCCCTCGCGCGGCCCCCAGCCGGCGACGTTGATCGGCAGCCCGCCGGCGAGCAGGACGAGCAGCACGGGGCCGAGGAGCCGCGGCGACGGCGCCACCCCGACCGCCCGCGCGGCGAGCAGGAGCGTCGCGACGTGCGTCGCGAGGACGGCGAGCGAGAGACCCGTGAGCGCGGCGACCGTCCGCGGCGCGGCGAGGGCCCGCAGGTCGGTGCGCACCACCGCGACCGCCGGACGCCCCCGCCGCCGTACGGCGCCCCGGACCCACCAGGCACCCGCCGCGACCAGCGCCGCGGCGCCGACGACCTCGAGGACGGTGCCCGACCCCCGCCGGACCGCCACCGCGGTCAGCGCCGGCAGCGCGCACAGCGCGAGGACCACCTGCCCGGCGCTGCGTTCCCAGACGACGGCCCGCAGCCCGCGGGCCACGTCGTCGGCGGCCCGGCCCTGCCGGACGGCGCGGCCGACGTCGCCGACCACCCCGCCGGGCAGCACGGAGTTGAGCAGCTGCGCGCGGTAGCACTCGGCCACCGCGCCGCGCCACGCCAACGGCAGGCCCAGGCGGTCGGACACGACCCGCCACCGCAGGGCGGCCAGCGCCGTCCCGACCGCGCCGACGGCGACGGCCGCGGCGACGGTGGCCGGGTCGACCGACCTCAGCCCCCGCCCGGCGGCCGACGGCCCGACCGCGACGACGACGGCCACGAGGACGACGACCCCGCCGATCACGGACCACCCGGGTCGGTCGGGTCGGTCGGGTCGGCGCCGCCCGGTCACCGCTCCTCCCGCGGCCCGGCCAGCAGGTCGGCGTGCCCGACGCTCGCGCGCAGCCGGCCCTGGGCGGTCTCGGTGCGGCGGCGGGTGAGGTAGGCGGCGGCCTGCCGGGCCAGTCCGGGCTCGTGCTCGACGGCCGCCCCGACCCAGCCCTCGAGCCAGGCGAGCAGCAGCGCGGACCCGCCCGGCTCGTCCGGCCCGAGCCGCCAGGGGGACGGGGTGACGTGGACCTCGCGCCCGGCCGCCTCGAGGAGCGCGGTCGCCCGGGTCGGCGCGTCGGGTCCGAGCAGCGGTCCCCGGGGCGAGACCCGGCGCTGGTGGTCGTCGAAGGCGACGGCGAGGACGGCGTCGAGCGGGTCGTCGGGCGCGAGCCGGACCCTGCCGGTCACCGACAGCGCGAGCAGCAGCGGGCACCCGGGGGCGAGGGCCGCCCCCAGCAGACCCTCGAGCTCGTCGGCGGTGAGCAGGTCGAGCAGCGCCGACGTCGCGACGAGGTCCGCGCCGGCCAGCGCGCCCGCGTCGAGCGCGGCGACGTCGTCCACCCGCGTCGACACCTCGACCGGCCCGTCGGCGATGGGCGGTCGCTCCTCGGCGAGCGTCAGCAGGTCGGCGTCGATGTCGTGCAGGACCCACCGTTGGCGCCCGCCCAGCAGCGGGGCCAGCCACCGCCCGAGCGACCCGTCGCCGCTGCCGAGGTCGTGCACGACCGCCACGGCGTCGGACGGCAGCCACCCGCGCAGCCGCTCGACGAGCTCGACCGACCGGGCCGCCGCGTCGGCGGGCTCGCGCAGCCGCAGCCACGACGGGGCGACCCGGGTGCGCAGCGCGGTCACGCCGCCACCCCCGCGGCGACGTCGGCGAGGACGGCGTCGACGGCGTGCGCCGTCGTGTCCCAGCCGGCGAGGTGGTCGCGGCGACGCCGCGCGCGGTCGCGCCAGCGGGTGCGCCGTCCGGCGTCGGTGAGCCAGCCGAGCAGCGCCGTGGCGAGCGCGTCGGGGCCGGCGGGGACGAGGGTGCCGGGCCGGCCGTCGGGGGTCGTGCCGAGCGCCTCGGGCAGCCCGCCGACGGCGCTGCCGAGCACCGGCACCCCGTGCCCGAGCGCCTCGGTGACGACCAGCCCGTAGGTCTCGACCCGCGACGGCACGACGAGCAGGTCGGCGCCCGCCCACGCCGCGTCGAGGTCGGCGCCGGCGAGCGGTCCGGTGAGGGTGACGCGGCCGGCGAAGGCGGCGGCGCGGCGCCGTACGTCCTCGGCGAAGGCGGGGTCGACGTCGGTGGAGCCGACGATCCGCGCGCTCCAGTCGCGCCGGCCGCGGTCGTCGAGCCGGGCGAGCGCGTCGAGCAGGACGTCCTGGCCCTTGACCGCCGTCACCGCACCGACGCACAGCAGCCGGCCGCCGGGCCCGTACGGCGCGACCGGCGCGCGGTCCGCGCCCGGCAGCGCCACCCGCACCCGGTGCGGTTCGAGCCCGTACGACGTCTCCAGCCACCTCGCCGTCCACCGGCTCGTCGTGACGACCGCGTCGACGGCGGCGAGGACGGCCGACTCGACCCGGACGACCGGTGACCGCGGGTCGGCGCCGACCCCGAGCGGGAGGTGGACGATCACGACGAGGCGCAGCCGCCCCCGGTGCTCGAGCACCGCGAAGGGCGCTCCGCCGGCGAGCAGGCCGTCGACGACGGCGACCGCCCCGTCTGGCAGCCGGCCGAGTGCCACCTCGAGCGCGACGTCCGCGCCCGGCCAGGGCCCGGGCACCGGGTCGACGACGACGGTGCGGCCGAGCGCGGTGAGGCTGGCCGCGAGCCGGCGGTCGTAGGTGTTGCCGCCGCTCGGCCGGCGCGGGTCGTCGACGCCCTGGGGGACGACGAGGTGGACGGTGCTCACAGCGGTCGCTCGTAGGAGGCCGACGCGACGTGCGACTCGTGCAGGACGACCCGCACGCCCGCGAGCCGCGCCGGGTCGGTGCCGAGGTCGCCGCCGTGGGCGCGCTCGACGAGCCGGTCGGCGACGACCTGCGCGAGCCGCTCGGTCGTCGTCAGCACGCCCGCGAGCGACGGCTCGTCGTCGAGGTTGCGCATCGTCAGTCCGGCGAGCACGTCGTGCAGGACGTCGGCCGCGCGGGCGATGTCGACGACGACGCCGAGGTCGTCGAGCTCGGCCGCGCTGATCGTCGCGTCGACGACGTACGTCGCGCCGTGCAGCCGCTGCGCCGGACCGAAGGCCTCCCCGGGCAGGCTGTGGGCGATCATCATGTGGTCGCGCAGGGTCACGCCGAACACGGGTCCTCCTCGTCGTAGCGGATGGTGTGGCACAGCGCCGGCAGCCGGCCGTCGGTGAGCCGGGGCAGGACGTCGGGCAGGTCGGCGAAGGGCGACTCGCCGGTGAGCAGCCCGTCGAAGGCCGGGTCGTCGAGCAGCCGCAGCGCCAGCTCGAGCCGGTCGCGGGTCGTGCGTCGCGTGCGGCGGACGGGCGAGACGGCGCCGACCTGGCTGGCGCGGACCGCGAGCCGACCGCTGTGGAACCGGCCGCCCAGCCGGAGGGTGACGGGCGCGTCGCCGTACCAGCTGAGGTCGAGCACCTCCCCCTCGTCGCCGAGCAGGTCGAGCGCCAGCTGGAGCCCGGCCGAGGTGGCGCTCGCGTGGACGACGAGGTCCTGCCCGCCGTCCGCGTCCTCCGGGACCGCGAACCGCGCGCCGAGCCGGGCGGCGACGTCGGCCCGCTCGGGCCGGACGTCGACCACGGTGACCTCCACCCCCGGCAGCCGCGCGAGCAGCCGCGCCGTCGCGAGCCCGACCATCCCGCCCCCGACGACGGTGACCCGGTCGCCGACGAGCGGGGCGGCGTCCCACAGCGCGTTGACCGCCGTCTCGACCGTGCCGGCGAGGACGGCCCGCCGGGCCGGGACGCCGTCGGGGAGGGGGACGACGGCGGCGGCGGGCACGACGTACGCGCTCTGGTGCGGGAACAGGCAGAAGACGTCGCGGCCGAGCAGGGTCCGCGGGCCGCGCTCGACGCGGCCGACGCTGAGGTAGCCGTACTTCACCGGGCCCGGGAAGTGCCCGTCCTGGAACGGTGCTCGCATCCGCTCGGCCTCGCCGGGGGGCACCCGTCCGGCGAAGACGAGCGTCTCCGTGCCGCGGCTGACCCCGGTGTGGGTCGTGCGGACGAGGACGTCGTCGGGTCCGGGCTCCGGGAGGGGCACCGTGCGCAGCTCGCCGACGCCGGGCTCGCGCAGCCAGAACGCCCTGGCCACCAGGTGGGTCACCGCACCTCCTCGTCCGCACCTCCCCCGACCCTGAGGACGACGGCGGTGGCGAAACGGTTCACGCAACGAGCGACCTGGGATCCTGCGCGTCGGGGCGCGATCCCTAGGGTGGGTCGATGGAGAGCGGCGACCTCACCCTGGCCGACGGACGCACCCTGCACTGGTACGACGCCGGCGGCGACGGCGCGCCCGTGGTCTGGCACCACGGCACCGGCAACACCGGCGAGCCGCCGCAGCCGCTGCTCGCCGGGGCGGCGCGCCGCGGGCTGCGGTTCCTGGGCCTCGACCGGCCGGGGTACGGCGGCTCGACCCCGCTCACCGGGCGCGACGTCGCCGAGGCGGCCCGGCTGACCCAGGCGCTCGCCGACCACCGCGGGCTGGGGCGGTTTGCCGTCCTCGGGCACAGCGGCGGCGGGCCGCACGCGCTCGCCTGCGGCGCGCTGCTCGGCGACCGGGTGACCGCGGCGGTGTCGGTCGCCGGGCCGGCGCCGCTGGGGCCGGTCGCCGCCGAGGGCCGCGACTGGTACGCCGGTTTCGCGCCGTACGGCGCCGCGTCGCTGCGAGCGGCGGAGCAGGGTCGCGCCGCGCGGATGGCCTACGAGGAGTCGGGCGCCGACGACGACTTCGGCTTCCTGCCCTCGGACGAGGAGGCGCTGCGCGGCGAGTGGTCGTGGTTCCTCACCGTCGTGCGCAGCGGCAACGCCAACGGTCCCGGCCCATCGGTCGACGACGACCTCGCGACGGTCACCGCCTGGGGGTACGACGTCGAGGACGTCGCCTGCCCGACGCTGCTCGTCCACGGCGCCGAGGACCGGGTCGTCCCCGCCGCGCACTCGCGGTGGCTGGCCCGGCACGTGCCCGGTGCGCAGCTGTGGGAGGAGCCGGAGGTCGGCCACCTCGGCGTCCTCGTCCGGCGGGGGGACGACGTCCTGGGATGGGTGCAAGCCCAGGCGCCGGATTCTGAGTAAGAACGGTACGATTCTTACCGTGATGGTGACGGACAAGGGGCAGGTGACGATCCCCAAGCACCTGCGGGACGAGCTGGGCATCGGGCCAGGCACCTCGGTCGAGTTCGAGCTCGAGGGGGATCGCCTGGTCGTGCGCAAGGCCGTGGACCGTCCCAGCCGAGGACAGCGCCTCGTCGAGCGGATGCGGGGACGGGGCGATGTGTCCCTGACGACCGACGAGATCATGGCGCTCACCCGGGCCGACTGACGTGGAGACGCTCGTCGACAGCAACGTCATCCTCGACGTGTTCACCGACGACCGAGTGTGGGGTGACTGGTCGGCGACGGCCTTGGCCCAGGCCGCGGACCGAGGCCCGTTGATCATCAACCCCATCATCTACGGCGAAGTGTCCACGCGATTCGTCCGCGTCGAGGACCTCGACGACGCGCTGCCGGCTGAGGGTTTCCGACGCGACGCGCTGCCCTGGGACGCAGCGTTCCTGGCCGCCAAAGCCTTCGCCGACGACCGACGGCGCGGAGGCATCCGCACCTCCACGCTCCCTGATTTCCTCATCGGTGCCCACGCAGCGGTGCGAGGGTTCACCCTGCTGACGCGGGACGTCGCCCGGTATCGGACGTCCTACCCCACGGTGGCGCTGATAGCGCCGCGCGCGGAAGGTCGATCCTCGTCCTGACTGCGTGACAGAGTGACGCCATGGTGACCTTCGCGCTCGACGACGAGCAGCGGGCCTGGCAGCAGACGGCGCGCGACTTCCTCGAGAAGGAGGTCGTGCCGTTCCGCGCCGAGTGGGACCGGCGTGAGTCGGTCGACACCGCCGTCATCCCGAAGATGGGGGAGGTCGGCTTCTTCGGCCTCACCGTCCCCGAGGAGTACGGCGGTCTCGGCGGCGACTACGTGTCCTACGTCCTGGGGATGGAGGAGCTCGGCCGCGCCGACTCCGCCGTCCGCGGCATCGTGTCGGTGTCGATGGGCCTGGTCGGCAAGATCGTCCTCGAGCACGGCAGCGAGGAGCAGAAACAGCGCTGGCTGCCCGGCATCGCCGCCGGCACGACGCTCGGGTGCTTCGGCCTCACCGAGCCCGACCACGGCTCGGACGCCGGCCACCTGCGCACCCGCGCCCGCCGCGACGGCTCGGACTGGGTCATCGACGGGACGAAGATCTTCATCACCAACGGCACCTGGGCCGACGTCGCCCTCGTCTTCGCCCGCACCGGCGAGGACGGCCCCCGCGGCATCTCGGCCTTCCTCGTCCCGACCGACAGCCCCGGCTTCGAGCGGCGCGAGATCACCGGCAAGCTCGGGCTGCGCGGCCAGGCGACGGCCGAGCTGACCTTCACCGGCTGCCGCGTCCCCGCCGACGCGCTGGTCGGCGAGGAGGGCAAGGGCTTCCGCTACGCGATGGCCTCGCTCGACAAGGGGCGCGTCTCCATCGCCGCCAGCTGCGTCGGCCTGGTGCAGGCGGCGCTCGAGGAGTCGGTGCGCTACGCAGGGGAGCGGCGCCAGTTCGGCAAGCCGATCGCGTCGTACCAGCTCGTGCAGGAGCTCATCGCCGACATGTCCGTCGACGCCGACGCGGCGCGGATGCTCGTCTGGCGGGCGGCCGACCTCATCGAGCGCGGCCAGCCGTTCACCGTCGCGGCGAGCAAGGCGAAGTACTTCGCCTCCGAGGCCGCGGTCCGCGCCGCCAACAACGCGATCCAGGTCTTCGGCGGCTACGGCTACGTCGACGACTACCCGGTGCAGAAGCTCATGCGTGACGCCCGGGTGATGACGCTGTACGAAGGCACCTCGCAGATCCAGAAGCTCATCATCGGTCGCGCGGAGACGGGGATCAGCGCGTTCTGACCGTCACGACCGGACGAGGTCGGCGTAGTCCGGGTGCCGCTCGATCCACGCCCTGATGAACGGGCAGAGCGGCACGACGGCGAGCCCGCGGGCCCGGACGTCGTCGAGCGCGCCACGCGCCAGCGCCCCGCCGATCCCCTGGCCCTCGAAGGCGGGATCGACCTCGGTGTGGGTGAAGACGACGGCGTCCGGCTGCAGCCGGTAGGCGGCGAAGCCGGCGAGCCCGCCGCCGAGCAGGGCGTCGTACCGGCTCTGCGCGGGGTCGTCCTGGACGGTGACGTCGGCCATGGGCCGATGCTGCCAGAGGCGGCGTGCGAGGTGTCGCCCGGAGGTCGACAAGAATTTGCCGTCCTCCCGGCGCGGATGGGGCGTTCTCCCAGCGTCCTCGCAGCAGGCCGCGACAGGTTCGACCCGGCCCCGACGGACGGTCGGGCCCCGCCTGCCCGGAGGAGAACCATGTCCCGTCGGTCGTCCTTGTCCGCCCCACGCCGCCTGGCCGCGGCGTCCGCCGCCGTCGCGCTCGGCGTCGGCGCCCTGCTCGCCGGGGGAGGCGCGGTCGCCTCGGCCTCCGCCCCCGCCCGGGCCACCACGGCCACGCCGCCACTGCCGAAGATCGGCCACGTCTGGACGATCATCTTCGAGAACAAGTCGTTCGAGTCGACCTTCACCGGCCTCAACCAGAACGACTACCTGTGGAAGACCCTGCCGTCGTACGGCGAGCTGCTGCGCCAGTACTACGGCACCGGCCACTACTCGCTCGACAACTACATCAGCCTCGTCTCCGGTCAGGCGCCCGCGCCGGCCAACCAGGCCGACTGCCCGCAGTACGTGAACGTCGCGCCCGGCTTCCCCGCGCCCGACGGCCAGACCTACGCCTCCACCGGCTGCGTCTACCCGAAGCAGGTCAAGACGCTCTTCAACCAGCTCGACCAGGTCGGCAAGACCTGGAAGGTCTACGCGCAGGACATGGGCAACGACCCGACCCGCGAGAACCCGTACCAGTGCGGCATCCCCGGCATCCCCGACGGCGCCGGCGTCCCGGACCCGGGCGGCGCGACCCCGACCGACCAGTACGTGCCGAAGCACAACCCGGCCGCGTGGTTCCACTCGATGATCGACTCGCCGCGCGACTGCAAGCGGGTCGTGCCGCTCGACGGCTACGCCGCGACGACCGGGCACGCCGCCATCCCGAGCATCGCCGACGACCTCAAGAGCGTCGACACGACCCCGGCGATGTCGTGGATCACGCCGAACAACTGCTCGGACGCGCACGACGCGACCTGCAAGGGCGACAACCTCTCCGGTGACCCGAACAACCACCAGGGCGGGCTCTACGCGGCCGATCGTTTCCTGGAGAAGTACATCCCGATGATCATGCAGTCCCCGGCCTTCCAGAAGGACGGCATGATCCAGGTCCTCTTCGACGAGGCCTTCCCGCCCTACAAGATGTACGGCAACTCGATCGCCGACGCGGCCTACGCCGGCGACGCGGGGCTCGGCACCGACTCGGCCACCGGCAACCCGGTCCAGGCCGAGGCGAACACCGCCCAGTCCGTCATCGCCTGCTGCAACGAGCTGCCCGGCCCGAACACCACGCAGCCCGGCTTCCAGGCCTTCAACCAGGACACCACCCCCGGCGGCGGCATCACGGGCGCGGTCTTCATCAGCCGCTTCATCACGCCGGGCTCGGTGAGCGACCAGCCCTACAACCACTACAGCTGGCTGCGCAGCATGGAGGACCTCTTCGGGGTCACCTCCGGCGGGGCGGACGGCGCCGGGCACCTCGGGTACGCCGGCCAGGACGGCCTGCGCACCTTCGGCGCCGACGTCTACACCAACCGCTCCGGCCGGGCCCTGCAGCCCGCCCCCATGGGCAGCTCGGTCTACCCGGCGACCGCGACGGCGGCCGAGGCCCCGTCGCCCAAGGTCGTGCACGCCGCCGTCCCCGTGGGGTCGCACTGAACGCCGTACGGCGTCTCGCCGTCGCCGGTCTGCTCGTGGCCGGCGCCGGCTGGATCGCCGGGTGCACCACGTCGTCCCCGCCGGCCGCCACCGCCACCACGTCGGTGAGCGCCCAGCAGGTCGTCGCCTCGCTCGGTGCGGTGCCCATCCCGACGCCCGGCACGGAGCAGGCGCCGGCCACCGCCCGGCCCGGCCACCCGGCCGTGCTGGCGATGGGCGACCGGGTCGTCGTCGTGCAGAAGTCGGGGGCGACCGTCCTCGCCGAGGCCCTCGGGCCCCAGCAGGACACGATGAACCCGATCATCCCGACGCCGGGCAAGCCGCCGCCGTCGACGCCGGCGACGATCCAGCTGCAGGTGAAGGACACCGGTCGCACGCCGGTGACCCTGCACACGGCCGACCTCGTCTCGCGCGACGACACCGGCGCGACCATCCGGCTCACGCCGGTCGGGGCCTCGTCGGTGACCGTCGCGCCGGGCCGCCAGGCGACGGTCACGGTGCGCGGGACCTTCCAGAGCAGCTCGGCCCAGGTGACGTGGAGCCCCGACGGGGTCCCGCTCGCCGTGTGGGACTTCACCATCGAGCTCGACTGATCACCTCCGTCACGCGCGGGGCCCGGCATAGTGCCGGGCCCTGCGTCGTTGAGCGGACGTGCCCCAGCAGACCTCCGCGCAGACCGTCGTCACCGCGATCCACGTGGCGCCTGGCACCCGGCTACCGACGAAGAGCGTCACGTCCGTCGAGGCCGAGGAGGGGCGTGGCCTGGTCGGCGACCGTTACCACGGCAGCCGGCACCGGCACGTGACCGTGCAGCGCCAGCAGGACCTCGACGCCGCCGCGGCCGACCTCGGTCGGCCCGTCGACCCCGGGCTGACCCGTCGCAACGTCACCGTCTCGGGCCCGGACCGGCTGCCCACCCGTCCGGGCGAGCGGCTGCGGGTCGGCGACGTCGAGCTCGAGGTCGTCCGCAAGGCGGCGCCGTGCCGGCTGCTCGACGACGGGCTCGGTCCGGGGGCCGCGCGCGCGATGCACGAGCGAGGCGGGACGGTCTTCCGGCTGCTGTCGTCGGGGACGATCAGCGTCGGCGACCTCGTCGAGCAGCCCGCCACCGAGCGGACGGACGAGACCGCCTGACGGGACGCCGTACGGGGTGCACGAGGACGGCCCGCGGGGTACGTGGCCGGTCATGGACCGCACGCAGCTCGAGCGCATCAGGACCGGCCACGGCTTCTTCGCCGCGTTGGACCAGAGCGGGGGCAGCACCCCGAAGGCGCTCGCGGAGTACGGCGTGGACGAGGACCGGTGGTCCAGTGACGCCGAGATGTTCGACCTCGTCCACGCCATGCGGACCCGGGTCGTCACCGACCCCGCCTTCGACGGCCGGCGCGTCCTCGCCGCGATCCTCTTCGAGCAGACGATGGACCGCGAGGTCGAGGGGCTGCCGACCGGTCGCTACCTGTGGGAGCGGCGGCAGGTCGTGCCGTTCCTCAAGGTCGACAAGGGTCTGGCCGACGAGGCGCAGGGCGTGCAGCTGATGAAGCCGATCGACACCCTCGACGACCTGCTCGAGCGGGCCGTCGCGCACGGCATGCTCGGCACGAAGATGCGTTCGGTCGTCCACGACGCCGACGAGGCCGGCATCCGCGCGATCGTCCAGCAGCAGCTGGAAGTCGGCGGGCGGATCGCCGCCGCCGGCCTCGCGCCGATCCTCGAGCCCGAGGTGAGCATCGACAGCCCGCACAAGGAGGAGGCCGAGCAGCTGCTGCACGACGCCCTCCTGGAGGGCGTGCAGGCGCTGCCCGACGACGCGACGTACCTGCTCAAGCTGACCATCCCGACGCAGCCCGGCCTGTACGCCGACCTGGCCGCCGACCCGCGGGTCGTGCGGGTGCTGGCGCTGTCGGGCGGCTACGACCGCGACGAGGCGTGCGAGCGGCTGCGTCACGAGCCGGCGATGATCGCCAGCTTCTCGCGAGCCCTGCTGGAAGGGCTGCGCGACGACCAGTCCGACGAGGAGTTCTCGGCGACGCTCGAGCGCTCGGTCGAGGAGATCCACCGGGCGTCGGTCGACAAGACCTGACCGCGCCCGGCGGCCCGTTCTCGGCCGACCCTCGCCGGTCAGACCTGGCCGAAGCCGATGATCGCGGCGACGAGCGACAGCACGCCGAGGACCGCGGGCGCGGCCGGCGACTCCTTGCGGCGCACGTGGACGACGACCGCGCCGACCATGACGGCCGCGAGGCCGAGGGCGGCGAGCGGGCTGAGGACGGGGGCGATACCGAGCAGCTTGGGCAGCACCAGGCCGAGGGCGCCGACGACCTCGAGGGCGCCGATGCCCTTGACGGCGCCGTCGCTGAAGTCGGCCGCCCAGCCCATGCCCTTCTCGGCGAGCGCGGCGCGCGGCTGGGCCAGCTTCATCACGCCGGCGGCGAGGAACGCGAGGGCGAGGACCGCGTCGAGGACCCAGGAGACGACGTTCATGTGGAGCTCCGATGAGTGAACTGGTTCGAGCAAGTGGACGATAGCCAGGAACTACTTCAACGCTCAAGTTCTTCCCGGCTCGACGACCGGCACACTGTCGACGTGCCCCGACCCCGATGGCTGACCCCGCAGGAGCGCGAGCTCTGGCTCGTCCTCAACCTGCTGACCGAGGGGCTGCAGGCCGGCGTCGACGCCCAGCTGCGCCGCGACCACGGGCTGACCCAGTTCGAGTACTACGCGCTCGTCCGGCTCAGCGGGTCACCGGACCGGACGGCGTCGATGAGCGACCTGGCCGGGATGGTCAACGGGTCGCTCTCCCGGCTCTCGCACGCCGTGGGTCGGCTCGAGACCCGGGGGTGGGTGCTGCGCCGGCCGTCCGAGCAGGACCGGCGCACCTCGCTGCTCACCCTCACCGACACCGGGTACGACGCACTGGCCGCCGCGGCCCCCTCCCACGTCGAGCAGGTGCGGCGGCTCGTCTTCGACCGGCTGGATCCCGGCTCCGTCCCCCGCCTGGTCGAGCTGCTCCGGCAGATGCTCGACCCGGAGCGGAGGGCCCTCGTCGACGACGTCAAGCACCGACCGTGACGTTGCACTGATCGTCGCATCGTGCAAAAATACACGATGTGACGATCAGTGCAACGAGTGCGGGACCCGCTCCCGGTCTCCGGGAGCAGAAGCGGACGGCCACCCGAGCCGCCCTCGCGCGGGCGACCCTGCGTCTGGCCGCCGAGCACGGGTGGTCCACCGTCACGATCGAGCAGATCTGCGACGAGGTCGGCGTCTCCCGCCGGACGTTCTTCAACTACTTCCCCTCCAGGGAGGACGCGCTCCTCGACCGGGACGGCCGCGGCCTGCCCGAGGCGCTCGCCGAGCCCTTCGTGACCGCCGGCGCCGACGCCCCGCGCGGACCGAGCGGGCTGAGCGCCGGGCTCGTCGACGACCTCGTCGACGTCATGGGGGCGATGGCCGAGCGGCTGCCCGACCGGGACCTCTTCGAGGACCTGCAGCGCGCGATCGACAAGGACCCGCGCGTCCTCGTCGTCCTGCGCGACGTCGGCCAGCGCTCGATGGACGACCTCGCCGCCCTCGTGGCCCGTCGCGAGGGCGTCCCCGCCGACGACCCCCGGGTGCAGGCCGTCAGCGGGCTCGTCGCTGTGCTCGGGCACCGCTCGATCCTCGACCACGTCGAGGGCCGCACCACCCGCAGCTTCCGCGAGGTCCTCCAGGGCCACGTGGACCTCGCCCGCGCGCTGCTCACCGGCTGACCGGTCGGCACCCGCGGTTTCACCGTCCTCGCACCGCACCATCCCCCGCCCGCGCAGCGTCGCGCGGTCACCCCCCTGCGCCCGCCGCGACGCCGTACCCCCGAGGTCACCCATGTCCGCCACCGCCACCGCCGAGGGCAGCGCCCCGCCGCTGCTGCTCACGCCCCGCCGCATCTGGATCATCTTCTCGGCGCTCATCGCCGGGATGCTGCTCTCCAGCCTCGACCAGACCATCGTCTCCACGGCGATGCCGACCATCGTCGGCAAGCTGGGCGGCGTCGAGAACCAGGCCTGGATCACCACCGCCTACCTGCTCGCGACGACCATCGTCATGCCGATCTACGGCAAGTTCGGCGACGTCCTCGGCCGGCGCACCCTCTTCCTCGCCGCCATCGGCATCTTCACGGTCGCGTCGCTGGCCTGCTCGCTCGCGACGAGCTTCTGGCCCTTCGTCGTCTTCCGCGCCATCCAGGGCCTCGGCGGCGGCGGGCTGATGATCCTGTCCCAGGCGATCATCGCCGACATCGTCCCGGCCAACGAGCGCGGCAAGTACATGGGCCCGCTCGGCGGGATCTTCGGGCTGTCGGCCGTCGCCGGGCCGCTGCTCGGCGGGTTCTTCGTCGACCACCTGTCCTGGGAATGGTGCTTCTACATCAACGTGCCGGTCGGCATCGCCGCGTTCGCCATCTCGTACGTCGCCCTCACCCTCCCGGGCCACCGGGCCACGAAGAAGATCGACGTCGCCGGCGTCGTGCTGCTGTCGCTCGCGACGACCTGCATGATCTTCTTCACCGACTTCGGCGGGAAGCCCGACCACGGCTGGACCTCGCCGCTCACCCTGGCCTTCGGTGTCGGGCTCGTCGCGGCCGTCGCCGGGTTCATCGTGGCCGAGAGGCGCGCCGAGGACCCGATCATCCCGCTGTCGCTGTTCAGGAACCGGGTCTTCGTCAGCAACACCGCGATCGGCTTCATGCTCGGTCTGGGGATGTTCTCCGCCATCGCGTTCGTCCCCACCTTCCTGCAGATGTCGAGCGGGACGTCAGCGGCCGTCTCCGGCCTGCTCATGCTGCCGATGATGGCGGGGCTCATGCTCACCGCGATCGGGTCGGGTCTCGCCATCACCCGCACCGGCCGCTACCGGATCTACCCGGCCGTGGGGGCGGCCGTCGTCATCGCGGCCATGCTGTGGATGACGACGCTGGCCGCCAGCACGCCGATCTGGGTCATCTGCACGATGCTCTTCGTCTTCGGCCTGGGGCTCGGCCTCATCATGCAGGTCATCGTCCTCGTCGTGCAGAACTCGGTCGCGCCGGCGATGGTCGGCGTCGCGACCTCGACGAACAACTACTTCCGCGAGGTCGGTGCCTCGCTCGGCGTCGCCGTGTTCGGCACGATCTTCACGACGCGGCTGTCGGACGCGCTGCGCAGCGCGTTCGCCGGCGCCGGGGCCGACCCGAGCACCGCGCAGAGCTCGGCCGCCAGCCTCGACCCGGCCACGCTGAACCAGCTGCCCGATCAGCTGCGGACGCTCATCGTCAGCGCCTACGCCGACTCCCTCGCGCCGGTGTTCTGGTACCTCATCCCCTTCCTCGTCGTCGCCTTCCTCCTCGCGCTGACCGTCAAGGAGATCCCGCTGTCGACGCAGTCCGGGCTCGTCGCGCGCGGCGAGGCCGTCGGCGGCGAGGAGGCCGCCCGCCTCGAGGCCGAGCAGCGTGCCGCCCGCACCGGTGCGCCCGCCGCGTCGGGCCCGAGCGGGACCGATCGCGAGGAGACCCCGCTCCGCTCCTGAGCGCCGCCGTACGGGCGGGGGCTGCGCTGAGATCCATCAATTGGTGGATCTCAGCAGCACTCGTACCGGGCGCTGTGCTGACCGCCAGCAATTGATGGATCTCAGCAGTACCGGCGCGGGGCGCGCTGAGCAGGCTGCCACCACGGGGTGGGCGTCAGCGGGACGGGACGGGGACGACACGGCCCCCGACCACCGTGGTGGTCGGGGGCCGTCGTACGGCGTCGCCTCAGGTCACTCGGCGACGAGCTCGACCGGGATGTTGCCGCGGGTGGCGTTGGAGTACGGGCAGACCTGGTGGGTCGCCTCGAGCAGCTGCTGGCCCTGCTCGGCCGAGATGCTGTCCGGGAACTCGGTGCGCAGCACGACGTCGAGGCCGTAGCCCGGGCCGCCCTCGAGGGGGCTGAGCCCGACCTCGGCGGTGATCGAGACGTCGGAGACGTCGAGCTTCATCCCGCGGGCGACCATCTTCATGGCGCTGGCGAAGCAGGCGGCGTAGCCCGCGGCGAAGAGCTGCTCGGGGTTCGTGCCGGTGCCGTCCTGCCCGGGCGGGGTGAGGGTGACGTCGAGCCGGCCGTCCGAGCTGACGGCACGGCCGTCACGGCCGCTCGCGGTGGCGACGGCGGTGTAGATGCGGGCCATGGTGCTCCTCCTGGGGTAGACAGGTCTGTCTGCTTCGACCTCAGACTAGACAGACCTGTCTGTTACCGTCAACTCATGGCCACCGTCCCCGCCCGCGACCGTCTCGTCGGCACCGCGACGGCGCTCTTCTACGGGCACGGCATCCACGCCGTGGGGATCGACCGGATCATCGCCGAGGCCGGCGTCGCGAAGGCGACCTTCTACCACCACTTCCCGACCAAGGACGCGCTCGTCGCGGCCTACCTCACCGACCAGAGCCGGCTCCAGCGCGAGGCGATGGCCGGGCTCGCCGACCTCGCCCCGCGCGACGCGCTGCTCGCGTTCTTCGACGCGGTCGCCGACTCCACCCGCGACCCCGTCTTCCGCGGGTGCCAGTTCGTCAACGCGGCCGCCGAGTTCCCCGACCCCGGGCACCCCGTACGGCGCGTCGTCGCCGAGCACCGCGCCTGGCTGCGCGGCGTGCTGCGCGACTGGCTCGTCGCCGACGGCTGCGACGACCCGGACGTCGTCGCCGACCTGCTCGTCGTCGTGCGGGACGGCATCGTCGTCGGGGGCGACCTCGACGGCACCGACCGGGTCCGGGCGGTCGTCCGGGCCGCCGTCGAGCGGGTCCTCGGGCCGGACCGCGAGGGCTAGCCCCAGTTCTTCGCGTCGGTGAGGCAGAAGGGGTGCCCGCTGGGGTCGACGAGCACCCGCCACGTCTCCCCGCCCTGCGGGTCCGCGACGGTGGCCCCCAGCTCGACGGCCCGCGCCTCGGTGGCCGCGATGTCCTCGCAGGCCAGGTCGAGGTGGAACTGCTTCGAGCCGTGGGTGTTGGGCCAGGCCGGGGCCTCGTAGTCCTCGAGGGTGCCGAAGCCGACCCGCAGCCCCGAGCCGTCGGCGAGCATCGCGTAGCCGTCACCGCTCATAACGACCTCCCAACCCATGAGGCCGGACCAGAACTCCGCCGCCCGCGCCGCGTCCGCGCAGTCGATGGTCAGCATGCCGAGGGTGGGTCGGGCGCTCATGGGTGCTCCTCCGAGAGTGGTCGGGCGTCGCCGTCGACGCCCGTGCTCGCGCCCACGCTAGGCCCGGCCACCGACACCGTGGGGGTCCGGGTGTGAGCCGGGCCACAGCCTGTCGGGTCGGGGATGACGAGCGGGTACGTGCCGGTTGCCACCACTGGATGATTCGTCAACTACCGGGCCCCGCCCGGACGCAGGAAGGACCTCGATGAGCACCACCCCCGAGCAGCAGTCCCCCGCCCTCCAGCCCGCCACCGTCGGTGCCTGGACGCTGCCGCAGCGCTTCGTCATGGCGCCGCTCACCCGCAACCGCGCCGGTGAGGGCGGGGTCCCGACCGAGCTCAACGTCGAGTACTACCGCCAGCGCGCCACCGCCGGCCTCATCATCACCGAGGGCACCCAGCCGTCCGCGGTCGGCCAGGGCTACCTCGACACCCCCGGCATCCACTCCGACGAGCAGGTCCGGGGCTGGCGCGCCGTCACCGACGCGGTCCACGCCGAGGGCGGGCGGATCGTCGTCCAGCTCATGCATGCCGGTCGCATCGCCCACCCGGACAACAAGAACGGCCTCGAGTCGGTCGCGCCGAGCGCCATCGCCGCGCCGGGCCAGATGGTCACCGCCGACGGGCAGAAGGACCACCCGACCCCGCGGGCCCTCGACACCGACGAGATCCCCGGCATCGTCGAGGACTTCGTGCACGCCTCCCGCCAGGCGATCGCCGCCGGCTTCGACGGCGTCGAGATCCACGCCGCCAACGGCTACCTGCTGCACCAGTTCCTCGCGCCGTCGAGCAACACCCGCACCGACGCGTACGGCGGCTCGCCCCAGAACCGCGCGCGCCTCACCGTCGAGGTCACCCGGGCCGTCGCCGACGCGATCGGCGCCGAGCGCGTCGGGATCCGCATCTCGCCCGCCCACAACATCCAGGGTGTCCTCGAGGAGGACGCGGCCGACGTCGTCGCGACGTACGAGGCCGTCGTCGAGGGCATCGCGCCGCTCGGCCTGGCCTACCTCAGCATCCTCGCCGACCCGCGCTCGGACCTCGTACGCGACCTGCGCAAGCGGTTCGCCGGACCGGTGGTCCTCAACTCCGGCTTCTCGTCGGTCACCCAGCTCTCCGACGTCGAGCAGATCCTCGACGAGGACCTCGGTGACCTCGTCGCCGTCGGCCGCGAGTTCCTCGCCAACCCCGACCTCGCCCGCCGCTGGCGCGAGGGCCTGCCGCTCAACGAGCCGAACGACAAGACGTTCTACGGCGGCGGCGCCGAGGGCTACACCGACTACCCCTTCGCCGCGGCCTGACCGATCCTGGTGCCGTGACCGACGTCGACTCCTGGCAGGGCCCCCTCCTCGCTGCGGAGGGGGCCCCGCTGCGCGGTCCGGCGATCATGAACCAGTGGTGGCACGACCTGTGCTTCCTGCACTGGCGCGTCGACCCGGACCTCGTGCGCCCGCACCTGCCGCGCGGCGTCCGGCCCGACGTCGACGCCGACGGGTCCGCGTGGGTCGGGCTCATCCCGTTCCGGATGGTCGGGGCGGGCGTCGGTCCCCGGTGGCCCGCGCCGTACCTCGGCACCTTCCTCGAGCTCAACGTGCGCACGTACGGCGTCGACGACGCGGGCCGGCACGGCGTCGTCTTCTGCTCGCTCGAGGCCCAGCGCGCCGCGGTGGTGGCGGGCGCGCGGGCCGTGTTCGGGACGGCGTACATGTGGTCGCGGATGCGTCTGGAGCGGCGCCACCCCGGGCCCGACCGCGAGGTGCTCGACTGGCGCAGCCGACGGCTGCCGCCGCACTCCCCGCGGGCGACGAGCCGGATCGTCGTCGAGACCGGCGACCGTCTGGCCGAGCCGACCGCGCTCGACCACTTCCTCACCGCCCGCTTCGGTCTGCACACCACGGTCCTCGGCCGCACGCTGTGGGTGCCCAACACGCACTCCGCGTGGCCGCTGCACGCGGCCCGACTGCTCGACCTCGACGACGGGCTGCTCGCCGCGGCCGGGTTCCCCGGTCTCGCCGACCGCGAGCCCGACGTCGTGCGCTGGTCGCCGGGGGTCCGGACGTGGTTCGGCATGCCGCAGCGCGTCGACGTCCCGTGAGCCACCCGACGCTGGCGGCGCTCGTGCTGGCCGCGACCGCGCTGCACGCCGGGTTCCAGGTCACCGTGACGGCGCTGGTCTACCCGGCGCTGCTCGCCGACGGGCGCGACTGGACCGCCCGGCACGCCCGGCACAGCCGCCGCATCACCCCGCTCGTCGGGGCGACGTACGTCGTCCTGCTCGCCGTCGGGGTCCCCGCCCTGCTCACCTCCCTCGGCTGGGGCGTGGCCGTGGCGGCGGTCGGCGCCGTGGTCAGCCTCGCGACGACGGCCGTCGTCGCGGCCCCGCTGCACGGGCGCCTCGGTCGGGGCTGGGACCCGGCGCTGGCGCACCGGCTGCTGGTCGCCGACCGGGTCCGGGCCGTCGGTGCGGTGGTCGCGCTCGCCGGCGGCGTGCTCGCCGTCGCCACCGGCTGACCTTCCCCGGACGACGGCGGGCGGCCTAGGGTCCGGGGGATGGCGCACCCGCAGATGTTCGACGACGACGACCCGGTGCTGGCCCGTGTCCGGGTCCTCGCGCTCGGGCTGCCGGAGGCCAGGGAGAAGGTGTCGCACGGCCGACCGGCGTTCTACACCGGCAAGGTCTTCGCCTACTACGGCGGCTCGACCCGGGTCGACGGCCGGTGGGTCAGCCACGACCGGTCGCTCATGGTCCTGCCCGACGAGGGCGACCGTCGTGCGCTCCAGGAGGACCCACGCGTCTACGTCCCCGCCTACCTCGGCCCGTCCGGCTGGCTCGGGATCGAGCTGCCGGGCGCCCGTGGGTCGAAGGCCGCCTGGGCCGAGGTCGCCGAGCTGCTCGACGCGTCGTACCGGCGCACCGCCCCGGCCCGGCTGGTCCGCACGCTGGCCTCGCCGGACTAGGTCGGGCTTCGCCGGACAACGGTTCTCCGGCGGAGGCGGACATTATCGGGCGACCCGATAAAGTCCAGGACCTCAGACGAGCTCGGGGGGGACGTACGTCGCGTCGGCGGCCTTCTGCGCGGCCCAGATCCGGGGCGGGACCTGGGGGCTGCCGGCGCTCGTCTGGTCGTACTCCTCGCGGACCTCGTCGAGCCGGGCGCGCAGGTCGGGGTCGGTCAGGCCCAGCGCACCGAGCTCGCCGAGCCGGCGGCGGACCACACCGAAGCGGCGCGACGCGGTCTCGTGCGCGAGGCGCCGGTCGTCGAGGCGCAGGAAGGTCTGCAGCGCGGTGAGCGACGCGGCGAGCAGGCTGACCAGGGCGATGACCCACCGGTGACCCGCGAAGGCGTCGGCGGCGAGCGCGCTGCCGGCGACGAGACCGAGGACCACCGGCGGGATCCCGAGGAGCAGGAACGTCGTCCGGGCCCGCGCCGCCGCCCGCGCGTGCGCCTCCTGCGCGGTGCGCGCGCGGCGGTACCAGGCGAGGACCAGCGCCCGGGCCGCCTCCTCGTCGCCGCTCGCCGGACCCGTCACCCGTGGGGCACCGCGATGTTGGCCATCCACGGGACGCCGAACCGGTCGGTGAGCGTGCCGTACTCGTCGCCCCACGGCATCGGCGTCAGCGGCATCTCGACGGTGCCGCCCTCGCCCAGCGCGGCGAAGAACCCGCGCAGCTTCTCGGTGTCGTCGCCGCTGAGCGAGATGGTCGAGCGGCCCTCGGGCAGCGGCATGTGCTCCGGCACGTCGGAGCCCATGAGGACGTAGCCGTCCGGGGTGGTCAGCTGGGCGTGCATGAGCCAGTCGCCGGGCGCGCCCTCCATCCCGAACTCCTCGAAGCGCGTCGTGGTGAGGTCGCCGCCGAAGACGGACCGGTAGAACTCCATCGCCTCGGCGGCCTGGCCGCGGAACGCGAGGTAGGGGTTGAGCGAGCTGGACATGTCGACTCCCTGGTCTCGGTGCCACCCCCGCCCGAGGTGGTGCGCGGAAGACTAGTGGCGGGCGGGGACATCGGGGCGGGCCCCGACGCCGCCGACCGCACCGCTGACCCGGCGCAGGCTCGCCCGCATCGTCTCGAGGGTGAGCGCGAAGTGCGCCTGCGCGCACCGGCCGGCCGCGTCGGCCTCGCCGCGGACGATGTGACCGACGAGCTCCTCGTGCTGGTGGCGCGCCTCGTCGAGGAAACCCGGCTCGTAGGGCTCGGCCCCGAAGCCCAGGGTCGCCTCGGCGGTGAGGTGCGCGCTGAGCGTCGTCAGGTGCGGGTTGCGCGCGGCCTCGCAGACCAGCCCGTGCAGCCGGCGGTCGATCGCGCGCGCGTCGATCATCGAGCGCGCCGAGCGGAAGTCCTCGAGCGCCTCGCGCAGGCTCGAGCAGTCGTCAGCGGTACGACGCTCCGCCGCCGCGCGGGCGATCATGCCCTCGACGAGGCAGCGGTAGTCGAACAGGTCGCGCAGCCGCGGCAGCTCGACCTCGAGGGTGCGCCGGGCCGTGTCGGGCGCGACGTGCTCCCAGGACGCGGAGGAGACGAAGCTGCCGCCGCCGCGGCCGCGGCGGACCTCGATGAGCCCGAGGTCGGCGACCGCCTGCAGCGCCTGCCGCAGGGTGGCGCGGCTGACGCCGAGCTGCTCGGCGAGCTCGCGCTCGGGCGGCAGCCGCTCGCCGGGGGAGAAGGTGCCGACGGCGATCCCGGTCACCAGCCGGTCGACGAGCGAGGTCGCGACCGGCGCGCGGGTACGACGCCCCGCCACCAGCTCGTGCCCTCCGCCCACGGCCGGAGACTACACAGGACGCGAAAGGTATTGTCTCCAGACCTTTACGGTGCTTGACTGCGCGACGTCCCGACCCGTCCCCGCACCTCAGCGCAGGAGGCCTCGTGCCCATCACCGTCGACAGCCGCTTCCCCGACGCCACCACCACCGGCCGGCTCCGCACCGAGCACGGCGAGACCTGGTACCGCGTGACCGGCGAGCTCACCCCCGGCGAGGGCCCCGCGCCCCTCGTCGTCCTGCACGGCGGCCCCGGCGCCGCGCACAACTACACGCTGATGATGGCCAACCTCTCCGCCGACGGCCGCGCCGTCGTCCACTACGACCAGCTCGGCTGCGGCGAGAGCACCCACCGGCCCGACGCCCCCGCCGACTTCTGGACGGTCGAGCTGTTCGTCGCCGAGCTGCGCGCCCTCGTCGAGCACCTCGGCATCGGCGACCGCTTCCACCTGCTCGGCCAGTCCTGGGGCGGGATGCTCGCGCCCGAGGTCGTCCTCGCCGACGAGCGCGGCGTCCTCAGCCTGACCATCTGCGACTCGCCCGCCTCGATGGCGCTGTGGCTCTCGGCCGCGAACGCCCTGCGCGAGGAGCTGCCGGCCGACGTGCAGCAGACGCTGCTGCGCCACGAGGAGGCCGGCACCACCGACTCGCCGGAGTACCTCGAGGCCATGCAGGTCTTCTACGACCGGCACGTGTGCCGCGTCGTGCCCAACCCGCCCGAGGTCACCGACTCCTTCGCCCAGATCGAGGAGGAGCCGACGGTCTACCACACGATGAACGGGCCCTCCGAGTTCCACGTCGTCGGCACCCTCAAGGAGTGGAGCGTCGCCGAGCGCGTCGGTGGCATCCGCGTCCCGACCCTCGTCGTCGCCGGCGCCCACGACGAGGCGCGACCCGAGGTGTGGGCCCCCTTCGTCGACGGCATCCCCGGCGCGGTCAGCCACGTCTTCCCCGAGTCGAGCCACATGCCCCACGTCGAGGAGCCCGAGGCGTTCCAGCAGGTGGTCGGCGACTTCCTGCGCGCCCACGACGGCGGTGCCCGATGACCGACGCCCCCCGCGCCCGGACCACCGTGGGCGACACGGCCGACCACGGGCTCGAGCAGTTCGGCTACAAGCAGGAGCTGAGCCGCGGCCTGTCCACGACCGACCTCGTCGTCTACGGCCTGGTCTTCATGGTGCCGATCGCCCCCTGGGCGATCTACGGCACCGTCTACAACGAGGCGAACGGCATGGTGCCGCTCGTCTACCTCATCGGCCTCGTCGCCATGGTCTTCACCGCGTCGTCGTACGCGCAGATGTCGCGCGCCTTCCCCATCGCCGGCTCCGTCTACTCGTACGTCGGCCGCGGGATCCACCCGCAGCTCGGCTTCCTCGCGGGCTGGACGATCCTGCTCGACTACCTGCTCGTGCCGACGCTGCTCTACGTCTTCGCCGCCGAGTCGATGGTCGGCATCTTCCCGGGCGTCCCGCGCTGGGTGTGGGTCGTCGTCTTCCTCGCGGCCAACACCGCGGTCAACTACATCGGGATCTCGTTCACGGCGCTGGTCAACCGGCTCTTCCTCGTCGCCGAGGTCCTCTTCATCGTCATCTTCGTCGTCATGGCCGTCGTCGCCGTCGCCAAGGGCACCAGCGGCGCCGAGTTCACGACCAAGCCGCTCTTCGACTCCGCGACCTTCAGCCCCGGCCTCGTCGCGACGGCGCTGTCGATCGCGGTGCTGTCCTTCCTCGGCTTCGACGGGATCGCCACGCTGTCGGAGGAGACCAAGGGCGGTCGCGGGTCGGCCGGGTTCGCGATGATCACCGGTCTGGTCATCGTCGCCTTCTTCTTCGTCACGCAGACCTGGCTCGCCGGGATGCTCGTCCCGACGACGACGCAGTTCGAGGGGGACTCGGCCAACAACGCGTTCTTCGACATCGTGCAGAAGGTCAGCAACCACGGGTGGCAGATCGCCTTCTTCGCCATGAACGCGCTCGCCGTCGGCATCGCCAACGCCGTCGCGGCGCAGTCGGCCACGTCCCGGCTGCTGTTCTCGATGGCCCGCGACGGGCGGCTGCCGCGCTTCCTCGCCCACATCTCGCCGCGCAAGGTGCCCGAGCGGGCGATCCTCCTGGTCGCCGGGCTCACCCTCGTCCTCGGTCTCGTCTTCGTCGGCCAGATCGGCACCATCTCGTCGCTCGTCAACTTCGGCGCCCTGACGAGCTTCCTCCTGCTGCACGTCAGCGTCGTCGTGTACTTCGGCGTGCGCCGCGGCTCGCGCAACGTCCTCCTGCACTACGTCTTCCCGGTCATCGGCTTCCTCATCATCGGTTACGTCCTGTGGAACGCCGAGGCGGCCGCGAAGATCGGCGGGATCATCTGGCTCGTCGTCGGCGTCGTCGTCATGCTCTACTACCGCTGGCGCGGGACGGACATCCTCCCCGAGCACGCGTTCGACGCGGACGCGACGGAGGCGACCCGATGACCGACCACTTCCTGGGCAAGGACCTCGGCTCGGCCGGCTTCGACGCCGCCCGCGAGCCCGTCCTCACCGTCCGCCCCGGCGCGGGCGACCGGATCACCTTCGAGACCGACGACGCCGCCTACGCCGAGATGGAGCGGTACGGGGACCTCGCACAGGTCACCGCCACGATCAACCCGGTGACCGGGCCGGTGCTCGTCGAGGGGGCCGAGCCGGGCGACGCGCTCGCGGTCACCATCCACGACATCGCGCTCGCCGAGCAGGGCTGGAGCGTCTACCTGCCCGGCGCCGGCGCGCTGACCGGGCGGATGGGCGAGGCGATCCGGACGAGGCGGATCCCCGTACGGGACGGGGTCGTGCACCTCACCGACACCCTCACCTGCCCGGTCGCGCCGATGATCGGCTGCCTGGGGGTGGCGTCGGCGAGCGGCACGATGTCGACGGTCATGCCGTCGTACCCGACCGGCGGCAACATGGACCTCACGGACGCCCGACCGGGGGCCACGGTCCTGCTGCCCGTCGAGGTGCCCGGCGCGCTGCTGTCGGTCGGTGACCTGCACGCGGTGATGAGCCGCGGCGAGTCGAGCTTCGTCGCCATCGAGATCGCCGGGCGCGCCACGCTGAGCGTCGACCTCGTCAAGGGAGCCGGGCTGCGGACCCCGCGGATCGACACCGGGGACGAGTGGGTGACCGTCGGCCTCGGCGACCCCGTGCAGGACTCGGTGCAGGTGGCCTACGAGGCGATGTTCGACCTGCTGACGCGGGAGCAGGGTCTGGACGACATGGACGCGTACGTCGTCATGTCCGCCCTGGCCCACACCGAGCTCGGCGGCCCCACGGGCAGCGCCGAGCCGGACCCGCTGCACCCGTTCCGACCGGTCGGTGCGGTGACCCTCGCCCGGCTGGCCAAGGCGGCGATCGCCGCGCGGTGAGCGCGTCGTGATCTGCGTGGCCGGTGGTGGCGCCGAGGCAGCGGCGCCACCACCGGGGGCTCCGAGGCGATGGGGGTCTCCTCGGCTCCCTCCGGGTCCGTCGGCGGGCCGACGACCCCGGTCCTGCGCCGCACGGACCGGGTGGGGGTAGGGGTCCGGCGGACGGCGGACGCTCCCACGTCCAGGTCCGGTGACTCGTCCAACGAGCCACGGACCGGGAGGTCACGGGGTCACGCGGTCAGGGGGTCGACCAGTCGAGCTCGGTGACGTGCCCGTCGCCGACCCGGACCTCCTGGCTGGTGCCCGACTCCGGCTCGGTGAGGCGGTAGCCGCCGACGGGGAGCGAGGGGAACACGGCGCTGTGGACGACGGAGCCGTCGGGGGCGGGCCGGGGCACGACCGCGACGTGCGGCCGGTGGCCGTGCTCGCGGCCGTGCTCGTGGTGGTGCTCGTGGTGGTGCTCGTGGTGGTCGTGCTCGTGCTCGTGCTCGTGCGGGTGGTCGTGGTCGTGCCGCTCGACGGCCGTGTCCCCGCCGTGCCCGTGGGGCACGACCTGGCCGTCGAGCGGCTCGACCTCGATCTCCGCGCCCGCCCAGTCGGGCGGGCACGTGACGACGACGGCGCCGACCCCGTCCCCGATGTCGAGGAGGACCGCACCCTGCCCGGCCCAGGGGTTCTCCGCGAGGTTCGCGGCCCGCTGCGGGGTCAGCGCCATCGTCGTCCCCTCACGCCGCCGGCGTGCCCGGCATGGACTCCGAGCCGCTGGCCGGGTTCCCCAGGTAGGGGAACGAGGACAGCGTGCGCAGGTTCGTGTCGGTCGTGCCGTCGGTGACCTTGGACGCCGCCCCGTCGGGGGTGAAGGTCGGGTCGACGAGCGGGATGGTCAGACCGGCCACCGCGCGCAGCTCGATCGTGACGACGTCGTCCTCGATCCGGCGCCCGTTGGGGAAGCCGGCCGGGTCGCCGCCGATGAGCCCGAGCGGGTTGGGCTTGGCGGTCGGCTTGACCGCGACGTTGAGCCGCAGCATGTCGGCCTGCACGGGCCCGGTGTAGTTCTGGAAGCCGGGGACGACGCCCTCCGGGATGCCGGTGAGCAGGATGGCGGCCAGGTCGGCCCGCGGCTTGGTGTAGGCCGCGAGGTTCGGGAAGACCCCCGGGTACAGCACCGGCAGCAGCCCCGCCAGCTCGGGCTTGGTGACGTACTGCGCGAACTGGCTGTCGTTGTTGGGGCCCTGGTAGTTCCAGCGGTCCTTCTCCGCCATCGGCACGATGACCTCGTTGAACAGCGGGTTGGCCAGGCGCGAGACCTGGATCCACGAGCCGGCGCCCACCCACTGGTTCGTGCCCGCGTCCCAGACCCGCGACTTGCGGCGCAGCGCGGTCGCCCACACGCCGATGGTGGCCTTCGGGTCCATGACGTCGGTCGGCACCGAGCCGTCCGCCGTGAGGTCCGAGATCGGCACCTTGATGGCGATGGTGTGCACGTTGAAGCCCTGCACCCCGTTGACGCCGGCGGCGGCCGCCGACGGGATGAGGTGCGCGGCCTGGAACGGGCGCAGCGTGCCGAGGTCGAAGATCGAGCCCAGGTCGACGTGGAAGGCGTCGGAGCGCTGGCCGGCGAAGACCGTCCGGCCGCCCTTGACGTCGTGGACGCCCTGTCGCCCGAGACGGGGGTAGTTGGGCGTGCTGCGCCGGCCGACGTTGACCGGGGGGACGGTGAGGTTGCGCCCGATCAGCTCGCTGTTGCCGCCGTTGCGCGTGGTGCGCCGGACCGTGTAGGTCTGCGGACGGTTCCAGGTCGTGTCCGTGATGTTGTTGATCGGACCGGTGTTGTAGAGGAAGGTCTTGGGGTTGCGGATCGTCGTCGTGAAGTTGAACTGGTAGGAGACGTCCGGCACCCCGTCCCCGCTGTGGCAGATGTGGATCTTGTAGGTGACGTCGTCACCGAACTCGAAGAAGTTCGGCCCACCCCACGGTGCCTGGAGCGGGATGAAGTTGGCGATGAGCGTCACGGTCGACGGGTCGTCGGGGCTGACGAACGCGTAGGTGTCGGTGTTGTCGGCGACGGGATCCTTGGAGATCTCCGGGGCTTCGCGGTGCGAGCTCATCGGGTGGCCTCCGTCCCGAGGTCGCGGGCGTGCCGGGTGATGGCGCGGACCAGCGCGGGGTCGTGCACGACGACCTCGCGCTCACCGCGCATGACGGTGACTTGGCCCTTGGCCGCGTCGTGGACGAGGACGACGAGCGGCCCCGTCCCGGACGACCGGCCGTCGTCCGTGGTGCTCGTGCTCTCCGACTGACCGCTGCCGGAGGCGAAGGCGATCGGTGCTACCGCGACCGTCGCCACCCCCGCTCCGCTCGCGGCGAGGAATCCTCGCCGGGTGGCGTCCTTCATCGCAACTCCCATGTTCGATGTGGTCTTCCCCCTGTGCAGGGGGCGTTCGGAGCGTAGGTGAGAGCGGATTGGATTATCGGAGAACGAATTTCACGCTACCCTTTGTCCGGCTTTCAGCCCTTCCGAACGGTGCCCGGGAGGACGCCGGCGACGATGACGGCCTTGGAGAAGGGGCGGAAGGCGGCGATGACGTCCTCCGCGTCGTCGACGCCCACCCAGACCGACGCGGACGCGTCGTCGGTGGCGTCCTCGACGGCGTCGCGCAGGACGCGACCCCGCTCGGTGACGGTGGGGGAGCCGCCCGCCTCCACGGCGGGCAGCGAGTCCGGCTCGACGAGGCCGAGGTCGGCGAGCCGGTGCGCCGCGGCGACCCACTCCTCGTCCGACCACTTGCGGGTCGGCTGGAGGAACGCCCGCCCGCGGCCCTGCGCGGCCCGCTCGGCCGGGAGCCAGGCGTCGTACAGGAGCAGGGCGTCGACCGGGGGCAGGCCGTGCGCGACGAGCGCGGCGTTGTGCGCGTCGCCGCGCCACTCGCGCCACAGGGTGGCCGCGTGCCACAGGGCCAGGTGCGGCTCGTCGGGCCACGGCAGGGCGGCGTACGACGCCGCGAGGGCACGGCCGCCGAGGTCGGCGCGCTCGATCACCGCCCGCATCCGCTCGGCCTGCCGCGCGAGCTCCGGCGAGCCGACGAGGTCGCCGAGGTAGGTGCGCAGGCCGGTGTCGACGACCCGGGTGCGCAGGGCGTCGTACGCCGACGGGTCGTGCGCGCCCAGGGCGAGCCGCCAGGCCTTGTCGACGGCGCGCGGGTGGAAGCCGTAGAAGGTGGCCGCGACGACGGCGCCGGGGACCGGCCCGAGGGGTGCCGCCCGCATCCCCGTGTAGGAGCCGAGCCAGCCGATGCCGAGCTCCTCGCGCGCCGCGTCGACCGGCGGGCCGAAGTAGGCGACCAGGTGCAGCGGCTCGAAGGTCTGGTACGCCGCGCGGGCCAGCCCCCGCTCGCGCTCGCCGTGCCGGAAGGACGTGCTGGTGCCGCTGCCGCTCTGCATGCCGCGGACCCTACTGCGGGTCGCCCGGGAGGGGTACGCGCGAGACACCGGCGAGGGATGTCACACCCCCCTCGCTACCGGCCGGTAGGTCCGCGGGCCATGATGGACGGGTACGTGCGCGGCGCCCGTCCCCCGGCGCCGCCCCCCGAGGGAAGGGCGACGACGCTCATGCAGCTGCAGCTGTCCGACGAGGACCGCGAGTTCCGCGCCACCATGCGCGAGTTCTTCACGACGAAGGTGCCCCAGGAGATCCGCGACAAGGTCGCCGAGGGCCGCGAGCTCTCCAAGGAGGACATCGTCGCCTCCCAGAAGGCGCTCAACGACGCCGGGTACGCCGTCCCGCACTGGCCCGTCCAGTACGGCGGCCAGGACTGGACCCAGCTCCAGCGGCACATCTGGAACGAGGAGATGCAGGCCGCGAGCGTCCCGCCCCCGCTGGCCTTCAACACCTCGATGATCGGCCCGGTGCTCGCGCAGTTCGGCAGCGACGAGCTCAAGGAGCGCTTCCTCGCGCCGACCGCGAGCCTCGACATCTGGTGGAGCCAGGGCTTCTCCGAGCCCGACGCCGGCTCCGACCTCGCCTCGCTGCGCACCCGCGCCGTCAAGGACGGCGACGACTGGGTCGTCAACGGCCAGAAGACGTGGACGACCCTGGGCCAGTACGGCGACTGGATCTTCACGCTCGTGCGCACCGACCCGGACGTCAAGAAGCAGGCCGGCATCTCGATGCTCCTCATCGACATGACCCTGCCCGGCGTCGAGGTCCGCCCCATCGAGCTCATCGACGGCGGCCACGAGGTCAACGAGGTGTGGTTCACCGACGTCCGCGTCCCGGGTGACATGCTCGTCGGCGAGGTCAACCAGGGCTGGACCATCGCGAAGTTCCTCCTCGGCAACGAGCGGGTCGGCGTCGCACCGGTCGGCTCGACCAAGCGCAACCTCGCGCGGGCCAAGCGCCTCGCGCAGGAGTCCGGGCTGCTGTCCGACCCGCTCTACGCGGCGCGCGTCGCGGAGCTGGAGAACGAGCTGCTCGCGCTCGAGCTGACCGCGCTGCGCGTCGTCGCCAACTCCGCCGAGGGCGCCCCGCACCCGGCCTCCTCGGTGCTCAAGCTCAAGGGCACCGTGCTCCAGCAGGCCGTCTCCGAGCTGCTCGTCGACGTCGCCGGCCCGCAGTCGGTCGGGGGGGACGGCTGGGGGGCGCGCTCGACGCCGACGTACCTCAACCTGCGCAAGGCCTCGATCTACGGCGGGTCCAACGAGGTGCAGCGCCAGATCATCGCCAAGACCATCCTCGGGCTGTAGGAGAGACACGTGGACTTCGAGTACACCGACGACCAGGACTCGCTGCGCGAGGCCGCGCGGGCGCTGCTGACCAAGGCCTACGGCGACTACGGCAAGCGCCGGGCCGTCACGCAGGCCGACCCGGGCTACTCGACCGAGACCTGGTCCCGGCTCGCCGAGCTCGGCGGGCTGGGGCTGCCGTTCTCCGAGGAGGACGGCGGCGCCGGAGCCGGGTGGATCGAGGCGGCCGTCGTCGCGCAGGAGCTGGGGCGCGTCGTCGCCCCCGAGCCGTACGTCGTCTCGGTCGGTCTGGCCGGGCGGCTCGTCGCCGACGCCGGGACCGCCGAGCAACGCGCCGAGGTCCTCGGGGCGATCGCCTCGGGCGAGCGCCTCGTCGCCGTCGCGCACGACGAGCCGGGCCGGCGCTGGTCGCCGACCGCGGGCGACACCAAGGCCACGCAGGACGGCGAGGGCTGGACCATCGAGGGCGTCAAGGAGCCCGTCGTCCAGGGCGGTGTGGCCGACCTGTTCGTCGTCTCGGCCGTGCTGCCCGAGGGGGGCACCGGCCTGTTCCTCGTCGAGGGGGACGCGTCCGGTGTGGAGCGCGAGTCGTTCCCGGCGGCCGACGGCGGCCGGGTGGCCCGGGTCACTTTCACCGCCGCGACGGCCGTGCCGCTCGGCTCGGCCGGGGAGAACCGCACCGCGACGATCGCGACCGCGCTCGACACCGCGCGGATCCTCGCCGCCAACGAGGCGGTCGGGATCATGGAGGTCGCCCTGCGGATGACGACCGAGTACCTCAAGAGCCGCAAGCAGTTCGGCGTCACGCTCAACACGTTCCAGGCGCTCACCTTCCGCGCGGCCGACATGTACGTCTCGCTCGAGCTCGCGACGAGCATCACCCAGTGGGCGACGATGGTCCTCGAGGACGGTGACGCCGCGGCGATCTCGGCGGCCGCCCGCCGGGTGGCGCTGCAGGTCAGCCGCGCCGGCCGGCACATCGGGCAGGAGGCCATCCAGCTGCACGGCGGCATCGGCATGACGGCGGAGTACGCCGTCGGCGCCTACACGACGCGCCTGACGACGCTGGACCACCTCTTCGGTGACGGCACCTACGCCCTCGGCGCCCTCGCCGACGGCGTCGGCGGCTACGACGCGGTCGACCCCCTGTCATAGGTCGCGAGGGGGGACACCCCACATGTTGCTGACTCTGGACGTGTCCGGACCCAGCAACATGTGGGGTGTTCTGCTGTGACCGGGCGCGCCTCAGCCCTCGAGGGAGGTGCCGGTCGTGGCGTCGGTGCGGGCGGAGGCCAGCTGCGGGGCGGTGAGGAAGAGCGCGCCGCGCAGGTCCGCGCCGCGCAGGTCCGCGTCGCGAAGGTCCGCCCCGAGCAGGTCGGCCCGCCCCAGCCGGGCCCCGCGCAGGTCGGCGGCGACGAGCAGGGCCCCGCGCAGGTCGGCGCCGCGGGCGTCGACGCCGCGCAGGTCGACCCCGACGAGGTCGGCCCGGGCGCGCAGCCGCCGGTCGCCGCGGGACGACGCCCCGCGCACGTGCGCGCTGGCCGCGGCGAACAGGTCGCCGGCGCGGCGTCGTACGTCGGGCAGGTCGGTCGCCAGCAGCAGGTCCGGGCCGAGCCCGACCCGGTCGGCGACCTCGTCGGCCAGCGCGGCGAGCGGCCGCGCGAGGTCGGTGGGTAGGTCCCACCCCAGCGCCTCGGTCGCGTGCCGCAGCACCTCGTGCAGCGCCCGCGCGACGGGGAAGACGGCGAACATCGACGCCGCCGTCGACGGCTCGTCGCGCCACGACCGCCCGCGGAAGATGACCTGCGAGACCTGCTGGCCGGCGCCGAAGCACTCGTAGGCGACGCACCCGCGGTAGCCGCGGTCGAGGAGCGAGTCGTGCACCCGGCAGGCGTGGTCGACGGCGAGGAACCGGCACGGCAGGCCGGCCGGCTTGTCGTCCGGGAACCCGCCCGCCCGCTCGAAGGGCAGGGCGACGCAGCACAGCCCGAAGCACCGCGCGCAGTCCGCGCGGGTCGCCGGCGTGCTCACCGGGCGCTCACCGGGCGCGGCCGGGGGCGTACGGCGTCGTCGTGCCGAGCTCGACGAACCCGAGCCGCGCCAGGATGGGCCGGCTCGGCGGGAGCGCGTCGACCTGGAGCCAGCGGAACCCGGCGTCGGCGGCGACCCGGGACCGGTGCGCGACGAGGGCCCGGAAGACGCCCCGGCCGCGCCACTCGGGCAGCGTCCCCCCGCCCCAGATGCTCGCGAACGGCGTCCCGTGGTGCAGCTCCAGCCGCCCCGACGACACGGGGAGGTCGCCGGCCGAGGCGACGACCGCGGCGGTCGTCGGCGGGTCGGCGGCGAGCCCCTCGAGCACCCGGCGGCCGACCGACGCGTGGTCGCCGCCGAAGACGGCGTCGTGGACGGCGACGAGCCGTGCCGCCCCCTCCGGTCCGGTGACCGGCTCGAGCCGGACCCCGTCGGGCGGCCGCACGTCGAGGTCGAGGTCGGAGATCTCGGCGACCATGAGGGCCTCCTCCTGCTCCGGGGCGAGTCCGGCGGCGACCAGCCGCCGAGGCAGGTCGGTGGGGGCGTCGTACGAGTGCAGCTTCCACTCCCAGTCGGTGCCGGCGAAGCGCTCGACCTGCGCGGCGACGACGGCGTCGACCCGGGCCGGCGCGAGGCCGTCGAGGTCGGACCACAGGACCGCCTGCCACGCCTCGGTGTCGCCCGGGTCCGCCGCGACGACCCGCACCACCGGGCCGTCGACCTCGAGCCGCCCGCGGGGGCCGGGGTCGGCGCGGCGGCGCAGATGCTCGTCGTACGCCGCGCGCACCTCGACCGGGTCCATACGCCCACCCGACCAGAGCCGCGCCCCCCGCACAAGCACGGTCGCGCCACGACCCCGCGGTCCGGCCCGGGGAGGCGGGCTTACGGTGGGGGCATGGCCGCCTCGACCCTCACCGCCGGGCCCGGTCTGGTGTCCGTCCCCGGCGGCGACCTCGCCTTCGAGGTGCACGCCGGGGAGACCGCGCCGGTCCTCGCCGTCCACGGCGTCAGCAGCACCCGCCGGCTCTGGTCGTGGGTGCACGCCGCCGCCCCCGAGCTGACCCTCGTCGCCCCCGACCTGCGCGGCCGCGGCGACAGCGTCGACGTGGCCGGACCCTTCGGCCTGCGGCGGCACGCCGACGACCTCGTCCGGCTGCTCGACCACCTCGGCCTCGCGCAGGTCGTCGTCGCGGGGATGTCGATGGGCGCGTTCGTCGCCGTCCACCTCGCCGACCGGCACCCCGACCGGGTCTCGAGCCTCGTCCTCGTCGACGGCGGGTTCCCGATGCCGGTGCCGCCGGGCCTGACCCGGGAGAACGTCGCCACCGCCTTCGCCGACCGCACGAGCCGGCTCGAGCACCCGTGGCCGTCGGTGTCGTCGTACGTCGAGCACGTCGTCGCGACGACGACCCCGCTGCTCGACCCGGCCGACCCGGTCCTGCAGCACTGCCTCGCCCACGACCTCGACGCCGACGGGCGGGTCCGGCTCAGCGCCGAGGCGCTCGTCGAGGACGCGCGCTCGGTCTTCTTCGGCGACACCCCGTGGGACGCGCTGGTCCACCCGGTCCGCTTCCTGCACGCGCAGTGGAGCGTCGGGCGCGACACCCCGCCCGCGTACGACGCCGCCGCCGTGCGCCGCTACTCGGCCGTCTGCACCCGCGTCGTCCCGCTGCCCGGCGCCGACCACGCCGCCACCGTCATGTCCGCCCGCGGCGGTCTGGAGACCGCCGACCTCATCCGCGAGGCCCTCGAGGAGACCGCATGAGCGAGCAGCTGCTGGAGGCCCTGGGCCGCGAGATCCCGACCGACCGGCTCGTCACCGACGTCGACGTCGTCGCCAGCCTGTCGGCCGACGACGCCGAGTGGGCGCCGGTCGGCAAGGCCGCCGTCGCCCTGCGCGCCCGCACCGAGCAGGAGGTGGCCGACGCCGTCCGGATCTGCGCTGACCTGCGGGTGCCGGTCGTGCCGCGCGGCGCCGGGACGGGCCTGTCCGGCGGGGCGAACGCGGTCGACGGCTGCCTCGTCCTCGACCTGTCGCGGATGACCGCGGTCAAGGAGGTCGACGCCGACAACCTCGTCGCCGTCGTCGAGCCGGGGATCGTCAACGACGACCTCAAGGCGATCCTGCGCGAGCAGGGGCTGTGGTACCCGCCGGACCCGGCCAGCGCGCCGTGGTCGACGATCGGCGGCAACGTCGCCACCAACGCCGGCGGCCTGTGCTGCGTGAAGTACGGCGTCACCCGCGACTACGTCCTCGGGATGCGCGCCGTGATGGGTGGCCCGGCGGGCTACGGCAACGTCGTCCGGCTGGGGCGTCGTACGGCCAAGGGGGTCGCGGGCTACGACCTCACCGCGCTCATGGTCGGCTCCGAGGGCACCCTCGGGGTCGTCACCGAGGTGACGCTGCGGCTGCGACCGGCCCCGCGCGGGGTCCCGCGCACGATCGTCGGGGCGTTCACCTCGCTCGTCGACGCCGGACGCGCGGTGGCCGAGGTGACCCGCCGCGGCCTGACGCCGTCGGCGCTGGAGCTGCTCGACCACGACACCCTGGTCGCGGTCGAGGACTGGAAGCACCTCGGGCTCGAGGCCGACGCCGAGGCGCTGCTCCTGGCCCGGGTCGACACCCCGGGGGTCGCCGGGGACGACGAGGCCCAGGGCGTCGTCGACGCGTTCGAGACCGCCGACCCGGTCTTCGCGGTCGTCTCGACCGACGACCAGGAGGCCGAGACGCTGTTCGCCGCGCGCCGCCTGGCCTACCCGGCGCTCGAGCGGCTCGGCCCGGTCCTCACCGAGGACGTGTGCGTCCCGCGCTCGTCGCTGCCGACCATGCTCGCCACCCTCGGCGAGATCGGCGACCGGCACGGGGTGAAGATCGGGACCATCGCGCACGCCGGCGACGGCAACCTGCACCCGCTGCTCATCACGCCCGTCGGGGACGACGCCGCCCGGGCGGCGGCGCAGGAGGCGTTCGAGGAGATCATCGACGCCGCGCTGCGGCTGGGCGGCACCGTCACCGGCGAGCACGGCGTCGGCCTGTTGAAGATGGACGGGCTGCGTCGCGAGCTCGACCCGCTCTCGCTGGCCGTGCAGCATGGCATCAAGTCGGCCCTCGACCCGCTGAACATCTTCAACCCCGGCAAGGTCCTCACCGCCTGAGCCCCCGCAGCGTCCGCACCGACGGGGCACCGGTGCCGCCGCCGTGCGGACGTGCCGTACGGCGCCCCGGGTCCGGGTTCCGGGGCCTCAGGAGCCCTGGTGCTCCTCGATCCACTCCTCGGGGTCCTTGTCCACCGGCTCGATCCCGCGCGCGGCGGTCATCGCCTCGAAGCGCAGGAACTTCACGGCCAGGTCGTGGCGCAGCGCGAGGTCCGCGTGCAGCCGGAAGTCGGTGAGGTCCTGGCGCTCCTCCTCGGCCATGTGGTCGGAGTTCTCGACGTTGGCGTCGGTCACCGCCTCCCACCACCCGTCGCTGCCGACCTGCGCGTCGCCGACCCGGCGGACCGCGTCGCGGATCTTGTTGTGGTCCTTGACGGCGTCCTCGGTCTCCTCCTCGACGTCGTCCGCGTCACCGCCGCCCTCGCCGCGGTGCAGCAGCTCGGGGTAGAAGTAGCGCTCCTCGCCCTCGGCGTGCGTCTCGAGGAGGATCGCCAGCCGGGTCCACAGCGCCGACAGACCCTCGGTGTCGTCGCGCGGCCACTCCTCGAGCATCGCGAACATGCGCCGCTGCTCCATGTGCTGGTGGAGGATGACCTCGGTGATGTCCATGGCGCCGACGTACCCCGGCGACGCGGCGACGAACCGGTCCCGGCGGACCGCCTGCGGCGCCTCCGGGGACGCGCCCTCGCTCGCGAGACGAGTAATGCGTGCCGGGTTACAGTGTCCCCCGATGACGGCCCGCAGGGGGTGGTCGCCGGGTGAGGACACGATGAGCAGCACGCACCAGCACGAGAACCCGACCCGCACGGCCGCCGTCCCGGGGGGCACCGACCTCAGCGAGGACCCGGACCTGGCCGACGCCGTCCGCAGCCTGCGCTCGGTCATCCTCGCCGGGGAGCACTACCGCCTCGCGGTGGCCACGCACCTCGGGGTCTCCGTCAACGAGAGCCAGGCCATCAGCTACCTCTTCACCGAGGGCTCGCTCGGTCAGACGGAGCTCGCCCAGCGGATGAACCTCACGACGAGCACGGTCACCGGGCTGCTCGACCGGCTGGAGCGTCGCGGGCTGACCCAGCGGGTGGCCGACCCCTACGACCGCCGGCGCAGCACGGTGCAGCTCTCGGAGCGGGGGAGCGCCGAGCTGGCCGACATCCGCAGCTGGATGGCGCACGGCTTCGACTCCTTCGACCCGGAGCGGCTGCCCGAGCTCGCCGACGCCCTGCGCGCGATCGCCGAGAGCCTGCGCGGGTTCACCGAGGTCGTGGCGAGCGCCGACTCGCCGTACGAGCCCCCGCGCCGGCGCCTCTGACCCGCTCCCGTACGACGCCCGGCTCAGCCCAGGGGCCCCTGCCGTCGGGCCAGCCACAGCCCGAGGACGAGCAACGCCGCCCCCGCGGCGGCCACCCCGGCGCTGAGGTCCACCTCCCGCGTCTGCACCTGGACGTGCCGGGGCAGGTCGGTGAGGACCCGCGTCAGCTCCTCCGCGTCCGCGGCGGCGAAGTACTCGCCGCCGGTGGTCCGCGCGACGTCCTGCAGCGTCGGCTCGTCGACGACGAGGAACGAGCGACCCGCCGGCCCGACGTCCCGGCCCCCGCGGCCACCGAGCTGCCCCCCGGCCCCGCCGCCCGGGTAGCCGCCGAAGGCCCCGCCGACCCCTGCCTGCCGGGCCGTGCACACGAGCGAGGTCGGGTGGGTGGTGCCGAAGCCGATCGGGTAGACGCGCACGCCGCGGGCCGCCGCCTGCGCGGCGGCGTCCGCCGGGGTGACCCCGCGGGTGTTGGCCCCGTCGGTGAGCAGGACGACGATCTCCGGCGCGGTGGCCGCGCGGCCGCCCGAGGGCGCGCCCGGGGCCGACCCCGGGCCGCGCGACGGCGGGTCGGTCGGGGCGAGGGACGAGCCGTCCGGCGCCGGAGCGGCCTCCCGGTCGCTGGGGGCCACCGCCGCGTCGAGCTCGCTGATCGCGTCGACCGACGTGAGGATGGCGGCGCCGATGGTCGTCCCCCGGCCCGTGCTCGCGCCGTCCACCGCCGCGAGCAGGCTGTCCCGGTCGGTCGTCGGCGGCACGACGAGCGAGGCGAAGCCCGAGAAGAGGACGAGCCCGATCTTGGTCCGGTCGTCCTGGCGGCCGACGAAGGTGCGCACCGCCGCCTGCGCCGCGGCCAGCCGGTTCGGGCTCACGTCGGTCGCGCACATCGACCCCGAGACGTCGAGGGCGAGGATGACCGCCGAGCTCGAGACGGGGACCTGCGCCTGCACCTGCGGCCGGGCGGCGCCGACGCCGAGCAGGGCGAGCGCGGCGAGCACGGCGGCGACCGGCAGGTGCCGGCGCCAGCGCCGCGACGGGCCCCCGACCGCCGTCCGCACGAGCGCGACGTCCGACCAGCGCACCGTCCGGCGCCGCCGTCGGCGCAGCTGCCACACGTAGGCCGCCAGCAGCAGCGGCACCGCCAGCAGGGTGACCAGCATCCACGGCAGCGCGGGCATCACAGCACCCGCCCCGTGCGCAGCACCGACGTCGTCACGCCCGCCAGCAGGAGCAGCAGCGCGGCCGCGACGACCCACGACGTCACCTCGTGGGGGGTGCTGCGCGTGGTCCACCGCAGCTCCAGGCCGTCGAACACCGCGTCGAGCGCGCCGGCGTCGGGGGCGTTGGCGTAGGTCCCGCCGGTGCGCTCGGCGATCCGGCGCAGCTCGTCCTCGTCGAGACGGGTCGCGACCGTGAAGCCGTCTACCTGCACGGTCGTGCCCCGGGCCGACCCCAGCCCGACGGTGTCGACCTTGACCCCGGCGGTCGAGGCGAGGTCGGCGGCGTCGAGCGGATCGGCGCCACCGGTGTTCTCGCCGTCGGTGAGCAGCACGACGGCCGTCCCGCCGTAGTAGCCGATGTCGACGCCGTCGAGCGACTCGGCCTGCCGGCCCGCGGCCGCGCCCGTGCCGCCGGTGCCGCTGGGCGCCCGCGAGGACGGACCGCCGGTGAGCGACCGGCCGGCGATCGCGCCGAGCGCCGCGACGAGCCCGCGCCCGATGGCGGTGTCCCCCTGGGCGGTCAGGCGCTCGACGGCGGCCCGGACCGCCGCCCGGTCGGTGGTCGGCTGCTGCGTGACGACGGCGCTCCCGCCGAACGCGACGACCCCCACCCGGACGTCGGCCGGCTGGCGGTCGACGAGGGACAGGGCCGCCTTCTTGGCCGCGTCGAGTCGGGTGGGGGCCCCGTCGGCCGCCGCCATCGAGGTCGAGACGTCGAGGGCGAGGACGAGGGTGCCCTCGCGGTGCGGCTCGGCCACGGCCGCCACGGGGCGGCTGAGCGCGAGCAGCAGCAGCGTGAGGGCCGCGAGGACGAGCAGCGGTGCGACCCGGGCCCGGCGCTCGCGGTCCGGGCGCAGCGGGACCAGACCCTGCTCGGCCAGCGCGGCCAGCTGCGCGCGGCGTCGGGCGCGGGCCCGGCCCTCGGCGACGAGCAGCCCGGGCAGCAGCAGGACGGCGAGCAGCGCCCAGGGCCAGGTGAGGGTCACGGCCCGCCCCCGGCCGGGGTCCGGGTGCGGGCGCGCAGCCCGGCGACCCGGACCAGTGCGCCGACGAGGTCCTCGTCGGTGTCGACCGTGTGCAGCAGCACGCCGGCCGACCGGGCGGTCTCCTCGAGGGTCGCCTGCTCCGCCTCCGCCAGCTCCAGCAGCCGCGCCCGCAGCACCGGGTCGGCGGTGTCGACGACCACCTGCTCGCCGGTCTCGGCGTCCTCGAGGTGCAGCACGCCGGCGAGCGGCAGCTCGCGCTCACGCGGGTCGCGCACCCGCAGGGCCACGACGTCGTGCCGCCGGGCCAGTCGGGCGAGCGGTCGCTGCCACCCGTCCCGGGAGGAGAAGTCGCTCACCACGACGACGAGGGCCCGGCGGCGCACGACCGCCGCGGCGGTGCGCAGCAGGGCGCCCAGGTCGGTGCGCCCCACCGACGCGCCGACGGGGCGCCGTACGGCGTCCTGCCGGCGGTGGGACCCCCGCAGCGCGAGCGCCAGGCGCAGGACCTGCCGCCGTCCCGCCGCGGGTGGGACGACCTCCTCGACGACGCCCGGCTCGTCGCCGAGCACCATGAGCCCGATCGGGTTGCCGCCGCGCGAGAGCACCTGCGCGAGCACGAGGGCGAGCTCGGCCGCGACGACGTCCTTGGTGCGGCCGGGCCGCCCGAAGGCCATCGAGGACGAGTGGTCGACGAGCAGCCACGCGGTGACCTCGCGGTCCTCGAGGTAGCGGCGCACGTACGGCGTGTCGAGCCGCGCCGTGACGTTCCAGTCCAGGTGGCGCAGGTCGTCGCCGGCGACGTACTCGCGCAGGTCGGCGACGTCGACGCCCCCGCCGCGGAAGAGGGTGCGGTGGTCGCCCTGGAGGAGCCCGTCGAGCCGCCGGACGACCTGCCAGTCCAGGCGACGCAGCAGCCGTTCGGGGGTCTCGAGCGGTGGCGGCCCCTCCCGGGACGGGTCGGGGCTCACGGCTCGGGACGGCGCCACGGCGAGCCCTCGTCGGCGCCGGCGGGTCCGTGACCGAGGGATCCGTGAGCGAGGGTTCCCGGGACCTCGCGGCGGCGCAGCACCTCGGCGGGCGGCTCGACGGCGGCGAGGATCGGGTCGAGCAGGTCGTCGGGCGTCAGCTCCTCGGCGAGGGCCTCGTAGCCGAGGACGAGCCGGTGGCGCAGCACGTCCTTGGCCAGCTCGCGCACGTCGTCGGTGACGGCGTGGTCGCGTCCGCGCAGGTAGGCCAGGGCGCGGGCGGCGAGGACGAGGTTGACCGACGCGCGGGGGCTGGCGCCGTACTGCAGGTAGCGGGCGAGGTCGGGCCGGCCGACCGCGGCCGGGTCGCGGGTGGCGCCGGCCAGGGCGACGGCGTACTCGATGACCGAGGGGTCGACGTAGACCTCGTCGGCGGCGCGCTGGAAGCCGAGCAGCTGCTCGGTGGTGAGCACCCGCGCGGTGGGGGTCGGCCGCGCGATCTGCCGCTCGACGACGACGTACTCCTCGGCCGCGGTCGGGTAGCCGACGAGGACCTTGAGCATGAAGCGGTCGACCTGCGCCTCGGGCAACGGGTAGGTCCCCTCGGACTCGATGGGGTTCTGCGTGGCCATGACGAGGAACGGGTCGGGCGCGGGGAAGGTCTGCCGGCCGATCGTCACCTGGCGCTCCTGCATGACCTCGAGCAGCGCCGACTGGACCTTGGCCGGGGCGCGGTTGACCTCGTCGGCGAGGACGAGGTTGGCCAGCACCGGGCCGAGCGAGACCTGGAACTCACCCTCGCGCTGGTTCCAGATCCGGGTGCCGACGAGGTCGGCCGGGACGAGGTCCGGCGTGAACTGGATCCGCTGGAACTGCCCGCCGAGGGCGTCCGCGAGCGTCTTGACCGCCATCGTCTTGGCCAGGCCGGGGACCCCCTCGACGAGCAGGTGGCCGCGCGCGAGGAGGGCGACCATCATCCGCTCGAGCAGGTGGTCCTGGCCGACGATGGTCTTCTTCACCTGGTAGAGCGCCTGCTCCAGCGGGTGGGCGCCCGCGGCGGGCGCGGGGACGTCGTACGGCGGCGTCGGGGGCGTCATACGGGCTCCTGGGTCGGGCGGGTCGTGCAGGTCGAGTGGGTCGGGCTACTGGGGTGGGCTGCCGGCGGTGCCGCCGGCGGTGGCGATGGGGACGGCGAAGCCGATTCCCGAGAAGGCACCTTCGCCGGAGGGGTTGGCCAGGCCGGTGACGATGCCGACGACGTGACCGGCCCTGTCCAGCAACGGTCCTCCGCTGTTGCCGGGGTTGACCGCCGCGTCGGTCTGGATGAGGTGGGCGAGGGTGCGGTCGCCCTCGACGCGCACGCTACGGTCCAGCGCCGACACGACCCCCGCGGAGAGCGAGTCGGCCAGGCCGAGGGGGTGGCCGACCGCGAAGACGGGGTCGCCGACGCGGACCCCGCCGCCGAGGGTGGCCGGGACGAGCGGCTGCGGCAGGGTCGCGGGGAGCAGCGTGGCGGTGTCGGTGGCGGTGTCGGCCTTGGTCACGCGGGCCGCGGAGGTCGTCCCGTCGACCCAGGCCACCCGGACGGAGGTCGCCCCCTCGACGACGTGGGCGGCGGTGAGGATGGTGCCGTCCGCGTTGACGACGACCCCCGCGCCGGTGCCCCGCCCCTCGGGGCGGGTGGCGGTGATGAGGACGAGCGACGGCTGGATGGTGCTCCACGCGACGCCGGCGTCGGGCGGGGCGGCCGCCTCGGCGGAGGCCTGCGCCTGCTGCGCGGCCGTGATCGCGGCGCTGACGTCGGCCGCGGTGACGGGGGCCGGGGCCGGCGGCCTCGTGGCGAGCCAGGCACCGCCGGCGACGAGCAGGACGAGCGCGACGACCGCCGCGACGAGCGCGCGGCGGGACAGGCCGCGGACCACCCCAGCGCTCCGGGTCGCCGTACGGCGCGCGGTGGAGACGGCGCGGGCGGGTGCCCGGCGGGCGGCGGCGCGGGCGGAGGCGGCCCGGGAGCGCAGGCGCTCGGGGCGCGAGGGCGGGGGGGCCGCCTGCGGCGGTGGCGTCATGAGCCGACCCGGCGTCCCGGGAGGCGGCAGCGCCGGGCGGGTCCCGCTCGGGCGCGCGGTGGCCGGGCCGTCGTGACCGGGGGCGCGCGGCTCTCCCGGGGGCGGTGGTGGGGCGATGAGCCGGGCCACCACCTGAGGCTACGTGCCGTCCCCCGAGGACGGGAGCCTCGTGCCGTGATCCACAGGTTCGGGCGGGGGCGGGGGTCACGGACCGTGCTGGGGACGACGCGGCGGGGGACCGCGCCGGGTCCGTCAGGGTGGGCGGACCACCCCTCGTCGGCCGACCACTCCAGGAGGACCCATGGCCCGTGTCACCCACGTCGTGCTCGTCGACGGGCTGCCCGTCCGCAGCTGGGTCGAGGACGACGACCGGGACCGGTGGGACGACCGGTGGGGCGACCGGTGGGGCGACCGGTGGGGCGACCGCTGGGACGACGACCGGTGGGACGACAGGTACGACGACCCGCGGCCGGTTGCGCCCCCTCGGCCCGCGGACGAGGAGATCGCGTGGGACCTGCTGTGCGTGGAGGTCGGCGGGGAGGAGGCGCTGCTCGGGCTCACCGACGAGCCGTTGCCCGACGAGGAGGTCGACTGGGACCGGGTGCCGGAGGTCGCCCGGTGGGCGGTGCACCAGGTGCTTGACCACGTCGAGCGGGCCCTCGCCAGGTGGCCGGACGCCGAGCTGCGCACCGCCTGCCGCCGCTTCGTCGTCGACGCGGCCGAGCGGCACGACCTCGCGTTCGGGGCGTACGACGTCGTGCGGACCGCGGCGGCCGCCTTCTGGGCGGTGGGGCGAGCCGGCTACGTCATCGGCCCCGAGCTGCGGATGACGAACGCCGACGTGCTCGCGCTCTTCGGGCTGCGCAGCTCGCCGGAGCCGCACGCCAGCCGGTTGCTCGGTCCGGTCCAGACGGTCGGACCGCACGGCTACGGTCGGTACACGCTTCCGTACGGCGGCTCGCGGCCCCGGAACGGTCAGGGCTTCGACATCGGTGACCCGCGGCTGCTCGTCTCCGCCCGACGTGCCGTGCTGGTCGCCGAGCGCGACCGGCTGAGTCCGCGCGTCACGGAGTTGCGCGATGCGCGGGCCGCCGCAACAACAGCGACGGAGGGAGGTGAGCCGGAGTGGGAACGCGCCCTGCGCATGCTCACGGACGGGCCCGAGCCCGAGGTCGAGGACGGGTGGCGGGGGCGATGAATGGTGGCCGGGCCACGTCATCCCGTTCTGGGATGCAGGTGGGTATCCTCGGGAGGATGAGTACGCAGATCGCGGTGCGCCTCCCCGACGACCTGGTGGCGTTCCTCGACGACGCCGTCGGCCGGGGCGAAGCGTCGAGCCGGGCCGCCCTCGTGGCCCGGGCCCTGGAGCGAGAGCGCCGACGCGTGTCGGCCGAGCACGACGCCGTTCGGCTCAGCCAGCTCGGCACGGAGGACGACCTCGACGACCTGGTGGCGTGGACCGCCGAGCGACTCCCCCCGCCGTCGTGAGCCGGCGCGAGGTCCGGCTGGCCCACCTCGACAGGACTCGGCCGGTGGTCGTGCTCACGCGCGACCTCGCCAGGGCGGCCATGAGCAAGGTCACGGTGGCGCCGATGACCTCGACCGTCAAGGGGCTGTCGAGCGAGGTCCCGGTCGGTCCCGAGAACGGGTTGGAGAGCGCGAGTGCCGTCTCCCTCGACAACGTCCTGACGATCCCGGTCGACCGGTTGGGGCGGACGGTGGGCTACCTCACGCCGGAGCAGGAGCGGGCGCTGGCGTGCGCCGTGGTCCTCGCCTACGACCTGGACGTGCCGCTGCCCGGCTGAACGGAGAGCCAGGCCTGGAAGCCGCCCTCGAGGTCGGTCGCGTTCCGCAGCCCGAGCCGGCGCAGGGACTCGGCGGCCAGGCTCGAGCTGTAGCCCTCGTTGCACACCACCACGACGACCCGGTCGGGGTCGTCGGCCACGTCGAGACGGTTCGGGCTCGTCGGGTCCAGCCGCCACTCGAGGACGTTTCGATCCACGACGAGCGCCCCCGGCAGCTCACCGTCCCGTTCCCTCTGCTCGACCGGTCGGGTGTCGACGACGAGGGCGCCGGCGTCGACGAGCGCGAGCAGCTCGCCGACCTGGGTGCGACGCATGCCCTCCCGGCTCTCGTCGAGCACGCGGTCGATGGCGGGGCGCGAGTCCATAGCGCGACGTTACGCACCGGGGTGCGGGACGGGTGTCCCCGGCCCGGGGGAGGCCGGACCGGGGACGACGGGCTCAGCGCAGCGGGTCGAACGGCGCGAGCTCGGCGACCGGCGCCCCGGTGACGATCTGCTGCGCCAGCAGGCGACCGGTGACCGGCCCGAGGGTGATGCCCCACATGCCGTGCCCGCCGGCGACGTGGACCCGCGGGCTGCGGGTCGCGCCGATCAGCGGCAGGCCGTCCGCGGTGCAGGGGCGCGAGCCGACCCACTCGTCCTCGCGGGCGTCGAGGTCGGCGCCGCGCAGCAGCGGGCGGGCGGCCTCGGCGATGGCGCGGATGCGGCGCGGGTCGAGCGCGGCCTCGGGGGAGCGGAACTCCATCATCCCCGCGACCCGCAGCCGGTCGCCGATCGGCGTGCAGGCGACGCGCTGGGCCGGGAAGTAGACCGGGCCGGTCGGCACGTGGTCGATGGCGACGGAGAACGAGTAGCCGCGGCCGGCCTGGACGACCCGGCGGACCCCGTGCTCGCGGGCGATCCGGTTCAGCCAGGCGCCGGTGGCGACGACGACGGCGTCGTACTGCTCGGCGCCGGCCTCGGCGGTCGTCACGGTGACGGACGTGCCGCCGTCGACGACATCGGTGACGGTCGCGTGGGTGAGCAGCTTGCCGCCGCGGGCGACGACGGAGTCGGCGAGGGAGTGGACGAAGGAGCCCGGGTCGATGAAGCGCTGGTCCTTGAGCAGCACCGCCGCGCCGACCTCGTCCGACAGCGACGGCTCGAGCGCGCGCGCCTCGTCACCCGTGAGCAGCTGGTAGTCGATGCCCTGCCCGGCGTGGTGGATGTGCTCGATCTCCTCGACCAGCGTGCGCCGCTCGGTCTCGGTGCGGTAGGCCGCGACGAACGTCTCGGCGTCGCGGGTCTGCGCGGCGACGCCGCCGTCGGTGAGCAGGTCGAACGAGTCGAGCGCGATGCGGTTGACCGGGACGAGCTTGTCCATCGAGCGCTTCCAGTGCGCCATCGTGCTGTGCCGGGTGAAGCCCGAGACGAACTTGAGGAACGACGGGTCGGCGCTCGGCGGCACGTAGACCGGCGAGCTCGGCGACAGCACCGCGCGGACGCCGTACTTGAGCACCGCCGGCTCCGGCAGCGGCGTGCAGATGCCCGGCGTCAGCCAGCCGGCGTTGCCCCACGACGAGCCCGCCGCGACGCCCTCGCGGTCGAGGACGGTGACCTCGACGCCGTGCTCCTGGAGGAACCACGCGGTCGCGAGACCGACCATGCCGGCGCCGACGACGGCGACGCGCTGGGGGGCGGCGGGGGTGGTGGTCACGGGAGCTCCTGTCGGCGGACGCGGCGGCGCGTCGGGGTGGGTCGCTCCACTGTCCCGTCCGTCCGCCGACAGGCCGTAGGCTCCTGGGCACAGTCCTGCACCCCGCCGTTGTGCTCCCAGCACAACGCTCGTACGACGCCCTGGAGGAGACCCGTGCGCCTCGAGGCCCTGGCCGCCGCCCTCGGGCCCGGGCTGGTCCGCGTCGTCGTCCCGCAGCCCGACGGTCCGGAGGTCGGTGACGTCACCGTCGTCGAGCCGGGGGAGGGCTGGTTCGGCAAGCCGGGCGACCTCGTCCTCGGCGTCGGCCTGCCCGACGACGCGGCGGCGGTCGACCTGCTCGCCGGGCTCGCGGCGGCCGGCCCCGCCGGCGTCGTCCTGCGCCGCTCGCTCGCCCGGTCGCGCACGGTCCGGGCGGCCGCCCGCCGGCACCGGCTCGCGCTGGCCGAGATCGCGCCGACCGCGTCGCTGGCCCACGTCCTCGGGCTGGTCCGCGGCCTGCTCGACCGGGCCACCGTCGCGGGGGAGCCCGGCGGGGTCGAGGACACGTCGTTCCAGGACCTCTTCACCCTCGCCGACGCGGTCGCCGCCGTCGTCGAGGCGCCGGTGACGATCGAGGACGCCGCCTCCCGGGTGCTCGCCTACTCCTCGCGCCAGGACGTCACCGACCCGGCCCGGATCGACACGATCGTCGGCCGCCGGGTGCCGCCCGCCCTCGTGGCGCACTTCCGCTCGCAGGGTCTGTTCCGTCGGCTGGCCCGCTCCGACGAGCCGTTCCTCGTCCCGCCCGGCCCGTCGCAGGAGCTGCCCCGCCTCGTCGTCCCCGTCCGCGCCGGTGGGGAGTGGCTCGGCTCGATCTGGGTCGTCACCTCGCGGATGCCGACGGCGCGGGTCCAGCGCGAGCTGCGCCAGGTCGCCGCCGTCCTCGCGATCCGCCTGCTGCGGCTGCGGGCCGAGACCGACCTGACCCGGCGGGTGACGGCCGACCGGCTGCGCGAGGTGCTCCAGGGCGACGACCCGCGCGCCGAGTGGCTGCCGCCCGGCCCGTGGCGGGTCGTCGCGCTGTCCCGCCCGGCCGACTCGCACGACGTCGCGTCGGACCTCGACGTCTGGGAGACCGTCTTCCGGCGCCAGCGCTGGCAGCGGCCGCTGCTCACCGACGACGGCGGGACGGCCTGGGCCGTCGTCACCGACGAGGACGGGGCGCCCGGCTCGTGGGGCTGGCTGCGCGAGGTGGTCGCGACCGAGACCGCCGCCGACCCCACCCTGCGGGTGCGCGCCTCCGAGCCCGTACGACGCCCCGCCGACCTGCCGCGCGCCCGCGCCGAGGCCGCCGAGCTCGCCGCCCTCGACCTGCCCGCCGCCGTCGCGGCGGTCGAGGGCTCCTGGGTCGACCTCGTCCTCGCCCGGGCGTCGGCCGCGGTGGGGGAACGCCGGCCGGCCGCCCTGGAGACGTTGACCGCGCACGACGAGCGCGAGGGGACGGCCTACCTGGCGACGCTGGCCGCCCACCTCGACCACCCCGCCGAGGCCGCCCGGGCGGCGGCCGCCCTGCACGTGCACCCCAACACGCTGCGCTACCGGCTGGCCCGGATCACCGAACTGGTCGGCGACCTGGGCACCGACGACCCGCGCACCCGCCTGGCGCTGCGGCTGCTGCTCGAGGCGGCGACGTCATCCTGAGGGCGGGTCGGTGAGGGCCTGCGCCAGCCGTCGCAGGTGGCGCTGCTCGGGAGTGCTCGTGGCCAGGTCGGCGGCGCGGACGAAGGCCTCGCGCGCCTCCTCCCGTCGCCCGGCCCGCTCGAGCAGGTGCGCGCGGACGGCGTGGACCCGGTGGCCGCGGCGCAGCGCCGGGTGCTCCACCAGCGGCTCGACCATGGCCAGCCCCGCCGTCGGGCCGTCGACCTCGGCGACCGCCACGGCGCGGTTGAGGGTGACGACGGGGCTCGGGGCCACGTCCGCCAGCATCGCGTAGAGCGCGGCGACCTGCGCCCAGTCGGTGTCCTGGGAAGAAGGTGCCTCCGCATGCACCGCCGCGATGGCCGCCTGCAGCTGGTACGCCCCCACCCGGCCCCGGGGCAGCACCTCCTCGACGAGAGCGAGGCCCTCGGCGACGAGCCCGGCGTCCCAGAGGCGGCGGTCCTGCTCGGCGAGCGGCACGAGGTCGCCGTACGGCGTCGTGCGGGCGCGGCGCCGCGCGTGGCTGAGGAGCATGAGCGCGAGCAGGCCCGTCACCTCGTCGTCCTCGGGCAGCCAGCGGTGCAGGTCGCGGGTCAGCCGGATCGCCTCCTGTGCCAGCGAGACGTCGGTCACCCGGTCGCCCGTCGTCGCCGCGTGACCCTCGGTGAAGACGAGGTAGAGGACCTGGGTGACGGCGGCCACCCGGTCGGGCAGCTCCGCGGCGGCGGGGGGCGCGAACGGCGCGTCGAGCTCCCGCAGCGTGGCCTTGGCCCGCGAGATCCGTTGCGCCATCGTCGTCTCCGGGACGAGCAGGGCCCGGGCGACCTGGGCGGTCGACAGCCCGGCGAGGACCCGCAGCGTGAGGGCGACCTGCGACGGTCGGGTGAGGGCGGGGTGGCAGCAGAGCAGGAGCAGCACGAGGCTGTCGTCGTGCGCAGAGCGGTCCGGGTGGTCCGCCGGCGGCGCGACGAGGTCCCCGCCGCGCGGGACGAGCCGGTCCTCGCGGGCGGCCCGGGCGGTGTCCGAGCGCCAGGCGTCGACGAGGCGCCGGGAGGCGACGCGGACCAGCCACGCCTTCGGGTCGTCGGGCAGGCCCTCCAGCGGCCACTGGCGGTCGGCGGCGAGCAGCGCCTCCTGCACGGCGTCCTCGGCGCGGTCGACGTCGCCGTACCGGCGCACGAGCGCGGCGGTGACCTGCGGCGCCACCCGGCGCCACAGGTCCTCCGGCGAGGCGGTGGGGCTCAGTCCTCCCCACCGCCCCACATCGCCGGGCGCAGCTCGATCGTGTCGCCGGCGCCGGCGAAGCGGCGCGCGACCTCCTCGGCGCGGGCCCGGTCGGCGACGTCGATGAGGAAGAACCCGGCCAGGTGCTCGGTGGTCTCGGCGTAGGGGCCCTCGCTGGCGACCGGCCCGTCGGCCCACCGGTAGACGGTGGACGCGGCCGGGGCCGCGAGCGCCTCGGCGGTGACCAGCTCGCCCGCCGCGTGCAGCTCCTCGAGGAAGGCGTCGAACTCGCGACCGCTGCGCTCCTTCTCCTCGCGCGGGATGGCCCGGCCCTGCTCGGTGAACTCGTGGGTGGGGTGGCCCCACGGGTCAGGGTTGGAGTGGATGAGGACGACGAACTTCACGGGGTGCTCCTGGGTCGGTGCGTCCGGCGGGGCCGGGCAGGGCCTGCGGTGATCCTGCACCGGGGACGTCGGAGCCGCCCGTCGCTCCTCGACACGTCCCTCACTCCACGCACCACCACGAGTCGAGCCGGGCGACGGCGGGCGCCTCGCGGCCGTCGCGCCGCACCCGGGCCACCCGCAGCAGCAGGGCCGCGATCCCGGCCGCCCCCTGCATCCACCCGACCCCGGGCGGCAGCAGCGGCGGCTCGGCCCGGTGCTCGACGAAGCGCCAGTAGGCGTCGTCGCCGTCGCGGACGGCGTGCTCGACGAGCGCGTCGGCGAGGACGACGACGAAGTCCAGCCACTCCTGCCGGCCCGTACGGCGCCACGCGTCGAGGAGGATGTCGGCCGTCCCCGCCGTGCCGCAGCAACGTCCGTCGTTGTCCCAGAATCCGGGGTGCAGCCGCTGCGGGATCCCCGAGGCGAGCGTCGAGCGCAGGGCCCGGTCGTGCCACTCGAGCGTCGGGCACCCGGCGACCTCCTCCACCCCCGCCCGGGCCAGCGCGACGAAGGCCCGCGACGTCCCCGGGGCGCCGTGGCACCAGTTCCACGTCACCGGGTCGCCGTGCCGCGGCGCCCACGGGACGACGCGGGGGACGACGAAGCCGTCGTCGGAGGTGTCGGCGAGCGCGACGAGCCGCTCGGCGCCGCGCCCCGCCAGGTCGAGCACGTCGTCGCGACCGAGGGCCTGCCCGGCGAGGGCGAGCACGCCCACGACCCCGGCCTGTCCGTGCGACCAGTTGGGCATGGCGAACGGCGTCGGGTCGACGCGGAACGCGTCGGGCACGAACGGCCACTCGACCCCACCCGGCGGCTCGTCGGTGCCGGTCGTGAAGCGCAGGACCGACGCCTGCCCGCGCTCGACGACCTCCCGGCCCTCCGGCACGCCGTGCCGCACCGCCCACAGCCCGGCGAGCACCCCGCACGCGGAGCCGAGGCTGGCGTCGACGACCACCGCGCCCGGCCGGAACCGCTCGGGGTCCGAGGCCCACGGCGCCGGCCAGCCGTCCTCGGTCCAGGTGGCGAGCAGCCGGTCGACGGCGGCCCGGGCCGCGTCCCGGTCGCCGGGGTCGAGGGCGAGGAGGACGTCGAGGTCGCTGGCCGTGCCGCCGAAGACGCTGACGTCGCGCGCGGCCGGCAGGTGCGCCCGTACGGCGTCGCCCACCTCGGCCGCCAGCACGGCCTCCTCGTCGCTCCACCCGCGACCGAGCCGCAGCTCGGCCAGCACGTGGGCGAGACCGCCGAGGCCGTCGTACGCGCCGACGCGCTCGTCGTCGTCCGCCTGGACCACCGGCTGGGCGCCCGTGTCCACGTCGACGTGCGGGGGCAGCCACGGGCCGCGGTCGTCGCGGAGGACCTGGAGCCGCACCCAGCGCCAGGCGGCCTCGGCGAGGTCGTCGTACACCTGCGGGTCGTGGGCCATGACGCATCGTGGCACCGCGGGTGGCGCCCGTGGCCGCTCCCGAGGACGGCATCCGGGCCGCGAGGTGAGAGGCTGGGGGCATGTCGCTCGAGGAGCAGCTGGGGATGCTGCGGCCGGCCTACGAGGTCGAGTCGCTCGTCCGTGCGGTGGTTGGGGCCCGGTCCGTCGAGACGGCGCGGCGGGGGGACTGCCTCAGCGTGAGCCGCCCGGGCGCCTCCGCCCCGGCGCTGCAGTGCTACCCCGCGGTGGTCTGCGTCTCGCTCGACCCCGCCCGCGCCCGGGAGGTCGCGAGCGCGTCGTACGTCGAGCGGGTCGAGAGCAAGGGCGTCGGCACCAGCTACGTGTGGGTGCCCGCCGCGCGGCTGCAGGCCGGCTTCGACGAGGCGCTCGGGCTCGCGCTCGAGGCGGTCGACCGCAAGGCCCGCGCCACCACGACGTCGACCCCGCGCCAGCGCACCGCCCGGGTCGCCGCCCCGGTCGTCCCCGAGAAGGTCCCGGAGGTCTGCCCGCGCTGCGGCGTCCAGATCTCCGCCGCGGGCACCTGCTTCTGCGACTGAACCCCGCGCGGAGGCTCACTCCTCCCAGAGGTTGTCGTGCTCGACCATGAACGCGTCCACCTCGTCGCGGGTCAGCCCGTCGAGCCCGCGCGCCAGGCCCTCGAAGTAGGCCTCGCGCGGAGCGCCGGGGGCGAAGTGCAGCAGCATCGACGCCGGGCCCGACTCGTTGCGGAACCCGTGCCGTCCACCCGGCGGCACGTGCGCCCAGTCACCCGGGCGGCACACGCGCCAGCCCCCGCCGTCGTAGATCGTCACCTCGCCCTCGAGGACGTAGAACGACTCCGCCAGGGTGCGGTGGAAGTGCGGTCCCGGTCCGCTCGGCGGCCCCGCGAACTCCCACCGGTAGAGCCCGAACAGCCCGCCCGTCCCGGCCCCGGTGGCCAGGTAGTGCACCCGGTTGCCGTTGGGGTGGACGAGGTCGGGCTCCGTGCCTCCCGAGCGCACGGTCGCGGACACGACGCCGTGGTCGCCGTGGAAGAGCGGGGGTGGGTACGACGTACCGTCCATGCCCCCAGCGCAGCACGCCCGGGCGCGCCGCGCGAGCCGGTTCCTCACCGCGGTCGAGGCGCACCGGCGAGGATGGGGCCGTGGTCGACTACCTCCAGGAGCTGCGGTTCGGGCTCTTCCCGTCCCCGGACGCGGCCGCCGCCGCGCGCACCCTCGAGCTGGCGCAGGTCGCCGAGGTCAGCGGGCTCGACCTGCTCACGGTGCAGGACCACCCGTACCAGAGCCGTCACCTCGACGCGCTGACCCTGCTGTCCGTCGTCGCCGCGCGGACGACGACCCTGCGGGTCGCGCTCAACGTCGCGAACCTGCCGCTGCGGCCGCCCGTCGTCCTCGCCCGCAGCACCGCCTCGCTCGACCTGCTCACCGGCGGCCGGGTCGAGCTCGGGCTCGGCGCGGGCGCCTTCTGGGACGGCGTCGTCGCGGCCGGGGGCGAACGGCGCACCCCGGGCGAGGCGGTGGACGCCCTCGAGGAGGGCATCGAGGTCGTCCGGGCGGTCTGGCAGGAGGGCGGCCCGGCCGTCCGGGTCGAGGGCCGCTTCCACCGCGTCGTCGGGCTGCACCCCGGACCGGCCCCGGCGCACCCCGTCGAGGTGTGGCTCGGCGCCTACGGCCCGCGGATGCTGCGCCTCACCGGACGGGTCGCCGACGGCTGGCTGCCGAGCATGGGGTACGCCGACCCCGACCGGCTCGGCGCGCTCACGGCCACCCTCGACGACGCGGCCAGGGCGGCAGGACGCGACCCCGCGTCGGTACGACGCCTCTACAACGTCATGGGGCGGCTCGGGGGCCGCGGTACGGGGCCGCGACTGCACGGGACCGCGGCCGACTGGGCCGAGCAGCTGGCCGCCCTCACCGAGGAGCACGGGATCAGCACGTTCGTCCTCGCGAGCGACGACGAGCGGACCGTGCGCGTCTTCGGCGAGGAGGTCGCCCCCGACGTGCGCGAGCGCGTGACCGCGCGCCGGGCGGGGGACGCGGGTGCGGCGACCCGGGGACGACCCGTCGTCGAGCTCGGCCCCGGGGCTCCTCCCCAGCCCCTCGCGGAGGGCGAGGGCGCCTGGGACGAGTCGACGCGGCCGCGCTTCCCGGCGCCCGAGGGGGCGTCGTACACCGCGGTGCAGCAGGCCCAGCCGGCCCACCTCGTCGAGGTGCACGACCACCTGCGCAGCGAGCTCGAGCAGCTGCGCGGGGTCATCGAGCAGGTCGAGGCGGGGCGGACCTCGGTCGGGCAGGCGCGCTCCGAGATCAGCCGGATGACGCTGCGGCAGAACGCGTGGACCCTCGGCGCCTACTGCGAGCAGTACTGCCGCGTGCTGACGACGCACCACACCATCGAGGACGTGAGCATGTTCCCGCGGCTGCGGCAGGTGCCCGGCGCCGCGCCCGTCCTCGACCGGCTCACCGCCGAGCACCACGTCATCCACGACCTGCTCGAGCGCGTCGACCGCGCCCTCGTCGGGCTCGTCACCGGCGGCGACGACGGGCTGCCGGGTGACACCGCGCCGCTGCGCGCGGTCGTCGACCTGCTCTCCGACGCCCTGCTCAGCCACCTGTCGTACGAGGAGCGCGAGCTCTACCACCCGCTCGCCCAGGTCGGCTTCCAGTAAGGACGACTTCTTGCTCCGGATGTGCCCGTCCCGGCCGGTCCGACACGGATTCCGGGCACATCCGGAGCAAGAAGTCGTCCCCTGGGGTGTCAGGGGTTGGCGGCGAGGAAGACGAAGGCCGCGAGCAGGGTGAGGTGCACGACCCCCTGCAGCCGGGTCGCGCGGCCGGGGACGACGGTGAGCGTCCCGACGACGACGGTCAGGCCGAGCAGCACGACCTGGGTCGGACCGAGCCCCAGCTGGAGCGGGACGTCGATGAACGGCGTCAGCAGCGCCAGCGTCGGGATGGTCAGGCCGATGCTGGCCATCGCCGACCCGAGTGCCAGGTTGAGGCTGATCTGGGTGCGGCGGCGGCGCGCCGCGTTGACGGCGGCCAGCGTCTCCGGGGCGAGGACGAGCAGCGCGATGACGACGCCGACGAAGGACTGCGGCAGGCCGGCCGAGCGGACCGCCGACTCGATGGCCGGCGACTCGACCTTGGCCAGCCCGACGACGGCGACGAGCGCGACGAGGAGCAGGACCAGGCTGCGCCGTACGGAGTCCCCGGGCGGGGCGTGGTGGTCGCCCTCCGCCCCGTCGTCGGAGCCACCCGCCCCCGAGCCCTCGAGGATGTTGCCGTGGCTGTCGACCGGCAGGAAGAAGTCACGGTGCCGGCGCGTCTGGGTGAGGACGAAGGCGACGTACAGCGTCAGGGAGGCGACGGCGGCGAAGGCGAGCTGCCCGGGGGTGAACTCCGGTCCCGCCGCGCCGGTGGTGAAGGTCGGCAGGACCAGGCACAGCGTCGCGACGGCGGTCACGGTCGCGAGGGCGCTGCCGGTCCCCTCCTTGTTGAAGACGACGAGCCCGTGGCGCAGGGAGCCGACGAGGATCGAGATGCCGACGATCCCGTTGACGGTGATCATCGTCGCCGCGAACACCGTGTCGCGGGCCAGCGTCGCAGCCCCCTCCTTGCCCGACACCATGAGCGTGACGATGAGCCCGACCTCGATGACGGTCACGGCCACCGCGAGGACGAGCGATCCGTAGGGCTCGCCGACCGCGTGCGCCACGACCTCCGCGTGGTGGACGGCCGCGAGGACGGCGGCCGCGAGCAGCGCCGCGACGACGACGACCGGCACCGGCCCGAGGTCGCGACCCCAGGTCAGCACGAGCGCGAGGAGGGCCAGCACCGGCCCCAGGGTGGTCCAGCGCAGGAGCGCGGAGCGGGTCACGGCGGCACCTTCTCTCGTCCGTCGGGCGGTGTCCCCACCCTTTCACGCCGGGCCGGCTCGGGCCGCTGTCGTCCGTCCCACGGAACAATCCGGGCCGGCCGTCGTGACGAACACCGGTCATGCTCGATCGACCCGAGAACCCCCTGCGCCCGGCCACCCGCCGCGGCTCCGCCGTGCCGTACGCCGTCGCCGGGGTCCTCGCCGCGGCCGCGGGCACCGCCGCCGGCCACCTCGTCGCCGGCCTCGTCGACCCCGCCACCTCCCCGGTGCTGGCCGTCGGCTCCACGCTCATCGACCTCACCCCCACCCCGGTCAAGGACTGGGCCATCGCCCACTTCGGGACGAACGACAAGCTCGTGCTGCTGACGTCGGTCGGCGTCGTCACCCTCGTCCTCGCCGCCGTCGCCGGGATCCTGTCGCGGCGCCGTCGAGCGGTGGGCGTCGGTCTCATCGTCCTGCTCGTCGTGCTCGCCGGCGCCGCGGCGCTCACCCGCCCCACCGCGGGCCCGCTCGATGCGCTGCCCGCGCTGGCGACCCTCGTCGTCGGGATCGCCGCGCTGCTCCTGCTGCTCCGCGAGGCCGACCGGGCCACGGCCCCGGCGTCCACGAGCGGGACCAGCCGCCGTGGCTTCCTCCTCGGCGCGGGCGGCGTCACCCTCGGCGCCCTGGTCCTCGGCGGCGTCGGGCAGCGGCTCGGCTCTCGGACCGTCGACCCCTCCAAGGTCGCCCTGCCGACGCCGCAGAGCGCGGCGACCCCGCTGCCGACCGGTCTGGAGAAGACGGTTCCCGGGATCTCATCGTTCCGGACCCCGACCGCGTCGTTCTACCGCGTCGACACCAACCTCACCGTCCCGCAGGTCTCGACCGCGGGCTGGTCGCTCGCGGTCGACGGCGACGTCGGCAACCCGTTCACGCTCTCCTTCGACGAGCTGCTCGCGATGCCGATGATCGAGCGCGACATCACGATGACCTGCGTGTCCAACGAGGTCGGGGGCGGCTACATCGGCGCCGCCACCTGGCAGGGCGTGCGCCTGACCGACCTGCTCGACCGCGCGAAGGTCGGGAGCACAGCCGACCAGATCCTGTCGACCGCTGTCGACGGGTTCACCATCAGCACCCCGCTCGACGTCGCCCGCGACGGGCGCGACGCGATGGTCGCCGTCGCGATGAACGGTGCTCCGCTCACCGACGTCCACGGCTTCCCCGCCCGGCTCATCACCCCCGGCCTCTACGGGTTCGTCGGCGCGACGAAGTGGTTGACCAGGCTGACGCTGACGACGTACGCCGCGCAGCAGGCCTACTGGACCAAGCGGCAGTGGGCGACCGACGCCCCCATCAAGATCTCCAGCCGCATCGACACCCCGCGCGGGCTGCAGTCCATCCCCGCCGGGCGCACCGTCATCGGGGGCGTCGCCTGGGCGCAGCACCGTGGCGTCAAGGGCGTCGAGGTGCAGGTCGACGGGGGTGACTGGCAGCCGGCGAAGCTCGGGCCGGACGCCGGCGTGGACTACTGGCGGCAGTGGTACCTGCCGTGGGACGCGACGTCAGGGCAGCACACCCTCGCCGTGCGCGCCACCGACCTGCAGGGCCAGGTGCAGACCGCCGACCGCGCCACGCCGTTCCCCTCGGGGTCCAGCGGCATCCAGTCGATCGTGGTCCTCGTCTCCTGACGCTCCTCGGCGAGGCCCGTCCGCCCCGGTGACCCGATGGTCACCGGGGCGGATCGCGTTCGCAGCCCTCACGATCCGTGATCCGCGTCTCCCAGGAGTCTCGGCGCTGTTACCGAACGGTGATGCGCCGCAACAGGATCCGTCCCATCCGCCGGCCCGCCGGCGCCGAAGACCTCATGACCGTCGACCGAGACAGGTCGACGCACGACCCCCCATGAAGCACCATCACAAGGAGTTCCCGATCATGCAGATCCGTCGCAAGACCGCCGCCCTGGCCCTCGTCGCCGCTCTCCCGCTGGGCCTCGCCGCCTGCGGGTCGAACAGCTCGAGCGACACCTCCGCCGGGTCGCAGCCGTCGTCGAGCATGAGCAGCTCGGCCCCGATGACCACCCCGTCCGACTCGATGACCTCCTCGGGCTCCGGCATGGACATGGCCTCGCAGCCCTTCGGCTCCGCCTGCAGCGCCGTCCCGGCCTCCGGCTCGGGCTCGTTCAGCGGCATGGCCGCCGACCCGGTCGCCACCGCCGCGAGCAACAACCCGGTCCTGTCGACCCTCGTCACCGCCGTCAAGACCGCCGGCCTCGTCGACACCCTCAACTCGCAGCAGGCCATCACCGTCTTCGCCCCGGCCAACGACGCCTTCGCGAAGATCCCGGCCGCGACCCTCAAGTCGGTCCTCGCCGACAAGGCCACGCTGACCAAGATCCTCACCTACCACGTCGTGGCCGGGAAGATCAGCCCCGACCAGCTCGCCGGCACCCACAAGACGCTCGAGGGCCAGGACCTGACCGTCAAGGGCTCGGGCGAGGCCTTCACCGTCGGCTCCAGCAACGCCAACGTCATCTGCGGCAACGTCCAGACCGCCAACGCCACCGTCTACATCATCGACGGTGTCCTCATGCCGCCGGCCGCCTGACCGATCCAGACCGGTGAGCGCAGCGGTGGCCACCGGGCCATCGCGCCGGACAGATCAGCAAGGGATCACGACAATGGACTCCATGGCTGAGCTGCACGCGGTCCCCTCCGACCCGTCGGAGGGGACCGCCCCCGGTCCGGACACCCAGGCGGACGACTTCGCCGCCTGGCTGGACCGGTCCGGCCTGGGCGACGAGGGCGCCTTCGCGGAGCTGTACGACGCGCTGTCCCGCCGCCTCTACGGACTCGTTCTGCGAGTCGTCCGCGACCCTGCGCAGTCGGAGGAGGTGACCCAGGAGGCGTTTCTCGAGATCTGGCGGACCGCGTCGCGGTTCGACAGGACCCGAGGGAGCGCGCTGGGGTGGATGATGACGATCGCGCACCGCAAGGCGGTGGACCGGGTACGGTCCGCCGAGGCGGCCAGCCGCCGCGACACGCAGTACCACGAGTCCAGCCAGGACGTCGACTTCGACAGCACCGCCGAGGCCGCCCACACCTCGCTGGACGTCGAGCGGGTGCGCAAGGCGCTCGCGAGCCTCACCGATGCGCAGCGCAGTGCCCTGGAGCTGGCGTACTTCGGGGGGTACACCCATTCCGAGGTGGCCACCATGCTGGGGCTGCCGCTCGGCACCGCCAAGACCCGCATCCGTGATGGACTCATCCGGTTGCGAGACACTCTGGGGATCACCTCATGACCACCTCACAGATGGACACCATCGTGGACGACTCCGTGCACGCCCTCACCGGGGCCTACGCCGTCGACGCCGTGGACGACGTCGAGCGCGCGCGGTTCGAGCGGCACCTCGAGCAGTGCGCCGACTGCCGCGCCGAGGTCGCCAGCCTCAAGGCGGCGGCCGCCGAGCTGGGCCTGCTCGCCGAGGTCACGCCGCCCGAGCGGCTGCGCGACCAGGTGCTGGCCGACATCCGCACCGTCCGCCCGCTACCCCCCGAGGTGGAGAAGGAGGCCGCGCGACGCGTCGTCGGGATCTCCGGCGCCTCCCGGGAGAGCCGCCGTCGTCCCGCACGGCCCACCCGGTGGCTCATCGGGGCCGCGGCCGCCGCCGTCCTGGCGGTCGGGGCCGGCACGCTGGTCACGCAGCTGCGCGGCTCGGACGTCACCGGGGACCAGACCGTCGCCAGCAGGGTCCTCGCCGACCCGCAGGCGGTGCGTCGCACCCAGGACTTCCCCGGCGGCGCGTCGGCCGAGGTCGTCTCCTCGGCCGCGACGGGTCGAGCGGTCGTCGTCCTGCACGACATGCCCGACGCCCCGGCCGGCAAGGTCTACCAGACGTGGTTCCAGGACGGCGACGGGTTCCGCAGCGCTGGCGTGGTGCCAGGCGCCGGCAGCCAGACCGTCGTGCTCGACGGGGACGCCCGACAGGCCCAGGCCGTCGGGATCACCGTGGAGCCCACGGGAGGATCGGCCCAGCCGACGTCCAAGCCCATCGCCCTGATGTCGCTCACCTGATCGGTGCGCTCCCGGGTCGGTCCGCCTCCGGCGCCCGTCACCGCTAGCCTCCGACGCAACCATCCCCCGCCCGGCGGGCCCCCGTGGCCGCGCCGTCCCCCGGCCGCCCGGCCACGTCCCCCGAGGATCCTCGATGTCGTCGTCCCTGCTCCCGCGCCCTGCGCGCCGTGTCGCCGTCGTCGGCAGCGGTGTCGCCGGCCTGGTGGCGGCCCACGTCCTGGCCCGCGAGTCCCACGTGCTGCTGCTCGAGGCGGACACCCGGCTCGGCGGTCACGCCGACACGCACGAGGTCGACCTGGGCGACCGGACGGTGCGCGTCGACACCGGGTTCATCGTCCACAACGACCGGACCTACCCGACCCTCCTGCGGCTCTTCGCGGAGCTGGGCGTCGCGACGCAGGACTCCGACATGAGCATGTCCGTCCGCGACGACGCCGCCGGGCTGGAGTACGCCGGCGCGCGCCGGGCCCGAGGGCTGTTCCCCACCTGGCGCAACGCCACCAATGCGTCGTACCTGCGCATGCTCGTCGAGGTCAAGCGGTTCCACCGCGCGGCCTCCGCGCTGCTGGCGCAGCCGGAGACCTCCGACGCGGGCCTGGAGACCCTCGGCGACTTCGCCGACCGCGTGGGGTTCTCGGCCTACTTCCGCACCCACTTCCTCGAGCCCGTCGTCGCCGCGGTCTGGTCGTGCGACCCGGCGGTCGCGCTGCGCTACCCGGCGCGCTACCTCTTCGCCTTCCTCGACCACCACGGGATGCTCACCGTCTTCGGGTCGCCAACCTGGCGCACCGTCGTCGGCGGCTCGGCCCGCTACGTCGAGAAGGTCGCGGCCGGGATCCAGGAGGTGCGCACCGCCTCGCCCGTCTCGTCGGTCCACGAGGGCCCGGACGGCGTCGTCGTGACGAGCGCCACCGGCACCGACACCGTCGACGCCGTCGTCCTCGCCACCCACCCGTCCGCGGCGCTGGCCATGCTCGCCGACCCGACCGCCCTCCAGCGACAGGTCCTCGGCGCGCTCCCCTACAGCCGCAACACCGCGCTGCTGCACACGGACGAGTCCGTCCTGCCGCGGCACGCCGGCGCGCGCGCCTCGTGGAACTACTGGCAGCGCCCGGCCGGGGCCGAGACCGGTCGTGTCCTGGTCACCTACGACCTCACCCGCCTCATGCGTCTGGACACCACCGGTCCGCGCGTCACGGACCGTCGCTTCCTCGTCACGCTCGGTGGAGAGGACCTCGTCGATAGGTCGCTCGTCATCGACGAGATGGACTACGAGCACCCTCTGTACACGCCCGAGTCGGTCGCGGCCCAGCGCCGGCTGCCCGAGATCGCGTCCGACCGCATCGCCTTCGCCGGCGCCTACCACGGCTGGGGCTTCCACGAGGACGGCGCCCTGTCCGGCCTGCGCGCCGCGGAGCACCTCGGAGCGTCGTGGGACCGGCCGCGCGTCGCCGCGCCCCTGACGGCGGCGACCACGTGACGGCGATCTACGCGACGACGATCCGGCACGTGCGCCGCGAGCCGGTACGGCACGACTTCACGACCCGCAGCTACACCTGGCTGGTCGACGTCGACGACCTGCCGGGGCGGCGCACCCTCGGCCGCCTCGCGCCGCTGGCGGCCTTCGAGGCCCGCGACCACTTCACCGCCGGGACCGGCGACAGCCTGCGGGCCAAGGTCGACGCGTTCCTCGCCACCGAGGGCGTGGACCTGCGCGGCGGCCGGGTGCTCATGCTCGCCCAGGCCCGTGTCCTCGGCTACGTCTTCAACCCCATCTCGGTCTTCTGGTGCCACCGCCACGACGGCGGGCTCGAGTGCGTCGTCGTCGAGGTGCACAACACGTACGGCGACCGCCACGCCTACCTCGTGCGCACCGACGAGCGCGGCCGCGCCCAGGCCGGCAAGGAGCTGTACGTCAGCCCCTTCAACGACGTGGACGGGCACTACGACCTCGTCCTGCCCGAGCCGGACCCCGCGCCCGGCGGGCGGCTGCGGATGAGCGTCGTCCTGCAGCGCGAGGGGCGCCCGCCCTTCGTCGCGACGATGTCCGGCCGCGCCCTGACCCCCACCCGCGCCCGCGTCCTGCGGACCGCGCTGACCCGTCCCCTGGAGCCGCTCGCCGTCATGGCGAGGATCAAGGCCCAGGGCATCCACCTCTGGCTGCGCCGGCTCCCGGTGCGACCGCGACCCGTCCACCGACAGGAGGCCGTCCAGTGACCGCCCTCGCCCCGCTGCCCACCGCCCCGGTCATCGACCGCAGCCGCTGGCCCGACCTCGTCACCGCCCCCGGCCGGCTCAAGCGCGCCGTGCACGCGAGGGTGGCTGCCCAGCTCTTCGACCGGGTGGCCGCCCGGTTCCCGGTCCGGGTCGAGTGGCCCGACGGGCGCGTGACCGGCGGCGGCGCCGCCGACCCCGCCGCGCCCACGATGTGGCTGCGCGCCCCGGAGCGCTTCTTCGCCCGGGTGGGCGACGCCGCCCTCGTCGGCTTCGGCGAGTCCTACATGGCCGGCGAGTGGGACTCGCCCGACCTCGGCGCCTTCCTCGCGGTCCTCGCCGCCGAGATGGGGACCCTCGTCCCGGAGCCCCTGCAGCGGCTGCGCGCGTTCTACGTCGCCCACCAGCCGCACCGCGAGAAGAACAGCGTGGCCAACACCCGCTCGAACATCTCGCGGCACTACGACCTCAGCAACGAGCTCTTCGAGGCCTTCCTCGACGAGACGATGACCTACTCCTCGGCGCTGTTCGACGCGCCGGAGCGCGGGATCGCCGCCGAGGGGGGCGAGCGCGCCCAGGCCGTCGGGGCGCCGTACGGCGTCGCGTGGGACGACCTCGCCGAGGGTCAGCGTCGCAAGGTCGACCGGCTCCTCGACCTCGCCGGGGTCGGCGAGGGCAGCCGGGTGCTGGAGATCGGCACCGGGTGGGGCGAGCTCGGAATCCGCGCCGCGGCGCGCGGCGCGACCGTCCGCAGCATCACCCTCTCGAGCGAGCAGCAGGCGCTGGCCCGCGAGCGCATCGCCGCCGCCGGCCACGCCGACCGCGTCCAGGTGGACCTGCTCGACTACCGGCTCGTCGACGGCGAGTACGACGCCGTCGTCTCCGTCGAGATGATCGAGGCCGTGGGCCACCAGTACTGGGGCACCTACTTCGAGACGATCGACCGCGTCCTCGCCCCCGGCGGCAAGGTCGCCCTCCAGGCGATCACGATGCCGCACGACCGGATGCTCGCCACCCGCGACACCTACACGTGGGTGCACAAGTACATCTTCCCGGGAGGCTTCCTGCCCTCGACCCGGGCGATCGACGACATCACCCGCGGGCGCACGTCGCTGCGGATGACCGACCGCCTGTCGATGGGGCAGCACTACGCGCAGACGCTGCGGCTGTGGGACGAGCGCTTCGTCGCGCGCGCCGCGCAGGTCGACGGGCTCGGCTTCGACGCCGTCTTCCGGCGGATGTGGCACTTCTACCTCGAGTACTCCCGCGCCGGCTTCGCCAGCGGGTACCTCGACGTCCAGCAGATCCAGCTCCAGCGAGAGGCGCGCGCATGACCGCCGTCGACGACCGACCGACCACGACCGCCGCCGGTACGGCGCCGCGACCCGGCGTCGCTCAGGCCCTCGCCCGTGCGCTCGAGCCGCTGGCCGGGGGCGAGCTGCCCGTGCACCTCACCGCCTGGGACGGCTCGAGCGCCGGCCCCGTCGACGCGCCGCACGTCGTCCTGCGCAGCCCCGACGCGCTGCGCCGGATCCTCTGGCACCCGGGCGAGCTCGGCGCCGCCCAGGCCTACGTCACCGGCGAGCTCGACGTCGAGGGCGACCTCGGCGAGGCCCTCACCCACGTGTGGCAGGTCGCGGCGCAGCGGGGGCTGTCCGGCATCCGCCCGACCCCGTCGCTCCTGGCGTCGGTGGTCCGCACGGCCAAGGAGGTCGGCGCCCTGGGGACGCCGCCGCCCGCCCCCGCCAGCCAGGCCAAGCTCTCGGGCCGGCTGCACTCGGCGCTGCGCGACCGGCAGGCCATCCACCACCACTACGACCTCAGCAACGACTTCTACGCGCTCATCCTCGACCCGCAGATGGCCTACTCCTGCGGCTACTGGACCAGCGACGACCCGTCGTACGGCGTCGTCGACGCGCAGCGCGACAAGCTCGACCTGGTCTGCCGCAAGATCGGCCTCGAGCCGGGCATGCGCTTCCTCGACGTCGGCTGCGGCTGGGGCTCGCTGAGCCTGCACGCGGCCGAGCACTTCGGCGCGCAGGTCACCGGCGTGACCATCGCCAAGGAGCAGAAGGCGTTCATCGACGCCCGGATCCGCGAGCGCGGGCTCGAGGACAAGGTCGAGATCCGGCTGCAGGACTACCGCGACGTGCGCGACGGCGACTTCGGCGCCGTCGCCTCGCTCGAGATGGGCGAGCACGTCGGCGAGAAGAACTACCGCACGTACGTCGAGGTGCTGCGGCGCAACGTCGTCCCCGGCGGGCGCGTCCTCGTCCAGCAGATGTCACGGCGCGGTCGTCACCCGGGCGGTGGCCCCTTCATCGAGTCGTTCATCGCGCCCGACATGACGATGCGCCCGGTGGGGGAGACGGTCGAGCTCATCGAGTCCGGCGGGCTCGAGGTCCGCGACGTCCACGCGATGCGCGAGCACTACGTCCGGACGGTCGACGCCTGGCACGACACCTTCGAGGCCAACTGGGACACCGTGGTCGGGATGGTCGGCGATGAGGTCGCGCGGGTCTGGCGGCTCTACCTCGTCGGCGGCTCGATGGCCTTCCGCGACGGGCGGATGGGCGTCGACCAGATCCTCGCCGTCCGCAACGACGGGGCGGGCCGCAACGCCCTCCCGTGGGTGCGACCGGCGTCCTGGTCCTAGAGACTTCAGGGGTGTTCTCCTTCGGCAACCTCGTCCTCGTCAGCGCGGTCTCGCTGGTCGGCATCGCGCTGGCCATGGTCGTCACCGCGCTGGTCGGCCAGCGTCTGGGCAAGGTCAGCGTGGTCGACACGACGTGGGGCCTCGCCTTCGTCGTCGTCGCCCTCGTCGCGGCGCTGCTCGGGCAGGGGCCGGGCTGGCGCCGGCTGCTGCTGCTCGTCCTCGTCGCGGCGTGGGGCGGGCGGCTGGCCTGGCACATCACCGGCAAGAACCGCGGCAAGCCCGAGGACCCGCGCTACGAGAAGATGAAGCAGGGCAAGAGCCAGCTGCGGGTGATGGCGATGGTCTACGGCCTGCAGGGCGCGCTCGTCTGGTTCATCTCGCTGCCGCTGCAGGTGTCGGCGGCGGCCGGCGACGGGATTCCTGTCGTGGCCGTCCTCGGCGTCCTGGTCTGGCTCGTCGGGGTCGTCTTCGAGGCGACCGGCGACGCCCAGCTCAAGGCGTTCAAGGCCGACTCGTCCAACAAGGGCAAGATCATGGACCGCGGCCTGTGGGCCTGGACGCGGCACCCGAACTACTTCGGCGACTTCTGCGTGTGGGTCGGGCTGTGGCTCGTCGCCGCGTCCGCGTGGCCGGGGGTCCTGACGGTGCTCTCGCCCGTCGTCATGGGCTACTTCCTCGCCATCGGCTCCGGCGGCCGGCTGCTCGAGAAGGAGATGAGCAAGCGCCCCGGTTACCGCGAGTACATGGACAGGACGAGCTTCTTCTTCCCCACCCCGCCCAAGCGCGCCTGACCCCCACCCCGTCGCGTTCCGAACTCACGTTGTGCCGCATCCGCACCGCATGGAAGCGTTGTTCTGCGGCACAACCTGAGTCCGGAACGCACCCGACGGTGCGGTGATCAGGTGGTCAGGGGTGCAGGCGGGCGAGGAGCGCGCGGGCGTAGGCGCGCTCGGCGTCGGTGTCGACGTGCCGGGCCTCCACCCCACCGGCGCCGGTCGCCGTCACGGCGAAGCCGCCGGGCAGCTGCTCGAGGCTGACGAACGCGGCGCCGAGCAGGTCGCGCAGCTGGTCCTCACGCGGGAACCACACGACCTTGTCCTGCTCGATGCTGTCGAGGGCCCACTCGGTCGTGCCGTTGAAGCCGATGAGGTCGCCGCTGTCGAACCGGTGCACGTCGGCGGTGACGTCGCTGAGGACGAACACCCGCTCGGTGAGGTCGTCGACGGGGATGACGAAGCGGTCCCCGGACGCGGGGGTCCAGGCGAGGCCGGCCGACTTGAGGGCCTGGGCGAGGTCGATCGACAGCACCTCTCCATGGGACCACGGGAAAACCGGGTGCGTCCTGCCCGGTGGGCGGGGCAGACTGGTCACATCATGTGGAGCTGAGCGACGTCCCGACCCGCGCCCGAGGCCGACGGCCCGGCGGGTCACCCGACCGACGTCGAAGGGTGCCGCCCATGACCGCGCACACGACCTCACGCCCCACCGCTCTCGTCGCGCGCGACCTCGTCCGCTCGTACGGCGACCGCCTCGTCCTCGACGGCGTCGACCTCGTCGCCAACCCCGGCGAGCCCGTCGGCGTCGTCGGCGAGAACGGCGTCGGCAAGTCGACGCTGCTGCGGCTGCTCGCCGGGGTCGACACCCCCGACTCGGGCACGGTCTCGCGGCCGGCCGACACGGCCTACCTCGGCCAGGAGGTCGACCTGCCTCCGACGGCGACCGTCGACGACGTCCTCGGGCGCGTGCTCGCGCCGCTGCACGACGCCGTACGGCGCCTCGAACGGCTCGGTGAGGCGCTCGCAGCCGCGCCGGAGGACGAGGCGCTCGCCGCCGAGTTCGCGTCCGTGCTGGCCTGGGCCGAGCACCACGACGCCTGGGACGCCGAGCGTCGCGCCGAGGTGACCGCCGAGCGCCTCGGCGTCGGTCGCCTCCCACGGCACCGCCCGGTCTCCCGTCTCTCCGGCGGGGAGCGGACCCGGCTGGCGCTGGCCGCCGTCATCGTCCGTCGCCCGGACTGCGTCGTCCTCGACGAGCCGACGAACCACCTCGACGACACGGCGATGGCCTACGTCGAGGAGTTCCTCGCCACGACCCCGGGCGTGGTCGTCGTCGCCTCGCACGACCGGGTCCTGCTCGACGAGGTGGCGCGGGTGGTCGTCGACCTCGACCCGAGCCACTTCGGCGTCGACGGCCGCGGCGGCACCCGCTACACCGGCGGGTTCTCCGACTACCTCGCCGAGCGGCGCGCCGCGCGGCGCCGCTGGGAGGAGGCCTTCCTCTCCCAGCGCGAGGAGCTGGCCGGGCTGAGGCTCGCCGAGCGGACGACCGCCCGCACCGTCGCCCACGACCGCGGGCCCCGGGACAACGACAAGTTCATCCACGCGTTCAAGGGGGCGAACGTCGCCCGCACGATCGCCCGCCGCGTGCACGACGTCGAGCGTCGGATCGAGGTCATCGAGCGCGACCCGGTGCCGAAGCCGCCGCGTCCGCTGCGACTCGGAACCGCGCTGACCGACGTCGGACGCGGCGACGGCGGCTCGGTCGGGGTGCGCGACCTCGTGGTGGCCGGGCGGGTCGCCGTACCCCGGCTGGACGTCGGTCCAGGGGACCGGGTGCTCGTCACCGGGCCCAACGGCAGCGGCAAGTCCACGCTGCTGGCCGTCCTCGCCGGCCAGGTCGTGCCCACCCGCGGGGAGGTCGCGGTCGCCGCCCGCCGGCTCGGGCTGCTGCCGCAGGACGTCGTCGTCCTCGACCCGGAGCAGAGCGCCGTCGACGCCTACCGGGCCGCGGCGGGGCCGGACGCGCCCCCGCTCGGCGAGCTGGGGCTGCTCCACCCGCGCGAGCAGGGCACCGCCGTCGGGGCGCTGTCGGTGGGGCAGCGGCGCCGGCTCGCCCTGGCGGCGATCGTCGCTACGGGCCCGGATCTGCTCCTGCTCGACGAGCCGACGAACCACATCTCCCTCGCGCTCGCGTCCGAGCTCGAGGAGGCGCTGGGCACGTCGGTCGGCACGGTCGTCGTCACGAGCCACGACCGGTGGTTGCGCGAGCGGTGGGACGGGCCGGTGCTCAGGCTCTGACCGTCCGGCTCGGGCCGGCGTGTCTCAGCCCACGAGACGCAGGACGAGGTCGAGGCCGTGCTCGGGGCCGTCGGTGCGGGGCAGGACGAGGGTGCGCACCCCGATCCCGGCGGCGCCGGCGTCGTCCTGCCACGAGTCGCCGACCATGAGGGTCTCCTGCGGCGTGCTGCCCAGCGCGGCGAGCGCGTGCCGGAAGATCGCCGGGTCGGGCTTGGCCACCCCCGCCTCGTAGGACAGGACGAGCGCGTCGAGCCGCTCGGTCAGCCCGATGCGCTCGAAGAGCGGGCGCAGGTCGAACCCGATGTTCGACAGCGCGCCGACGCGCACGCCCCGGGCGCGCAGGGCGTCGAGGACGGGCAGCGTGTCGTCGTACGGAGTCCAGTGGTCGGTCATCACGTCGTACAGGGCGTCGGCGAGCGGGGGGTCCAGACCGGGCCCGTCCGCGGTCGTCTCGTCCCAGACGCGACGGTGCTCGGCCGGTGACAGGTCGCGACGGGCCTCGGGGTCGAGCACCCGGGCGTGCTCCCAGACCCGGTCGAGCCACGTCGCGGTGGCGTCCGCGTCCTCGAGACCGGCGAGGCCGTCGGACCGCCCGGCCCGGGCGAGGCCGGCGGCCAGCCAGGCGTGCGGGTCGCCGCCGTGGAGCAGGGTCGAGTGGACGTCGAAGAGCACGGCGGTCACCGGGGTCACGGGCATGACGCCCACGCTAGGCGAGGGGGGCCGACCGGGCGTCCGTCCGTATACTGGAAGGGCCACCGCGGGTCGTTCCCCCTTGTGCTCGCGGCGTGCTGGTGCCGCCCCTTCCCCCTCTGCGGGCGGCGACCGACGAGTGCGGTGATGCATCCCCCCGGCATCACCGCACTCCCGTCGGAGGATGGCGGCGAGGTCAGCGGGGCGCGACCGGTTCGCCCCGGCGCAGGGCGGCGAAGGCCTCGGGGTCGCTGCTGCGCAGGTGGCGGCGGGTCCGGCGCCGGTGCCGCCAGACCTGGAGGCCGCCGCCGGCCCAGAACAGGTACTGCACGGCGAAGGCCCACCGGAAGTCGCCGAGGTCGTAGTACGCGGGTCCGCGCGGCTCGAGGTGGTCCAGGACGAGCCCGACGAGCGCCATCACCGCGAGGGAGGCGACGAAGCCGCCGATGTTGGCGATGCCGAGGGCGGACCCGAGCCGCCGCTGCGGGTTGAACGAGCGGGCCAGGTCGAGGCCGACCATCGAGCCCGGTCCGCCCACCGCGCTGACGACGACGAGCAGGACGAGCAGCGGCAGCGGCGCGCGTCCGGGCCAGGTGAGGACGGCCGTCCACACGGCGGCGATGGCGCCGACGATGACGAGGACGAACTGCGAGCGGTGGTAGGGGTGCCGGGCGACGAGCTGGCCGAGGAGCGGCCCGGTGACCATCGCGCTGAGGGTGATGACGACGAGCAGGGCGCTCGCGGTCCCCGCGTCGAGACCCTCCCCGCGCACGAGGAACGGGTAGCCCCAGAGCAGCGTGAAGACGGTCGGCGAGAACTGCGCGGTGAAGTGCGACCAGAGGCCGAGGCGCGTGCCGGGGGTGCCCCACGCGTCGCGCAGGGTCGCGGCGACCGCCCGCAGCCGGATGGGTTCCTGGGGGGTGCCCTCGTACGGCGAGTCCTTGACCACGAGCAGGAGGGCGGCGCCCGCCACCACACCCAGCCCGGCGGCGATCGTGAAGCTGCGGGTCCAGCCGAGGTGGGTCAGCGCCGCGGCGAGCGGGAACGACGCGGCGATCGCGCCGACCTGCCCCAGCTGACCGGTCAGCTGGGTGAGCAGCGGCGCCTGCCGCACCCGGAACCACAGCGCGACGATCCGCATGACCGAGACGAAGACCATCGCGTCACCGGCGCCGAGCAGGACGCGGGCGGCCAGGCCCACCTCGAAGCTGCCGGCCACGGCGAACCACAGCTGCCCGAGCGACATGAGGGTGACGCCGGCGAGCAGCAGCCGCTTCGAGCCGAAGCGGTCGAGCAGCACCCCGACCGGGACCTGGAGGGCGGCGTAGACGAGCAGCTGGACGACGGTGAAGGTCGCCAGCTGCGCGGCGGAGATGTGGAACCGGTCGGCCGCGACGAGGCCGGCGACGCCGAGCGAGGTGCGGTGGAAGATGCCGAGGACGTAGACGCCGAGGGCGGTGCCCCAGACGGCGAAGGCGCGGCGACCGCCGATGCCGTGGCGCTGGACCGGGGCCGCCGGGGACGACGACGTCGCGGTCGCCGGGGTCATCGGGCGCCCCGCAGCCGCTCGATCGCGCCCTCGACGTGGTGGCGCACCGCGCGGACGAACTCGCTCTTCGTGCCGGTGCGCATCAGGGCGAGGAGCTCGCGGTGTCCCCGCAGCGCCTCGTCGAGCCGGGCTCCCGACATCCGCATCTGGGCCGCGACGATGGTCAGCTGCCGGTCGCGCAGCGACTGGTAGGTGTGCAGCAGGACGCTGTTGCCGGCCGCCGCGACGACGACCTCGTGGAAGCGACGGTCGTGCCGCACGAAGGCGGCGACGTCGTCGGCGCGCCGCGCTGCGGTCATCTCCGCGAGGACGCCCACGAGGTCGTCGACGACCTCGAGACGACGGGACCACATCGCGCCGGCGGCCCACTCCTCGATGACGAGCCGGGCCTCGAGGACCTCGCGCGCGGCGTCGGCGGTGACCGGGACGACGAGCGCACCCTTCTTGGGGTAGAGCCGCACGAGACCCTCGGCCTCGAGCCGCAGCAGCGCCTCCCGGACGGGGGTGCGCGAGACGCCGGTCGCCTCGGCCAGCTCACCCTCGGTGACGAAGCTGCCGCCGGCGCGGGTGCCGTCGAGGATGTCCTGCTTGACGACGTCGTACACGCGCAGGGAGGCGGGAGGAGCGGTGGCCGTCATGCATCCATCATAGATGCAACAGGGTGGCCCCATGCCGGGCGGCGGCACAGCGGCACCACAGGTTCGGCCTAACCGTCTTGCAGACCTCGTTCCTAGCGTCAGCCGTTGCCGAGGACAACCTTGTCGCCGGCGCCCGTCCCACCGAAGGGGTGCCATGCCCACGCCGCGTGCCCGCCGCCGACCGCTCCTGGTCGGCTTCGTCGTCGCCGTCATCGTCCTCGCCGGAGGCGGGGTCGCCTGGGCGGTGACCCGCGACCGGTCGAGCACCCCGGCGGCCCCGACGACGACCACCGTCGCCGCCTCCGTGCAGACCCTCAAGCAGACCGTCGGCGCGCAGGGGACCATCGAGCCCGCGACCCAGTCGAACCTCTCCTTCACCTCCGGCGGCACCGTCACCGGGGTCGACGTCGCGGTGGGCGACGAGGTCACCGCCGGCCGGACGCTGGCGACGATCGACCCGACGACGCTGCAGGACGCCCTCGGCTCGGCGCAGGCGACGCTGACCGCGGCCCAGGCCGCACTGACGACGGCCCAGAGCTCCGGCACGACCGCGCAGGTCGCCTCCGCCGAGGCCACCGTCAACGCGGACCAGGCCAAGGTCACCGCCGCGCAGACCGCCCTGACGGGCGCGACCATGACGTCCCCCATCAGCGGCACCGTCGCGTCCGTCAACCTCACCGTCGGCTCGACCGTGTCCGGGAGCTCGTCCTCCGCGACCTCCGGGTCCGCGGGCGCAGGAGGCTCGTCCGGTGGGGGCTCGGGGTCCGGCGGGGGCGCGGCGTCCGGCGGGAGCGCCGCCTCGGGCTCGTCGGGCTCCTCCGCGTCGGGGCAGGTGGTCGTCATCTCGACCGGGTCCTGGGTGGTCGACGCGTCGGTCTCCGCGGCTGATCTCCCCTCCCTCAAGAAGGGTCTGCAGGCGACGATCACCCCGACCGGGGCCACGGATCCCGTGTTCGGCACGGTCAGCACCATCGGCGTCGTGGCCACCTCGAGCTCCGGCAGCACCGCGACGTTCCCGGTCACCGTCGCCGTGACTGGGACGCCCACCGGGCTCTACGCGGGGGGCTCCGCGACGGTCGCCATCACGACGAAGCAGATCGCCGACGCCCTCACCGTCCCGACCGCCGCGATCAGCAGCTCCGGCGGGCAGCCGACGGTGACCCTCGTCAAGGGCGGCGGCACGTCGAGCGTGCCGGTGACGATCGGGCTGGTCAGCGGGCAGCTGACCCAGATCACGGCCGGGCTCTCCGAGGGCGACCAGGTGCAGGTCACCGCGCGCACCTTCGGTGGGCGCACCGGGACCGGTTCCGGGACCGGCCGCACCGGGGGGCGCACCGGCACGGGCGGCGAGGGCGGCGGATTCAACGGCGGATTCGGCGGCTTCGGCGGTGGCTTCGGCGGTGGCACCGGCGGTGGCGCCGGTGGTGGCACCGGCGGCACGGGACGGGGCCAGTGAGATGACCGACAGCTGGTTCACCGAGCAGGGTGCGGCCACGCCGCCGTCGTCGACCGCGACGCTGCCGCCGTCGATCCTGCACCTGCGCGACGTCGTCAAGACGTACCACGCCGGGGACCTGTCGGTGACGGCCGTGGCCGGCGTCGACCTCGTCGTCGAGGAGGGCGACTACGTCGCGGTCATGGGCCCGTCGGGTTCCGGCAAGTCCACCCTCATGCACATCATCGGCTGCCTCGACGTGCCGACGTCCGGCACCTACGAGCTCGCCGGGGACGACGTCTCCGACATGGACGAGGCGCGCCTGGCCGACGTGCGCAACCGCCGGATCGGCTTCGTCTTCCAGCAGTTCAACCTGCTGCCGTCGCTGTCGGCGTGGCGCAACGTCGAGCTCCCCCTGGTGTACGCCGGCGTCCCCCGCCCCGAGCGTCGACGGCGCGCCATCGACGCGCTCGGCCGGGTCGGTCTCGCCGACCGGGTCGACCACCGGCCCGGTGAGCTGAGCGGCGGCCAGCAGCAACGCGTCTCCGTCGCCCGGGCGCTCGTCACGGATCCGGACCTCGTCCTCGCGGACGAGCCGACCGGTGCCCTGGACTCGGTGTCCACCGCAGACCTCCTCGCCCTCTTCGACGAGCTGCACGCCGCCGGGCGCACCATCGTCCTCATCACCCACGAGCAGGAGGTCGCCGACCGGGCCGCGCGGGTCGTGCACATCCGCGACGGCCGGCTCGCCGAGGGCCAGGACGCCCGGCTCGCCGCGGCCACGCGGGGGCTGCGATGAGCTGGGCCGAGACCTTCAGGACGGCGTACGACGCCATCCGCACCCGCCGGCTGCGGTCGGCCCTGACGATGCTCGGCATCCTCATCGGCATCGCCGCGGTCATGCTCACCGTCGGCCTCGGCCAGGGCGCGACGCAGAAGGTCACCGCGCAGATCGACCAGCTCGGCTCCAACCTGCTCATCGTCTCGCCCGGCAGCACGACCTCGTCCACCGGCGTGCGCGGCGGCCGCGGGAGTGCGACGACCCTGACGACCACCGATGCCGCCCTGCTCGGCGACTCCGCGGTGGTCCCCGACGTCGCCGCCGTCGCACCGACCTCGACCTCGTCCCAGGAACTGGACTACGGGGATACGAACTGGACGACGAGTGTCGTCGGGACGACGCCGTCGTGGCTCTCGGTCCGCGCCCGCTCGGTGCAGTCGGGTCGCTTCATCACCCGGCAGGACGTCGACCAGGGCTCACTCGTCGCCGTCATCGGCTCGACGACGGCGAGCCAGCTGTTCGGCCTGCGCGACCCCGTGGGGCAGCAGGTGACCCTCGACGGCCAGGACTTCACGGTCGTCGGCGTCCTCGACACCCAGGGGGCCAGCTCGACCACCGACCAGGACGACCAGGCGATCGTGCCGATCACGACGTTCGCCAGCCGGATCTCCACGTCGACCAACGCCCTCAGCGTCTCCTCGATCTACCTGGAGGCCCGGAGCACCGACGACCTGTCGGCGGCCTACCAGGAGGCGCAGTCGGCGCTGCTCACCCAGCACGGGGTGACGGCGGCGACCGCGGACTTCACCCTCAGCAGCCAGCAGTCGCTCGTCCAGACGGCGACGAACACGGCGCACATCCTCACCGTGCTGCTCGGTGGCATCGCCGGGATCTCGCTGCTCGTCGGCGGCATCGGCGTCATGAACATCATGCTCGTCTCGGTCACCGAGCGGGTCCGCGAGATCGGCCTGCGCAAGGCCCTCGGCGCGACGCCGAGGGTGATCCTGCGCCAGTTCCTCGTCGAGGCCAGCGTCCTCGGCCTCGCCGGCGGGGTCCTCGGGCTGCTGCTCGGTCTGCTCGGCGCGTGGCTGCTGCCGGGCGCGCTCGGGCAGCCGGTGGCCATCTCGGCCACCGCCGCCCTCGGTGCGCTCGCCGTGTCCCTGCTCATCGGCATCGGCGCGGGGGTCTACCCCGCCAACCGCGCCGCCCGCCTCGCCCCCATCGACGCCCTACGGAACGAGTGACCACCATGACCCGCACCCCGCTGCTCCCGACCCCCGGTACGACGCCCCGCCACGCAGCCGGCCGGACCCGCGCCGTGGGCGCCGGCGTCCTCGCCGCCGCGGCCGCCCTGTCGCTGGCCGCCTGCGGTCCGTCCTCGACGTCGAGCGCGTCCACGCCGTCCGCGGGCGCGACGACCGGCTCCGGCAGCCAGGGCCGCGCTGCCCGCAACCCCGGCACGACCGGCCTCATCGCGCAGGTCTCCGGCGACACGATGCAGGTGCAGACCCGCACCGCCCAGACGGCCGTCACCTACACCTCGTCCACGAAGGTCACGAAGACCGTCGCCGGGTCGGCGACCAGCGTCACCGTCGGGTCCTGCGTCCTCGTGCGCGACGCCTCGGCCTCCCCGGACACCTCGGGTTCGGTGACCGCCGCCTCGGTCACCGTCGCACCCGCGACGAAGGGCACCTGCCGCGCCAACGCCTTCGGCGGCGGCCTGGGCGGGTTCGGCGGCGGACGGGGTGGCGGCGGCAACGGCGGGGGTGGCACCGGCGGCGGGTCGCCGACCGGGTCCCCGACGGGCGGACGCGGCGGTGTCGGCGGCGTGACCTTCGGGTCGGTCACCGCGGTCACCGGTTCCGGCTTCACCCTCACCCCGGTCGCCCGCGGCGGAGCGGGGTCGACGGCCTCCTCCGGCATCGCCGCCCCGGTCACCGTGGCGACCTCCTCGTCCACGACGTACGACGTCGTCGAGGCCGGCACCTCGTCGGACGTCAAGGTCGGGGAGTGCGTCACCGCCCAGGGCAAGGCCGACGACACCGGGACCGTCTCGGCGACCGCTCTCAGCCTGCGCCCGGCGGTGAACGGCTCCTGCACCATGGCCGGCCGCCGTGGCGGTGCCGGTGGGGGCGCGGGTGGGTCCAGCGGAACCGGCTCGTCGGCGACCACCGGGGCCAGCAATGCCTGAGGCGGTCGCCCGGCCGAGGCTGGGACGCACCGCGGCACGCCGTACGGCGGCGGGACTGGCGCTCGCGCTCGTCGCGGCGGGGGCATACGCCGTCCACGTCGCCGGCTCGGCCCGCGGGCAGGGCGACCGGTACCGGACCGCGGCCGTGACCACGGGGTCGGTCCAGCAGTCGCTGCCGTTCACGGGGGCGGTGACCCGGCCGACGCAGGTGACCGCGCGGTTCCCCGTGGCGGGCACCGTGGCGGCTGTGTCGGTCTCGCCGGGCGACACCGTCAGCCAGGGGCAGACCCTCGCGACCATGCAGACGGCACCGCGGCAGCAGGCGGTGCTCGACGCCGAGGCCCAGCTCGCGCAGGACCAGGAGCGGCTGGCCAGCGACTCGACGACCTCGACCACCACGCCGACCGCGGCCCCGGTGTCGTCGGCGTCGGCGAGCCGCTCGTCCACCGGCGGCACGGGGTCGACGGGCTCGGCCTCTCGCTCGGACACCGGCTCCGGGACGTCCGGGGCGTCCGGGACCTCGGGCGCGGCGCTGACCGCGCTGGTAACGGCGCAGGCCGCCGCGCAGCGCGCCGAGGTTGCCCAGCAGCAGGCCTGCCTGCCGCTGCTCACCGGCCTCGCCGGCTCGGGGACGTCGACGTCCACGTCGACCACCCCGTCCCCGACGTCGACCACCCCGGTGCCGACCGACACGACGACGCCGGACCCGACGTCCACGACCTCGCCGAGCCCCACCAGCACGAGCACGCCGAGCACCCCCAGCACCTCGAGCACCTCGACGCAGGACAGCGCGTACGACGCCCTTCCCGCCCCCTTGTCGACCGCCGGTCTGGTGGCCGAGCGGGCCGCGTACCTCACGTCGACCCATGGCCGGCCCACCGGGTCGCCGACCGGCGCCCCCACCGGAGACCCGCAGCAGCTGGCGGCCACGTGCCTGTCCGCCATGCAGTCGGCGTCGGTCGCACAGGCGTCGCTGGCCAAGGCCGTCGGGTCGCAGTCGCACGGCGGCAGAGGGTCGTCCTCCCACGGCCCCAGCGGCTCGAGCGGCGTGGTGAGCAGCGGTTCCGCCGGGTCGGGCTCGGCGGCGTCGCACGCATCCGGCGGCTCCAGCTCCGGCGGTGGCGCGACCGGAGGCGGCGCCTCGGGTGGTGGCGGCACTCCGGGTGGTGGCGGCGCCAGCACCGTCGCCGAGGACCAGGCGGCCATCACCACCGACCAGCACGCCCTGGACGAGGCGAACGCCGACCTCACGGGCGCGACGCTCAAGGCCCCGGTGTCCGGGGTCGTCGGTCAGATCGCGCTGAGCGCCGGTGCGACGGCATCGACGTCCTCCGGGATCGTCATCCTGCCGCCGGGCGCCGCCGACGTCACGGTCGACGTGCCGCTGACGAACCTGCCGCAGCTGCGCACCGGTCAACAGGCCGCGGTGACGCCGGCCGGGGCGACGACCCCCGTCACCGGCACGGTGACGACGATCGGGCTGCTGCCGGCGAGCACGACGACGACCGTCCCGACGTACCCGGTCACCGTCGTCGTCGACGACGCCGGCCAGTCGCTCAGCCCCGGCTCGCGGGCGCAGGTCGCCATCGACGTGGCGTCGGTGAAGGACGCGCTCGTCGTGCCCGTCTCCGCGGTGACCCCGCTGAGCGAGGCCGCGGGCTCCGGCACCGCGACGGTGACGGTGCTGTCCGGCACGACGGCCACGCAGGCCCGCGTCACCACCGGCGCCGTCGGCAACGGGATGGTGCAGGTGACCGCCGGGCTGAAGCGGGGGCAGGTCGTCGTCCTCGCCGACACGACCGCCGCCCTGCCGTCCAGCTCGACGGCGAGCCTGCGCGGTCTCGGGGGCGCCGGCCGCACCGGCGGCGCTGGCGCCGGAGGACTCGGCGGGGGAGCCGGCGGCTTCGGCGGCGGTGCCGGCTTCGGCGGCGGCCGCACCGGCTGACGCGCACACGACGAAGGGACGTCTCCTTGCTTCGGATGTGCCCGTCCGGCCCCGGTCGGGGCCTGAGAAGGTCACTCCAGAAGCAAGGAGACGTCCCTCGGGTGGGGAGACGCCGCCTGCGGTCAGACGGGGACGCGGTCCTCGGCGGGGCGTCGTACGGGCTCGTCCTCGACGGCCTGGTCCGTCATCGACGGGTCGAACGGTGCGCCGCCGGAGAGCACGAGGTGAACGCGGTCCATGTCGATCGTCCGCGTCCAGGTGCCGACGAGGACGCAGGCGACGGCGTTGCCGGCGAAGTTGGTCAGGGCGCGGGCCTCGGACATGAACCGGTCGATGCCGACGATGAAGCCGACGCCGTCGACGAGGTCGGGGCGGTGGCTCGACAGGCCGCCGGCCAGCGTGGCCAGGCCAGCGCCGGAGACCCCGGCGGCGCCCTTGCTCGCGATGATCATGAAGACCAGCAGGGCGATCTGCTCGCCGATGGAGAACGGCTTCCTCAGTGCCTCGGCGATGAACAGCGAGGCCATCGTCAGGTAGATCGCGGTGCCGTCGAGGTTGAACGAGTAGCCGGTCGGGATGCTGATGCCGACGGTGCTGCGCTGGACGCCGAGATGCTCCATCTTCGCGATGGCCCGCGGCAGGGCCGACTCCGAGGACGACGTCGAGAGGATGAGGAGGAACTCGGCGCCGAGGTAGCGCAGCAGCGGGAAGATGTTCAGCCCCGAGACCACCCGCAGGATCGCGCCGAGGACGACGAAGACGAACAGCGCGCAGGTGACGTAGAAGGCGACCATCAGCAGCGCCAGGCTCTTCAGCGCGCCCAGCCCGGTCGAGCCGATGATCGCGGCGATGGCGCCGAAGGCACCGATCGGGGCGACCCACATGACCATCGACATGACCTTGAAGACGAGGCCCTCGAGGTGCTTGATGCCGGCGAGGATCGGCTCGCCGGCGTTGCCCATCATCTGCAGGGCGAAGCCGACGAGCAGCGCGACGAGCAGCGTCTGCAGCACCGACCCGGCGGTCAGCGCGGAGACGAGCGTCGTCGGGATGACCCCGAGGACGAAGTCGGTGGTCGACTCCGCCGCACCACCGACCTGCTTCTGCCCGGACGAGGCGATGGCGTCGGTCAGCTGGAGCGAGTCACCGGGGTGGACGATGTTGCCCACGACGAGACCGATGGCCAGGGCCACCGTCGACATGACGAGGAAGTAGCCGATGGCCAGCCCGCCGACCTTGCCGACGCTGGTGGCCTTCCGGACCGAGCCGACGCCCAGCACGATCGTGCAGAAGATGATCGGCGAGATCATCATCTTGATGAGGTTGACGAAGAGCGTCCCCAGCCACTTCAGCTCCTTGGCGAAGTCGGGGAAGAGGGCGCCGACGAGGATGCCGAGGACCACCGCGGCGATGACCGCCGGGTAGAGCCAGTGGGTGCGGTCCCGCTTAGCGCGCGGTGGGGTCGGTGCGGTCGGGTCGGGCTGGGGGTGGGCCACGGTGCTCACGGGTGCTCCTTCGGGCGGGGGCGGCTCTGCCGTCCCCAGGGTGGGGCCGCGGCGTCGTACATTCACGCTTGTGGTCATAGTGTTCGCGCCCCGGCGGTGGTCGCTGGCGACGCAGGTCCTGGTGCTCCAGGTCCTCGTCGCCGCCGTCGTCGTGGCCGGCGGGCTGGGGGCGGCGTACCTCCAGGCGCGCAGCGCCAGCCAGGAGCAGGCCGGCCAGCGCGTCCTCGCCGTCGCGCGGACCATCGCCGCGGACCCGTACGTCGTCGCGGCCGCCACCTCCAGCGCCCCGACCCCGACGCTGCAGCCCTACGCCGAGAAGGTCCGCGCCGCGACCGGCACCGACTTCATCACGATCATGGCCCCCGACGGCACCCGCTGGACCCACCCCGACCCGTCGCGGATCGGGCAGAAGTTCGTCGGGCACACCGAGCAGGCGCTGGCCGGCGGCGTCGTCCTCGAGGACTACACCGGCACCCTCGGCCCGTCGACGCGCGCCGTCGTCCCGGTCTGGCGAGGCGGCGCGGTCGGCACGTCCGTCGTCGGCCTCGTCGCGGTCGGGATCCGGCTCGACGCCGTGCAGTCCAAGGTCGCCGCGCAGGTGCCGGGGCTGCTGCTCGCCGCCCTGCTCGCCGCGCTGCTGGCCGGCGCCGGCACGTGGTTGGTCGCCCGGCACACCCGCCGGCAGACCGCCGGCCTCAGCTCGGCCGAGCTGCGCCGGATGGTCGAGTACTACGACGCCGTGCTGCACGCCGTCCGCGAGGGGCTGCTCCTGGTCGACCGCGACGGCACCGTCCTGCTCGCCAACGACGAGAGCCGGCGGCTGCTCGGCCTCGCCAGCGACCCGGTCGGGCGTCGCGTCACCCAGCTCGGTCTGCAGGAGGGGGTGACCGCCGCGCTCGCCGACGGGGGCGAGCGCACCGACGAGCTGCACGTCACCGACGCGCGCGTCCTCGTCCTCGACCAGGCCCGCGCCCGCTGGCAGGGCCGCGACCTCGGCACCGTCGCGACCCTGCGCGACCGCACCGACCTCGAGGCCCTGACCGGTGAGCTCGACACCGCGCGCGGCCTCGCCGACGCCCTGCACGCGCAGGCCCACGAGTCCGCCAACCGGCTGCACACCGTCGTCTCGCTCATCGAGCTCGGCCGCGCCGACGAGGCGGTCCGCTTCGCCACCGAGGAGCTGATGGCGTCGCAACAGCTGACCGACGACGTCGTCGGCGCCGTCGCCGAGCCGGCGCTCACCGCGCTCCTGCTGGGCAAGGCGGCGCAGGCGAGCGAGCGCGGGGTCGACTTCGTCGTCGAGCCGGGGACGGTCGTGCCCGAGGGCGTCGCGCCGCCCCGCGACCTCGTCACCATCGTCGGCAACCTCGTCGACAACGCCCTCGACGCCGTCGCGGGCGCAGCCGCCCCGCAGGTCCGGGTCGGGGCGCGGCTCGCGGACGGCCGGTGCACGATCACGGTGTCCGACAACGGTCCCGGGCTGCCGGCCGACCAGGTCGAGCAGGCCTTCACCCGCGGCTGGTCGTCCAAGCCGGTCGAGGCGACCGGGGGTCGCGGTCTCGGGCTCGCCCTCGTCCAGCAGTCGGTGGCGCGGCTCGGCGGCACGGTCGAGGTGTCCGCCCCGCCGGGGGCGACGTGGACGGTCCGGCTGCCCGTCGCCGCCGAGCTCGCGGCCGGCCGCGCGTGAGCGACCTGCGGGTGCTCGTCGTCGAGGACGAGCCCGTCGCCGCCGACGCGCACACGATGTACGTCGGCCGCGTCCCCGGCTTCACCGTCGTCGGCACCGTGCACACCGCCCGCGACGCGCTGCGGGCGCTCACCGCCGACGAGCCGATCGACCTCGTCCTTCTCGACATGAACCTGCCCGACGGGCACGGCCTCGACGTCGTGCGCCGGATGCGCGCCCAGGGGGTGCTCGCCGACGTCGTCGCCGTCACGTCCGCCCGCGAGCTCGACACCGTCCGGGCGGCGGTCTCGCTGGGGGTGGTGCAGTACCTGCTCAAGCCGTTCGTCTTCGCCAGCCTGCGCGAACGGCTCGAGGCCTACGCCGACTACCACCGCGCCACGCACGCCGCCGACCCGGTCGCGAGCCAGGGCGACGTCGACCGGGTCCTCGCCGGGGTGCACCGCGGCGGTCCGGCGGCGCTGCCCAAGGGCCTGGCCGAGGACGTGTGGGGCAAGGTGCTGACCGCCGTACGGCGTTCCGGGGCGGCCTCGTCGGGCGAGGTGGCCGAGGCGGTGGGAGTATCGCGCGTGACCGCACGGCGCTACCTCGAGCACCTGGCCGACAGCGGCCTCGCGACCCGCCACTCGCGTCACGCGGGGACCGGGCGGCCCGAGGTCGAGTACCGCTGGGTCGGCCGGTGACGGACGACCGGGGTCCGGACAGCGGGTCGGCGACGCGCAACCGGGTCGGCCCGGCGGGGTTCGTGATCGGGATGGGCCTGGTCTCCGCCCTCACCGACGTCGTCTATGAGGGGACCCGGGCCGTCATCGGCCCCTACCTCGTGCTGCTCGGCGCCTCGGCCGGGACGGTCGGTCTCGTCACCGGCGGCGGCGAGGCGCTCGCGCTCGTCCTGCGGCTGGTCACCGGTCCGGTCGCCGACCGGACCCGCCGTCCATGGCCGCAGGTCGCGCTCGGCTACGGGCTCACCGCCGTGTGCGTCCCGCTGCTCGCGCTGACCGGCGCCGTCTGGCCGGCGGCGGCGCTCTACCTCGGCGAGCGGCTCGGCAAGGCGGTGCGCACGCCGGCACGCGACGTCATGCTCGCGCACGCGGCGGCCTCGCTCGGTCGCGGCCGCGCCTTCGGGCTCCACAAGCTGCTCGACCAAACCGGCGCCGTCGTCGGGCCGCTCCTCGTCGCGGCCGCCCTGCTCGCGCACCCGGACGGCTACCGCACCGGCTTCCTCCTGCTGGGCGGTGGCGGGCTGCTCGCCCTCGTCGCGCTGTCGCGGCTGCGCCGGCTCGCGCCCGTCCCTGCCGACTGGGAGCCGGGTGCCGACGTCGCCGAGTCCAAGCGACTGCGCTTCGGTACTGGCCTGGGAACCGGCTTCCTGCGCTACCAGTGCTTCTCGGGCCTGACGATGCTCGGCTTCGCGACGTGGGCGGTGCTCGTCGTCCAGGCGACCGCGCACGTGGGCCTCGCGCCGGCCGCCGTCCCCCTGCTGTACGCCGTCGCGATGGGCGCCGGCGGCGTCTCGGCCCTGCTCACCGGGCGGGTCTACGACAGACGGGGGCTGCGCACGCTGGCCGTCGTCCCGGTCCTCGCCGCGGCGGTCGTCGCCCTCATGCTCGCGCCGTCGCTGCCGCTGGTCGTCGTCGGCTCCGTGCTGTGGGGCGCGGTCGTCGGCGTGCAGGACTCGACCCTGCGCGCGGCGGTCGCCGACCTCGTACCCGCCGGCCGCCGCGGGGCGGCGTACGGCGCGTTCGCGACGGTGCAGGGGCTCGCCTGGTGGGTCGGGTCCGTGGTCGTCGGCTGGCTGGGGGAGCGGTCGACCGGCCTGACGATGACGTACGTCGTCGTCGTGCAGCTGCTCGCCCTGGTCGTCCTCCTGCTCCCCGCGCGGACGGCCGCGACATCAGACCGAGCCGTCCCCGAGGGGCATTGAGGCGACGACCTCGTGCCGGGGACGACGTTTCGGACCTTCGTGCAGGTGCGAGGCGACGAGCTCGACCTGCGTGACCTCCCACGACGGGCCGTCGTACGTGTCGAGGATCCGCAGCCACCGCGTGGCCTCGACCGGCCGCTTGAGCCGGGCGAGGCTGAGGTGGGGGCGGAAGTCCTTCCCGTCGACCGGGGCACCCGCGGCCGAGGCGGCGGCGCGCGCGTTGGCCGCGAGCAGACCGAGCTCGGCGAGGTCGTCCCCGCCGGCGGGACTGCGCAGGCCGAGGTGGACGACCTTGGCGCGCGCCGGGTCGGGGAAGGCGCCGGCGCCGCCGAGCTGGAGCGTCATGGGGCGCCGCCGCGCGGCGGCCTCACCGAGCCGCCCGACGAGGTCGTCGAGGGAGCGGTCCTTGACCGACTCCATGAACGCGAGGGTCACGTGCCACTGCGCCGGGTCGATCCACGGCATCCCCTGGTCGCGTCGCGGCTCGAGGAAGGTCGAGAGGTCCTCGACCACGGGGTCGGGTGGGACGACGGCGACGAACATCCGCTGGCCCATGCCGCCAGTCTGCCCGGTCGGTCCCGTACCGCTCGACGGGGCCCACCCCCGCGGCGGGCCGGCGGCGGGCATGATGGCGCGATGATCGTCGTCGAGTGCGCCTTCACCGACCACCCGTCGCGGCTCGAGCTGCGGCCGCGGCACCGCGAGCTGCTCGCCGAGCTCAAGGAGGAAGGGGTCCTCGTGGACGCCGGCCCGTTCCCCGACGGCACCGGCTCGATCTGCGTCTTCAGCGCCGATCAGGAGCGGGTCGACGAGGCGCTCGCCGCCGACCCGTACTTCTCCTGTGAGGGTGTGCGCGTCGTCGCCGTACGGCAGGTGGACGCGCTCTTCGGGACGTGACCCGCACCCCCGGCGGAATTCAGTCCTCGGACTCGAGACCGTCGGGGTAGGGCTGCACCATGAGGTAGGCGCTGTAGGTCTGCCGGTGCGCGTCACGCCCGCGGGTGCGCGCCGCCCACCGGTCGACGACCTCGTTGAGCTCGGTGGTGAGCTGGCGGGCCTCCTCGCGGTCGAGCCGCAGCGCCACCTGGCTGATCGAGCGGTGGATCCCCGGGGTGCGGTCCCCGCCGTGGGCGGCGTCGACGAGCGCGTGCGCGCGGGCCGCCGTGTGGCTGCGGTAGACCCGCGAGGCCGCGCGACCACCCGGCGCGGACTCGAGGTCCTGCATGTCGACGTCGTACCCCTCGGGGGAGGTGGCCCTCCAGACCCGGTCGCGCCGGTCCCGGGCCGCGCCCGCGTCCTCCTCGACGAGCCCGTACTTGGCCAGCTGGCGCAGGTGGAAGCTCGCCTGGTTGGCGGGGATGTCGAGCTCGGCGGCGACGTCGGCCGCCCGCAGCGACCCCTGAGCGGTCAGCTCGTCGAGGATCCGGGCGCGGACCGGGTGGGCGAGGGCCCGCAGCATCCGCGGGTCGTCGAGGCGGGTCACGGCGTCAGTCTGCACCATCTATTGCGCACGTTCTATTGCGCAAGAGATGGTGCGCACCTAACGTTGCGGATATGGGACCGCACCGCGAGCTGCACCGCCACCACGACGTCACCGTCCTCATGGCCGCCCAGACGGTCAGCGAGCTGGGCACGCAGGCCGGGCTCTTCGTCCTGCCGCTCATCACCTACGCCCTCACCGGGTCGACGGTGCTCGCCGGCCTGGCGGGGGCGGCCAACCTGCTCGGGACGGCGCTCGCCGCCCTCCCCGGAGGCGTCCTCGCCGACCGGGTCGACCGGCGCCGCCTCATGCGCACCTCCTCGGCGCTCGGCGCGCTCTCGTCGACCTCGGTCGTCGTCGCCGCCCTGCTCGGCGCGCTCACCGTCCCGCACCTGCTCGCCGCGGCCTTCGTCACGGGCGGCTGCGCCGGGCTCTTCGCACCAGCGGAGATCTCCGCCCTGCGCGCCGTGGTCCCGCCCCACCTGCTCCCCACCGCCATCGGCCAGCAGGTCGGCCGGCAGCGCGTCGCCGACCTCGTCGGCGCCCCCCTCGGCGGGCTGCTCCTGGGACTGGCCCGCTGGGCGCCGTACGTGCTCGACGCGGTGGCGTACGCCGTCGCGTGGGTGACCCTCGGTCGACTGCAGACCGACCTGTCGCCGAGCGCGACCCGTCGACGGGGCACCGCCCGCGCCGACATCGCGGAGGGTCTGCGCTTCGTCTGGAGCCGACCGCTCTTCCGCACCCTCATGGTGTGGTCGATGGGGTCGAACCTCGTCGTCAACGCCCTCTTCACCGCCGCGAACCTGCGCCTCGTCCGCGACGGCTACCCGGCCTGGCAGATCGGGCTGGTCGACGCGAGTGCCGGGGTGTGCGGCGTGCTCGGGGCGCTGGCGGCGCCGTACGTCGTCGAGCGGTTCCCCACGGGGCGGCTCACCGTGCTCGTGGCGTGGAGCTTCGTCCCCCTGACGCTGCCGCTCGTCGTCCTCGACGACCCGGTCGCGGTGGCCGTCGCGCTGTCGCTCGGCGTCTTCCTCAACCCCGCGGGCAACGGGGGGATGGGCGCCTACAAGGTCGCGGTCACCCCCGCGGAGCTCGTCGGCCGCGTCCAGTCGGTGGGCCAGCTCATGGCGTGGTCGACGATCCCGCTCGCGCCGGTGGTCGCCGGAGTCCTGCTCAGCACGGTCGGCGGGGCGTGGGCGGTCGGGGTCCTCGTCGGGCTCGGCGCGCTCGTCGCGCTGCTGCCGACGCTCGTCCGCTCGGTCCGGTTGGTGCCGCGGCCGAGCGAGTGGCGCGAGCAGTGTCGGACCTCGGAGGCAGACTGGCCGGGTGCCGGAGGGGGACAGCGTGTGGCTCCTCGCCCGCAGGCTCGACCGAGCCCTGTTGGGCCAGACCGTCGTGCGCTCGAGCCTGCGGGTGCCGCGGCTCGCCACCCGTGACCTGACCGGCCGCACCTTGCTCGAGCACGCCACGCACGGCAAGCACCTGCTGAGCCGGTTCTCGGGGGTGGGCACGTCGCCGCCGGTGACCTTGCACAGCCACCTGCTCATGGACGGCGAGTGGACGGTCACCTCGCCGGGCAAGCGGCTGCCGGCGCGGCTCCAGCACGAGGTCCGCGTCGTCCTTAAGACGGCGTCCGGGCGCACGGCCTGGGGGCAGCGGCTGCACCAGCTCGAGCTCGTCGCCACGCGCGACGAGCACACCCTCGTCGGGCACCTCGGGCCCGACCCGCTCCGCGCGGACTGGGACGCGGAGGACGCCGTACGGCGCCTGCTCACCCGCCCCGAGCGGCCGCTCGTCTCCGCGCTGCTCGACCAGACACTCGTGGCCGGGCTCGGCAACCTGTGGGCCAACGAGCTCGCCTTCCTCGTCGGGCGCAGCCCGTGGACGCCGGTCGGCGACCTCGGCGAGGCGGGCGTACGGCGCCTCGTCGACCGCGCCGCCGTCGCCCTCCACCATTCCGCGACCGCGCCCGGCGCCTACCAGGTGACGACCGGCCGCGCCGTCCGCGGCGAGAGCCACTGGGTCGCCGGCCGGCAGCGGCGGCCGTGCCTGCGGTGCGGCACGACGGTGCTCGTGGTGGGCGAGGTCCAGAACGACCCGGCCAACCGGCGCACCTGGTGGTGTCCGCGGTGCCAGCCGGGTCCGGGACCGGAGGCGCGGGAGGGCCTGAGGGACGGTGGAACGATCCGCGCCGCGGGCGTGTCCAGGTAGGCATGGCGATCCTCGTCGCAGCGCCGCGTGCGCTTGCTCGCCGACGACGTCGAGTGCGGTCACGACTGTCGGTCGTCGCCCGGGTCGCCACGGTCGCCGCGCTCGTGCCGCTGCTGCTGAGCGGGTGTGCCGACGGTGGGACCAACGCGGCTCCGCCGCTCGTCGTCTGCGGGACGACCCTGTCGGCCGCTGCCGCAGGCGCGGTGCTCACGGACGCGACTACCGACGTGACCGTGGCGGCTGTGACGGTCGGCGGCACCGTGGACCTCCTCCTGGCCCAGGGGTGCGACACGGGTGCCTCCTACACGGTGGAGCACGGGACGGCGCACGAGGTGGTCCGAGCTCGGACGGCGGACGGAGGCCTGGCAGCCGTCACCCTCGAGCCCACGTCGTCGTCCTTCGACGTCCTGGTCCGCCACGCGGACGGCACTTCGTCGACCGCACGGGTGCGGCTCGCCGGTTGACCCCGCGACCGTCAGCGGTCGGCGAGGGGACCCATGGCATACGCGACGACAGCGCCAGGGGATGTGAGCGCAGGGGACGGGCAGCGCCCTCACTCCTTGGTCCGCCTGTACTTGTTCTTCAGGTACTCGTCGACCCAGTTCCGGGAACTCAGCCAGGTGCCGTTCGGTGCCTTCTGCGCCCTCAGCCGCCCGCGCTCTGCTGCTGCGCGGAGCGCCCTGAGCCTCGGTCCGGCCTTCTCGTCGGCAAGGCTGGCGAGGGGTACGAGCCGCGCTGGGCCCGCGACGGCGGGAACGACGAACTTGTAGAGGTTGTTCGTGACGGCGCGAGCGATGAGCTCGCCAAGCGGTCCGTAGTCGCCTCCGTCGGCCTTCCGCATCGCCTTCAGATACCTAGCGCGCTCGTTCTTGAACACGATGGCCGGCGGGTAGCCCAGCCGCACGAGCAGCAGGTTGAGCAGCAGCCGGCCCGAGCGGCCGTTCCCGTCGAGGAAAGGGTGGATCTTCTCGAAGTTGTTGTGCACCTGGGCGAGCCGCTCGGCAAAGGGCTCCTCGGCCTCTTGGCGCAGGCCGTTGACCGCGGCCACCCAGTCGGTCATCCGGTGGTGGACCTCGGGAAAGGGCGGTGGCGTCATGCCTTCGGGGAATGGTGCGATGTCGTGCTGCCGCCATCTCCCCGGAGTCTCCGCACGAGTGGCGTGCGGGTGTGGGGCGACACGCCAGACGGGATCCATGGTCTCGTGGTGGACGGTGCGGACCTCCTGGATGCTCAGCAGGTCGCCGTTGGTCCAGTCGCCGGGCTCCAGCGCTTGACCGTAGACCCACTTGGCCGCGTTGCCGTAGCCGACTACCTCCATGTACTCCTTGAGGTCCTTCGAGCCGACCGCTCTTCCTTCGTCGAGAAGCTTCCGAACCTCGTTGAGCACCAAGGTGTTGCCTTCGAGAGCGGTGGAGTGGTGCGCCTCCTGATGCCAGAGCTCGGCCCAGATCGCCTCCGCCTCGTCCGGGCTGGGCAGTCCGCCCATCCGGGTGCGCAGGTCGGTGATCGCCTCCTCCAGGCGGTCGTAGACGGTCTGACGCGACGGACGTCCACGTGCCATCTCCACTCCTCCGGGTCACCGCGAATTTGTCGTGTCCGATAAGAAGGAACTGGAACACCACAAACTAACCCCAGGCTACTCGACCTCTCGAAGGGTGGGCCAAGCATCGACGACACCACGACCCGGGGTGACGGTCAGGGCGTCGTGCGGCCGCACGGAGCCGTCATTGCACGGCTGCGAGCAACCGGGCGGATACTCAAGGACGAGCCTGTCCATCGACCTTCCCGCCGAGGTGCTCGCCCGCGTCCGCGCGGAGGCGGAGCGCCGGGGGTCGACCGCGGACGCCGTCATCGCTGATCTGATCGCACAGTTGACGGCGAGACCGAGCTCGGCGGACCGACGTCGTCAGCTGGCCCTCATCGCCGCAGGAGCCTCGGCTCCACGAGGAACGATCCGCGAGGTCGGTTGACCGACGCGGCGGTCCCGAGTGAGATCGGTGAGGGCAAGGTCAGGACATCTACTGGCTACTCAGGCCGGTGGTAGAAGACCGTCATCGAGAAGTCGTCCTGCCCTGTCGTTGTCACCTCGTGGTGGAACGTGAGGTCCTGCACCTGGACGCCGCCGAGAGCCTCGATCGAGTCGGCGACCCTGCGCAGAAGGGCAGGAACGGTGAACCCTTCGGGGCCCATGGGGTTGGACTGCGAGAAGTGACAGATCGACCGCTCGTCCTCGGCCATGACGGCACGCTCTCACGCCCCTGGGACGTCGTACGGACGCACGGGGCCATCACCTGCAGGCCTGATGCAACGGGCCACTCAGTTCCCCGTCGTCGACCCGTCGCTCGGGGTGTCGGCCTTGACGAGCGGGACGACGAGCCGGTCGGTCGGGTCGCTCGCCGAGCAGGTGCGCGCCTTGCCGGTGGCGGGGTCGAGCCCGGGGGAGGCGGTCTCGATCGTCGAGCCGTTGACGACGGTGACGCTGTCGTAGACCGGGTTGCCCTCGACGAGGTCGCGGTACTCGTAGCGGGTCAGCGAGCTGAGCTTGCACGAGGTGTCGAAGGCGGCGATGTCGAACGCGTAGGGCTGCCCGCGCAGCTCGCCGTCCGGCTCCTCGACGTAGTGCGAGACGACCCCGCCGCCGGTGAACGTGCCGACGGTGATCCGGTCGCCGTCGAGGCCGGCCTGGTGCAGGTGCCCGTTGATGCGGACGTCGGCCTTGTCGACCCCTGCGGCCGCGCCGGGCTCGTGCGCGACGAGGACGTCAGGGGTCGGCTGGTCGGCCATCGACCGGTTGAAGTCGTCGACCGCGGGCTTCTGCTTGGCGTCGGTGTTGCGCGCGTCGTCGCCGAAGTAGCGCGGGTCGTCGAACCCGGCGATCCGCAGCCCGTGGAAGAGCAGCGTGCGGTACTCGTCGTCGGACGGCTGGAGGGTGACGACGTTGGGCAGGTCGTCGAGCCGGTCGCGCAGCGCCCGGTCGGTCGGCGAGGACTGGTCGTGGTTGCCCGTGGTGAAGACGTAGGGCACGCCGAGGTCGCGGATGCCGGCGAAGATGCCCGCCGCGTCGGCCTCCGTGACCGTGCCGAAGTTGACCAGGTCCCCGGTGTCGATGACCGCGTCGATGTGCTGCGACTGCACGATCGAGCGCATGAGCCCGTAGGAGTTCTGCCCGTGGACGTCCGACACGAGCAGGAACCGCGCCGCCACCTCCTGGTCGAGGTCGGACGGGACGAGGTTCTCCTGCAACGACTTCGACAGCGCCAGCAGGTTGAGCACGTACGGCGTCACCTGGCTCGAGCGGGTGGACAGGTCGGACAGGATCCCGCGGTTGCGCTCGACCTCGAGCAGCAGCCCCGACGTGCGGTAGCTGGTGAACGACGTCGGCCGGTACGTCGCCACGACCCCCACCGCCGTCGCCAGGCACCCCACGAGCGCCGCCGACGTGACCACGACGACGTGCCGCCGGTCCGAGCGGTGCCGGTCGCGCGAGTAGTGCAGCGCGAGCAGGATCGCCAGCCCGACGACCCCCGCCCCCGTGACGAACCGCAGCCCCACCCCGCTCGCCGCCTCGAGGACGGCGGCCCGCAGCTCCTCCTGGCTCGGTTGCAGCTCGGCGATGGCCAGCTCGCGGCTGCTGAAGACCTGGGTGATCGACTGCTTCACCGCGACATCGACCTCGAGGCCGGGGGCCAGGGCCGGCGAGGCGAACTGCAGGTCGACGTCACCGACGATGGTCGGGCTGTGCAGCACCCCCACCCGCGACGGCAGCGCGTTGAGCCGCAGCGTCGCCGAGTAGTTGCGGGTCTCCACGGTCGTCGGCGACAGGTTGGTCGCAGCGACGCCGCCGAGGTAGCAGGCGGCGAGGACGGTGAGCCAGCGCACGACCTTCGCGCCGAGGAGGACCCCCCGGACGGCGTGCGCTCGCGACGGGGTCCTCACCCACTACACCTAACACACGCACATGTCGGGCGGGTCACGCCGATCACGCGTGGCCGACCGCCCGGTCGGCGAGGGCGACGAGGTCGTCGGCCCGCAGCCCCGGGTAGCCGTGCAGCACCCCCAGCCACTCCGCGGGGACGGCGGACAGCCCCCAGCGGGCTCCGAGCAGCGCGCCGGCGATCGCCGCGACCGTGTCGGTGTCGTCGCCGATCCGGATCGCGGTCTCCAGCGCGTCGGCCAGGTGCCGCGGCGGGTCGTCCGGCGAAACCGGGGTGTGCGCGATCGCCGACCACGCCGCCTGCAGCGCCGTGACGACGAAACCGTTGGGGGAGAACGACCCTGGCTCGCGCTGCTCGGCCTCGTCGAGCCACGACGCCCACCGCGCGGCAGCGTCCGCGCCGAGCGACCCGAGCCCGACCCTCACGTCGAGCTCTCCGTGCACGACGGCGTGCCGGACCGCGAGCGTGCAGAGCGCGCACGCCTCGAGCGCCCGGTCGTCGTGGTGCGTGAGGTCGCCGACCGCCCGCGCGGCGTCCGCCGCCGCGGCCGCGTCGCCGAGGTGCGCGAGCGCCACCGGACCGGTCCGCATGAGCGACCCGTTGCCGGCCGTGTGCCCGGTCCGCTCGTGCAGCGCGTGGGACGTCGCGGTCAGCGCGGCGCCGGTCGGCGACGGCCCGACCAGCCCGAGCACGGAGCGCGTCTGGTTGCCGATGTCGGCCGGGCCGGACTCCCACCACTCACGGAAACGGCTCGCCACCGCGTCGAGCGCGGGGGCGCCGCGCAGGTCGCCGTACGTCGCCGCGGCGTCGAGCACCGCCCAGGCCATCGTCGTGTCGTCGGTCCACTCCCCGGGCGCGAAGTTCCCGAGGCCGCCGCCGAGCATGCGCGGCGGCCCGTCGCCGAGGGCCCGCGTCCCGAACTCGTACGCCGCCCCGAGCGCGTCCCCCGCCGCGGACCCCAGCACCGCACCCCGCGCCCGGTCGCGCTGCCCCTCGTCCAGCTCCATGCCGCCCCCCTCGTCGCCGGTCCCTGGTCACATCCTCCCAAGCCGCACGGCGCGGCGCCGTACGCTCGCGGCATGGACGCCGACGTCATCGTCGTGGGAGCCGGCCTCGCCGGTCTGGTCGCCGCCACCGAGGCCGCCGAGCGCGGCGCGTCGGTGCTCGTCGTCGAGCAGGAGTCGCGCTCGAACCTCGGCGGGCAGGCCTTCTGGTCGTTCGGTGGCCTGTTCCTGATCGACTCGCCCGAGCAGCGCCGCCTCGGGATCCGGGACTCGGTCGAGCTCGCCTGGCAGGACTGGCAGGGCACGGCCGGCTTCGACCGGCTCGAGGACCACTGGCCGCGCGCCTGGGCGAGGGCCTACGTCGACTTCGCCGCCGGCGAGAAGCGCTCGTGGCTGCACGGGTTGGGGATGCGCTGGTTCCCCATGGTCGGGTGGGCCGAGCGCGGCGACGGCCGCGCCGGCGGGCACGGCAACTCCGTGCCGCGCTTCCACGTCACCTGGGGCACCGGGCCCGGCGTCGTCGAGCCGTTCGTGCGCCGCGCCGTCGAGCTCGAGCAGGAGGGCCGGATCCGCTTCGCCTTCCGGCGCCGGGTCGACGAGCTCGTCGTCGACGGCGGCGCGGTCGCCGGCGTCCGGGTCGCGGTCCTCGCGCCGGCCACCGAGCCGCGCGGTGTCACCACGAACCGCGACGTCGTCGGCGAGGAGGAGCTGACCGCGCGCGCCGTCGTCGTCACCTCCGGCGGGATCGGCGGCAACCACGACCTCGTCCGCGCGGCCTGGCCGGAGCGGCTCGGCCCGCCGCCGGAGCGGATGATCACCGGCGTCCCCGCGCACGTCGACGGCCGGATGATCGGCATCACCCAGAAGGCCGGCGGCCGCGTCATCAACCCCGACCGGATGTGGCACTACGTCGAGGGCCTGCACAACTGGGACCCGATCTGGCCGCAGCACGCGATCCGCATCCTGCCCGGCCCGAGCTCGCTGTGGCTCGACGGCAACGGCGACCGGCTCCCGCCGCCGCTCTTCCCCGGCTTCGACACCCTCGGCACGCTCGCGCACCTGCGCACCACCGGGCACGACCACTCGTGGTTCGTCCTCACCCGGTCGGTCGTCGAGAAGGAGTTCACCCTGTCGGGGTCGGAGCAGAACCCCGACCTCACCAACCGCTCGGTGCGGCAGGTCCTGGGTCGGGTCAGGCCCGGCGCGCCCGGCCCGGTGCAGGCCTTCCTCGACCACGGCGTCGACTTCGTCCAGGCCGACACCGTGCACGAGCTCGTCGCGAGGATGAACGCGCTCGAGCCGGACGCCCCGCTCGACCCCGACCACGTCGAGCGGCAGGTGCTCGAGCGCGACCGGCAGCTGGACAACGCGTTCGCCAAGGACGCGCAGGTCACGGCGATCCACGGGGCGCGGGCCTACCGCGGCGACAAGCTCACCCGGGTGGCGACGCCGCACCGGTTCCTCGACCCGTCCCACGGCCCGCTCATCGCGGTCCGGCTGTCGATCCTCACCCGCAAGACCCTCGGCGGGCTCGAGACCGACCTGTCCGCGAGGGTGCTCACCGAGGCGGGCGAGCCGGTGCCGGGGCTCTGGGCGGCGGGTGAGGTCGCCGGCTTCGGCGGTGGCGGGATGCACGGCTACCGGTCGCTCGAGGGCACCTTCCTCGGTGGGTGCCTGTTCTCGGGCCGTACGGCGGGCCGTGCCGTCGCCGACGCCGTCCGCGGCTGAGCTCGGCGGACGGGGTGACGGTCGAGGACCGCCCGCAGCGCATCGTCCTGCTGCGGCACGGCGAGTCGCAGGGCAACGTCGACGACACGGTCTACGAGCGGGTGCCGGACCACGCGCTCGAGCTGACCGAGCGCGGCGTCGGGCAGGCCCGCGAGACCGGACGGGCGCTCGCGGCGCTCGGGGTGGGGGCGGGCTCGCGGGTGTGGGCGTCGCCGTACCGGCGGGTGCGCCAGACCCTCGCCGCGCTCGAGGTGGGGATCGACCTGGAGCACGTGCGCTGGGAGCCGCGGCTGCGCGAGCAGGACTGGGCCAACTTCCAGGACCCGGCCGACATCGCGCGTCAGCGCGAGGTGCGCGACCGCTACGGGCACTTCCACTACCGCTTCACGCACGGGGAGTCGGGCGCGGACGTCTACGACCGGGTCAGCGACTTCCTCGAGTCGCTCTTCCGCGACCTCGAGGCCCCCGGCTGCCCCGACACCGTCCTGCTGGCCAGCCACGGCCTGACGATGCGGCTGTTCTGCATGCGGTGGTTCCACTGGAGCGTCGAGCTGTTCGAGTCGCTGGAGAACCCGCGCAACGCCGGGTACGTCGCCCTCGAGCGGCAGCCCGACTACCGGTACCGGATGGCCGCGCCGTTCGAGCGGTGGGACACGTCGTACGAGCCGACCGCGCGGGAGCGGGCCAGCTGGGTCTGAGCGATCAGAGGTACTGGCCCGTGGGGCCGGCCGGGTGCCCCTCGGGGCCGCCCGGCTGCGGCTGACCGGGCTGACCGGCCCCCGGCGGCAGCGCGCGGCGCATCCCCTGCAGCTGCTGCTGGGCGGCCATCTGCTGCGCGAAGAGCGCCGTCTGGATGCCGTGGAAGAGGCCCTCGAGCCAGCCGACGAGCTGGGCCTGCGCGATCCGCAGCTCGGCGTCCGACGGCGTCTCCTCCTTGAACGGCAGCGCCAGCCGGTCGAGCTCCTCGACGAGCTCGGGCGCCAGGCCGGACTTCAGCTCCTGGATCGAGCGGCCGTGGATGTCGGCGAGGCGCGCGCGACCGGCGTCGTCGAGCGGGGCGCCCTTGACCTCGTCGAGGAGGTTCTTGATCATCGAGCCGATCCGCATGACCTTGGCCGGCTGCTCGACGAGGTCGGCCGGGTTGGTGCCGCCGCCGTTGTCGTCGCCGGCCGTCGCGACGCCCATCCCGTCCTGGGTGACGACAACGACGCGGTCGTCGCGCTCGCCGTCGTCGCTGCGGGGTCCCGGCTGCGGGGGCTGCTGGCTCATGCCCCCATCCTCGCCGACCGGCTCGGGGCTCGCGCCCCTGGGTCACCCGGGTCGCGGGCGGCCGGCCGGGGCGCCGTACGGCGGCGTGGCACCCGAACGGGGGACGGGTCTCCCCGCCCCCCGCCCGCGGCCACCACAGGGGCAGGGTGACCCCGACGGTGCCGGGACCACACGGGCGGCCGCAGGCACATCATGCCGACTGGGGCGCGGAGCGGGAGGTGTTCCGGCGGAGTTCGACGCAGGTCGGGGCCCCCTCGTCCCGGTATGCCGGATACGCCGCCCGACGACTGAGACGTGTCGTCCTACGACACACCCCTTCGTCCGCACTGACGGGGCACCGGTGCCTCGTCGGTGCGGACGCAAGGTCAGGCGACGCGGGGCGCGGCGCCGACGTCGCGTCGGACCGTCGCCAGGGCGACGAGCGCCGCCAGGGTCGGGACGAGGACGAGGACGAGCGACAGGGTCGGCCACGGGACCACCACCACGGACGGCACGGGCAGGGTGTCCCCCTCGCGCGGGGTCGTGGCCGACAGGGCCATCACGACCCCGGGCGCGAGGCCGAGCGCCACCCCGAACAGCATCCCGACCAGGCTCAGGGTGGCGGCCTGGGCGGCGGCGAGCCGGCGACGCGTGCCGCGGGTGGCGCCGACGGCGCTCATCGTCAGCCCGAGCGGTTCGGCCTCCGCCTGCGACAGCCCGGTGGCGACCAAGGTGGCGACGAGGACGAGGAACCCCGCGACGAGCAGGACGATGGACGTGGCGAGGCCGTTCGACGAGGCGTCGTACCCGCGCTCGACGTCGATCCGAGCGCCCGGCGAGGCGCGGTCCAGCGCGGCGCCCAGCGCGGCCTCGGTCGCCGCGTCCATCGGGCCGCGGTCGTCGACGACGAGGGACGCACCGGCCGGGTGCGACCACCCGAAACGCGCGGCGGTCTCGGGGGTGACCACGGCCCCGGACCCCGCGAGGGCGGCGAAGCGCGCCCGCGGCGCGGAGGCCGCCGCGAGCCGCACGAGCCGCGGGGTGCCGGCGAACACGGTCGGAAGCGGCTCACCCGTGGCCGAGGCGGGCGCCGTCCGGAGCGGGCCGTCGGCCACCAGGACGCCTCCGTCGACGACGGGGAGGGCGGCGTCGCCCGACCCGATCATCGCCGGCTCGCCGGGCCCGGTCGCGATCGGACCCGCCGGTCTGCCGTCGCCGTCCGCGGCGACGAGCCCGCCCTGCGCGAGCAGCCGAGCGCTGGCCTCGTCGAGCCCCAGCACACGGGCGGCGTACGTCGCGTCGACGACGGCGATCCCGCCGTGCTCCGCGCCGGGGAGGCTGGCCGGGGCGAGGCAGCCCGGGACGGGAGCGGAGGACATCGGGTCGAGGGCCGCCGCGGCCTGCGCCGCCGAGCACCCGGGCCGCAGGCCGACGACGAGACGGGTGGGGGTCCCGGGTCGGCCCTGCGTGACCCCGGGGTCGGTGGACACGGTGCCGAGGTCGAGCAGACGCAGGTGCGGGTCGACCTCGCGCACGAGCGCGGCGAGGTCCGCCCGACCGGCGGCGGTGTCCCAGGTCGTGTCGTCGGGACCGGCGAGGACCTGACCCGCGCCGTCGGCGAACCGCGGGACGTAGCTGCGGCGGTCGTGCTCGGTGCTGCTGGCGGCGAGCACCGCCACGGCGCAGAGCGCGGCGCTGACCACGCAGACGGCGAGCACGGTCGGGGTGGCGCGGCCCCGCTGCCTTGCGGCGTCGCGCACCGCCATGCGGACGGCCACCGGCGCGCCGCGCAGGAGGCGGCCGGTGAGGACGAGCAGACCGGGGATGACGCCGAGCGCACCGAGGAGCAGCAGCACCGTCCCTCCGACGACGAGCAGGGTGATCGTCGTGCTGTCGGTCCCGCCGGTCTCGGAGCGGGCGGCGGCCAGGCAGAGCCCCACCGTGCCGGGCACGAGCAGGACCAGACCCACCACCGGCAGGCCGCGGTGCAGCCGGGGGCTGACGAGCTGCCCGCGCAGCACCCGGACGACGTCGAGCCGCCCGAGGCCCCGGGCCGGCAGGAGCGCCGAGACGACCGAGCCGGCCACGGCGAGGGTGAGTGCGACGAGGATCGCCGGCCACGGGACGTCGTACGGCTGCCACCACGCGCGCGGGTCCCGCGCCCGGAGCGTCGCGACCAGCGCCGCGGAGACCCCGAGGCCGAGGGCGCCGCCGGTGCCCGCCCCCAGGACACCGAGGACGAGGGCCTGCCCGAGCACCGTCCGGCGCAGCTGCCGCGTCGTCGCCCCGGTCACCGCGAGCAGGGCCAGGGCGTGCCGCTGACGGATCGCGCCGATGGCGAAGGCCGGACCGGCGAGCAGGCCCGTGAGCAGCAGCAGGATCGTCGAGCCGACGCCCGTCCACAGGGCGAGGGTCGACGGGTCGGACGCGTCCCCGGAGGTGCGGGGCGGCGCCGACCCGTCCTGCCGGTCGAGGACCCGCAGGCCGGCGGCGTCCAGCCGGGTCCGTTCGGCGACGGTGACGGCGTGGTCCCGGGTGAGCAGGAGCTCCGGGGCCGCGGAGCCCGACTGGGGGGCGAGGGCGCCGGGTCCGACGGACGGGAGGGCGACCAGCCCGGCGGGACCCAGGTTGACGCTGCCGAAGACGACCAGCCCGGTCCCCGTCCCGACGACCGTCAGCGTCCGGGTCGCGTCGGCGCCGGTCCGCACGGTGAGGCTCCCGGACTCCGGCAGGCCCGCCTGACGGCCGACCGGGGTGACGAGGACCTCGTCGGCCGTGCGGGGCCAGCGCCCGGAGGTGAGGGCGGCCCGACCGTGCGCGTCGACGGCGCCGTCGACCCCGAGCACGTCGACGGGGACGTCGCGGCGGCCCTGGCGGGCCGTCACCTGGCCCGAGCTGACGACTGTGACCCGGCCGCCCAGCAGCCGTCGCACCGCCTGGGCCTCGTGGCCGGTCGACCACCCGGGCAGCGGCTCGGTCGCGTCGTGGTCGAGCACGAGGGCGGCGCCGGCCGAGCCGGTGTCGAGCGCGAGGCGCTCGTCGGCGGACAGCGAGCTGGTGGCCGCCAGGGTGGACACGACGACGAGCGCGGCGACGGGGAGCAGGACGAGGACGCCGATGAGCAGGCTGCGTCCGCGGTGGCGACGGACGTCGCGCCGACCCATCCGCAGGGCCAGCCGCCAGGACGCGCGCCAGTCGGCTCCGGCCGGGCGGGCGCCGCGTCGCGAGGTCACGCCGCCCTCACCCGCGGCCGGGGACGGTCGCGAGCAGCGACTCCGGGCCGGTGCTCGCGCCGGTCGAGTCGACGACGCGGCCGTCGCGCAGGAACACGACCCGGTCGGCCCAGGCCGCGTGCCGCGCCTCGTGGGTGACGAGCAGCCCCGCGGCTCCCTCGTCGCACCGTCGGCGCAGCACGGCCAGGACCTCGTCGCCCGTCTCCGTGTCGAGCGCCCCGGTGGGCTCGTCGGCGAGGACGATCCGGCGGCGCCCGACGAGGGCCCGGCAGATCGCGACCCGCTGCTGCTGCCCGCCGGACAGCTGGTCGGGGAACCGGTCGGCCAGCGCTCGCAGGCCCAGCTGGTCGAGGGCGTCGAGGGCCTGGCGGCGCGCGTGGCGGGCGCGGTCCCCGTCGAGCTCGAGCGGGAGCGCGACGTTCTCGGCGGCGGTGAGGCTGGGCACGAGGTTGAGGTCCTGGAAGACGACGCCGATCCGGCGCCGGCGCAGCCGGGCGAGGTCGCGTGCCGACAGCGACCCGGTGTCGGTCCCGTGGACGAGGACGCTGCCCGCCGTCGGCCGGTCGAGGGCGCCGGCCACCGTCAGGAGGGTCGACTTGCCGGAGCCGCTCGGGCCCATGACGGCGACGAGCTCGCCGAGGTGCAGGTCGAGGCTGACGCCGTCGAGGGCGCGGACGGCGGTGTCGCCGCTGCCGTGGACCCGCGAGACGCCGACGAGGGAGAGGGCGACCTCGCTCATCGCCCGCCCCCTCGGACCGGCTCGGCCGGCTCCGGCGCGGGCACGGCCGCCGGCGCCGGGCCCTGGGCCGCCCGGCGGGCGAGCCGCGACTCGACGTGGTCGAGCCACCGCGCCTCGGCCTCCGCGGTGAACAGGTGGTGCTCGAGGACGAGCGACCAGGCCAGGTCGGCCGCCTCGGGGTCGCCGGGCACCCGGGCTTTGAGCCGGGTGAGGTCGCGCAGGTGGGTCAGGGTCGCCGTGCGCTGGGTCTGGACGACCTGCGCGACGTCGACGCCCGGCGCGGTCACCGCGAGGGCGAGCTTGATGACGAGCTCGTCGCGCGGCGCCCCCTCGCGGCTGACGGGAGTCGCCCACCAGCCCCGCGCCTCGCGCCGGCCCGCCTCGGTGAGCCCGTACGTCGTCCCGCCCGGTCCGGCGGGCTCGTCCCCCGCCGGGACCGGTCCGGTCGAGCCCCCGAGCGGCTCGACCAGCCCGTCCCGCTCGAGCCGGGCGAGGGTCGTGTAGACCTGTCCCACGTTGAGCGGCCAGGTGCCGCCGGTGCGCGCCTCGAACTCGGCGCGCAGCCGGGCGCCGTACATCGGTTCCTCGTCGAGCAGCGCGAGGATGCCGTTGCGGACGGACATGCCGAACCCCCTATACCCGGTATACCGACTGGCGTGAGCGAGAGGGTATACCCGGTATAGGGGGCCGTCAAGACGTCCGCACCGACGAGGCACCGGTGCCTCGTCGGTGCGGACGCAGGGGTCAGGTGGTGAGCAGCAGCTTGCCGACGTGCGACGAGTCCTCCATGACCTGCTGGGCGCGGCCGGCCTCGGCGAGCGGGAACGTCCCGTGGACGATCGGCTTCACCGCGCCGCTCATGACCATCGGCCACACGTGCTCGCGCACCTGCGCGACGATCCCCGCCTTGGCCTCGAGCGAACGGCTGCGCAGCGCCGTCGCGTGCAGGGTGGCGCGCTTGGCGAGCATCGCGCCGAGGTCGACCTCGGCCTTGGTGCCGCCCTGCAGACCGATGACGACGAGTCGGCCGTCGCGCGCGAGGACCTCGATGTTGCGGGCCAGGTACTTCGCGCCGATGACGTCGAGCACGACGTCGGCGCCGCGACCGTCCGTCTCCTCGCGCACCCGCGCGACGAAGTCGTCGTCGCGGTAGTTGACGAGGACGTCGGCGCCGAGCGCGCGGCACGCCTCGAGCTTCTCGGCCGACCCCGCGGTGACCGCGACCCGGGCGCCGAGCTGCCTCGCGACCTGGATGGCCATCGTCCCGATGCCGGAGGACCCGCCGTGGACCAGGAGGGTCTCGCCCTCGCGGAGGCGCGCGGTCATGACGAGGTTCGACCAGACCGTCGAGGCGACCTCCGGCAGCGCCGCCGCCTCGACGAGCCCGACCCCGTCGGGCACCGGCAGCAGCTGCCCGGCCGGGACGGCGACCCTCTCGGCGTACCCGCCGCCGCTCAGCAGCGCGCAGACCTCGTCGCCGACCCGCCAGCCGCCGGTGTCGCCCGCGCCGAGCGCGACGACGCGGCCGCTCACCTCCAGGCCGGGGTACGGCGACGCGCCGGGCGGCGGGTCGTAGAACCCCTGCCGCTGCATGACGTCAGCCCGGTTGACGCCGGCGGCGACGACCTCGACGAGGACCTCGCCGGCGTCGGGCTCGGGGTCGGGGACGTCGGCGAGAACGAGCGCGTCGGGGCCGCCGGGTTGCGGGACGGTGATGGCCTTCATGCGTCCAACCTACGGCGGACGAGGTCGAGCGCGGCGGGGGTGTCGACGTCGAGGACGGGGTCCGCCCCGACGTCGAGCAGGCGGTACGGGACGGCGTCGAGCACGGCGCGCACCCGGCCGTCGCGGGGGTCGGCCGGCAGGGCCGCGCGCAGCGCCGCCGTCCGCCATGCGACGAGCAGCGGGTGCGCCCGGGCGTGCTCGAGCGCGGCAGCCACCGCCGCGACGTCGTACGGCGCCCCGTCGAGGGCCTGCGCGAGGGCGACCGCCCCGGGGGCGGCGAGCGGCATGTCGCCGCCGACGACGACGAGCGCCTCCGTGGTCACGGCCCCCGAGCCGGCCGCGATGCCGGCCAGCGGGCCGCCGCCCGGCGGCTCGTCGCGGACCCACGTGACGTCGCGCGGGAGCGGGCGACGCTCGCCGACCACGACGACCGCCCAGTCCGGCGGCAGGGTGTTGACGAGGTGCCCGAGCACCGTCGTCGCGCCGAGCGGCTCGGCGAGCTTGTCGGCGCCGTACCGGGTGGACGCGCCACCCGCGACGACGAGCGCCGTCACCGCACCACCGGTCATCGGTCCTCCTGAGCGTGGTCGGCGATAGCGTGCGGCGCATGACCACGCCGCAGGACTCCCGTCCCGGGGAGCCGCTGCCGTCCTACCACCGCGACCCGGCGTCCGTCACGAACGCGCGCACCGGTCCGGCCGTGGCGGCGTTCGTCGTCGGTGTCTTCTCGGTCGTCGCGGTGTGGCCGCTCGGGCCTCTCGCCATCGTCCTGGCCAACCGCGCCCTGCGCGCGGTCGACGCCGGTGAGGTGCCGGCGGACCAGCGCACCCTCGCCGTCGTGGGCCGGGTCCTCGGGATCGTCGGCACGGTCCTGCTCGGGCTCGCCGTCGTCGCGCTCGTCGTCGCGCTCGTGTTCTTCCTCGCCGTGGCCTCGCGCTCGCAGGCCGGGACCTGATGCTCAGCGCTCGACGGCCTCCGGCAGCGCCGGCTGCACCTCGTAGACCGCGTCGATGAGCCCGACGACCGCGTCGGCGACGACCCGTCCCTGCTCGGTCAGGGCGTAGTCGACCCGCGGCGGGACGCTGCCGTGGTCGGTGCGGGCGACGAGGCCGTCGGCCTCGAGCGCCTTGAGGGTCTGGCTGAGCATCTTCTCGCTCACGCCGTCGACCCGGCGGCGCAGCTCGCCGAAGCGGTGCGACCCGTCGCGCAGGGCGGCGAGGGTGAGCGTGCCCCAACGACCGGTGACGACCTCGAGGGTCCGCCGGGACGGGCACCGGGTGCTGAAGACGTCGTACGCCGGCTGGTCCATGGGTCCTCCTCACCGCAGAGGCTATCAGCGAGTTAGCACTAACCAAAAGTTGGTACTAACTCAGAGTGAGTGTACGGTCGGGCCCATGACCACGATCGCCATCACCGCCGCCACCGGCCAGCTCGGCCGCCTCGTCCTCGACGCGCTGCTCACCCGCGTCCCCGCCTCCGACGTCGTCGCCGTCGTCCGCGACGGCGCCAAGGCCGCTGATCTCGCCGAGCGCGGGGTCGACGTCCGCGTCGCGTCGTACGACGACCCGGCGGCCCTCACCGCCGCCTTCGCCGGCGTCGACCGCCTGCTCTTCGTCTCGGGCAACGAGTTCGGCAGCCGCGAGCAGCAGCACCGCAACGTCGTCGCCGCCGCGAAGGAGGCCGGCGTCGGGCACGTGGCCTACACGAGCGTCCTCGCCGCCCCCACCTCGACGCTGCCCGTCGCGCCCGACCACGTCGTCACCGAGCAGGTCCTCGCCGAGAGCGGCCTGCCGCACACCTTCCTGCGCAACGGCTGGTACCACGAGAACTACCTCGGCGCGCCCGAGCAGGCCAAGGCCACCGGCACCGTGCTGACGAGCGCCGGCGACGGCCGGGTCGCGAGCGCCGCCCGCGCCGACTACGCCGAGGCCGCCGCCGTCGTCCTCACCACGCCGGTCGCCGACCTGCCGGAGGTCTACGAGCTCTCCGGTGACGAGGCCTGGACGCAGGACGACCTCGCCGCCGTCCTCTCGCGCGTGACCGGCACGCCGGTGACCGTCACCCGCGTCGACGCCGACGGCCAGCGCGAGGCGCTGACCGCGGCCGGCGTCCCCGAGGGCGGCGTCTTCTTCGCCGTCGCGACCGACGCGGGCACCGCCCGCGGCGACCTGGCCCTGCAGACCGGCGACCTGTCGCGCCTCATCGGCCGCCCGACCGCGACCCTCGAGCAGACCCTCCGTACGGCGTCCTGACCCCGACCCCTGCGAATCGGATTCGCCGGGGTCGGCGCGGGTCACGACCCGAGCCGAGCGGACCGAATCCGATTCGCAGGGGTCAGTCGTCCTGGGAGTAGGTCTCGAGGAACTCGCCGATCCGCCCGATCGCCTCGGTGAGGACGTCCTCGTCCGGGAGGCAGACGAGCCGGAAGTGGTCCGGCGCGAACCAGTTGAACCCGGTGCCGTGGGTGACGAGCAGCTTCTTGGCCCGCAGCAGGTCGATGACGAAGCGCTGGTCGTCGTGGATCCGGTGCACCGCCGGGTCCAGTCGCGGGAAGCAGTACAGGGCGCCCCTCGGCGTGACGCACGAGACCCCGTCGATCTTGTTGAGCAGGTCGGCGGCGAGCTGGGTCTGCTCGTAGAACCGGCCACCGGGGACGACGAGCTCGTGGATCGACTGGTAGCCGCCGAGCGCCGTCTGGATGGCGTGCTGGCCGGGGACGTTGGCGCACATCCGCATGTTGGCCAGCAGGGTCAGGCCCTCGAGGAAGTCGGCCGCCATGTGCTTGGGACCGGACACCATGACCCAGCCGGCGCGGTAGCCGCACGCGCGATAGGCCTTGGACAGCCCCGAGAAGGTCAGGCACAGGACGTCGTCGCCGGCGAACGTCGCGACGTGGTGGTGGACCGCGTCGTCGAAGATGATCTTCTCGTAGATCTCGTCGGCCATGAGGACGAGCTGGTGCCGCCGGGCGATGTCCACGAGCCCGCGCACCGTCGCCTCGCTGTAGACGGCACCGGTCGGGTTGTTGGGGTTGATGACGACGAGCGCGTGGGTGTTCGGGGTGATCTTGGCCTCGACGTCGGCGAGGTCGGGGTCCCACCCGTTCTCCTCGTCGCACCGGTAGTGCACCGGCGTCCCGCCGGCGAGGGTCACCGCGCCGGTCCACAGCGGATAGTCCGGCGCCGGCACGAGCACCTCGTTGCCGTCGTCGACGAAGGCGGTGAGCACCATCGAGATGAGCTCGCTGACCCCGTTGCCGATGAAGACGTCGTCGACGACGACGTCGGTCAGCCCGCGCGACTGGTAGTACTGCGCGACCGCCGTGCGCGCCGAGTAGATCCCGCGGCTGTCGCTGTAGCCCTGCGCCTCGGGCAGGTGGCGGACCATGTCGGCGACGATGGCCTCGGGCGCCTCGAACCCGAACGGCGCCGTGTTGCCGATGTTGAGCTTGAGGATCTTGTGCCCCTCGGCCTCGAGCCGCTGGGCCTCCACGAGGATCGGTCCGCGCACGTCGTAGCGCACGCCCTGCAGCTTCCGGCTCTGGACGATCTCCCGCATGGCGACCACTGTCCCACCGAGCGACCGGTCAGCGGACGCGAGATCTCACGTGTCGGGCAGCGGTCCGCGCCACGAGCGCGAGCAGGACGAGGCTGAGCAGCACCATGAGCGGCGCCCCGACCGACGTGGTCGAGTACGCGAGCGAGTAGCCGCCGGGCAGCACGGCGACGGAGAGCGCGGCCGCGAGCAGCGCCAGCCCCGTGCCCGTACGACGCCCCGCCGCCTCCCGTCCGGTGTCGCGTCGGGTGTCGCGCCCGGGGTCGCCCGGCGCGAGCGCCGCGGCCAGCAGGGGCAGCGCCCACAGCAGGTACCACGGGTAGAACGACCCGGACAGCAGCGCGACGGCGAGCACCGCCCAGCCGGCCCGCCGCAGGACCGCGGCCCGGTCGTCGCGGTGGTGCAGCGCCTGGACGAAGAGCACGACGAGCAGGACGGCGAGGACGCCGTACGCGATGAGCCGCAGAAGGGCGGTGGCGCGGTCGGCGACCGCCGCCCCGTCGCCGCCGGCGGCGCTCGCGACCCACCCGGCGACGGTCCCCCAGGCGGTCGGCACCGACAGCCACGTGCTCGCCAGACCCGGCGTCGACAGCGCCCGCACCCAGCCGAAGCCGAGCCCGCTCGCCAGGCTGACCAGCGCGAACACCGCTGCGGCGGCGAGGGATCCGGCCACCGTCCGCCCCACGACCGCGGCCGTGGACCGCCCCGGGGCGGCCGCCCACAGCAGCGCGAGGAACGGGACGGCCACCGCGGCCGGGGCCTTGACCGCGGCGGCGAGCGCGACGACGACGAGGGCGCCGAGCCACCGCCGGTCGGCGGCGAGCAGCGCGGCGAGGACGAGCCCGGCCGCCATGAGCGCGTCGTTGTGGGCGCCGGAGACCAGGTGGGTCAGGCCCAGTGGGGCGAGGGCGCCGAGCCACCCGGCGCGGGCGGCGGCGGCCGGTCCCGCCCCGAGCCGGGCGGCCAGGGCGGGTACGGCGAGGACGAGCACGGCGACGGCGGCGACGGCGAGCAGCCGCAGCAGGAGCAGTGCGAGCAGCAGGTGGCCGCCGGAGAGCGCGGCGACGGCGCGGGCGAGGTCGAGGAAGACCGGCCCGTACGGCGCCGGGGTGTCCAGCCAGGTCCGCGCGACGCTCTCCACCCAGGGGGAGGGCAGACCCCGGACGCCCTGGGTGTAGGGGTCGCCGCCGGTGTGCAGCAGCAGGCCCTGGGCGGCGTACGACCACACGTCCCGGCTGAAGAGCGGCGCGCTGAGCACGAGCGGGGCGCCCCACCAGGCCGTCGTGACGCGCACCGCGCGGGCGGTGTCGAGCCGGTCGCGCAGCGCCCACCACGCGTAGAGCAGGACGGCGGTGGCGAGGACGACGAGCAGGGCGGCGAGGTTCGACCCGCCCTCGGCGCGCCACGGGACCAGGCCCGGCCAGACGACGGGGGAGTACTCGTGCGGCACCGCCGCGCACCCCCACGAGGCGGCGGCGAGGACGAGCGAGGCGGCCGTGCCGGTCGCGCGCCAGGTGCGGGTGGACCCGCCGACCTGCGACGGGCGCAGCTGCGGGAGGGCCACACGGTCAGCATAGGTGGGTGCTACCTTCCGACGCGTGATGGTGCTCCCCCGCCTCGGGCTCGTCTTCCTCGCCTACAACAAGGCCGGGTCGAGCTCGATCGAGGCGGCCCTGCACGGCGAGCGGTCGGCGCTGTGGGAGGCGTACGCGCGGGTCGGGCACCAGGCGCTGCGCCGCCGGGGGCCGTGGAAGCACATGGACGCCCGCGAGTTCGAGTCGCTCTTCCGCTGGCGGCCGGCGGTGACGTCGCTGCACCGGGTCGCGGTCGTGCGCAACCCGTGGGACCGGATGGTCTCGGTCTACCACTACCAGCGCCAGAGCGTGCCGCAGAAGCACGGCCGCGCGACCGGGCTCGACTTCCGCGACTACGTCCTCGCCGGCGGGTCCGGCTCGGCGTTCACGACGTTCACCGACTTCGCCGGCGACGGGCACGGCCGGCTCAAGGTCGGCACGGTGCTGCGGGTCGAGTCGCTCGACGAGGACTTCACCGCGCTCTGCGCCGAGCGCGGGCTGAGCGGGGTGTCGTTGCCGCGCAAGAACACCAGCGCCCGGGGCGACTACCGCGAGCTGTACGACGACGAGACCCGCGAGGCCGTCGCCCGCGCCTTCGCCCCCGACATCGAGCGGTTCGGCTACACCTTCTGACCGCACGCGACAAGGACGTCTTCTTGCTTCCGATGTGACCGTCCTGAGCCGGGATCGGGCTCGGACGGGCACATCCGGAGCAAGAAGACGTCCCCTGGTGGTGGGTCGGGTCAGGCCTCGCTGACGCTGACGGCGAGCGCCTCGTCCTCGAGCTCCTCGACCTTCGTCTCCTCCTCGGCGTCGATGCCGCGCAGGTAGGGGCGGGTGACGGTGAGGGCGAGGACGGCGAGCAGGACGCCGCCGGCGCCGACCCAGAACGGCACGTGCACGTTGACCTCCTCGCCGAGCTTGCCCGCGAGCCACGGGGCGAGCGCCCCACCGAGGAAGCGCACGAAGCTGTACGCCGCCGACGCGGTGCCGCGCTCGACCGGGGCGGCCTTCATCACGGTCTCGGTGACGAGCGTGTTGTTGATGCCCAGGAAGAGACCGGCGACGATGACGCAGACGACGAGGACGGCCTTGGTGTCGGTGCCGATCGCCATGACCGCGAGCGTCGCGGCGAGCAGCGTGAGGTTGACCAGCAGGGTCGGCACGGTGCCGAACCGGTGCTGCAGCCGCGGGGCGACGACGACCGAGGTGAAGGCGAGGCAGACGCCCCAGCCGAAGAAGATCAGGCCGATCCGGTGCGCGTCCATGTCGAGCGGGAACGGCGTGTAGGCCAGCAGCGTGAAGAAGCCGAAGTTGTAGAGCAGCGCGGTGATCGCGACGCCGAGCAGGCCGCGGTGGCGCAGCGCCCGGAACGGGTCGGCGAGGCTGGTCGGCTTGGCGGCCGGCGGGGTTGCGGGCAGCGCGAAGGCGGTGACGACGACGGCGATGGCCATGAGGACGGAGACGCCGAAGAACGGCCCGCGCCAGGAGATCCCGCCGAGCAGGCCGCCGACGAGGGGGCCGACGGCGATGCCGAGGCCGAGCGCGGCCTCGTACAGGATGATCGCCTGGGCGACCGAGCCGCGGGCCGAGCTGACGATCGTCGCGAGGGCGGTGGCGACGAACAGCGCGTTGCCGAGACCCCACAGCGCGCGCCAGCCGACGATGGCCATGACGGTCTGCGACGACCCGGCGAGACCCGCGCCGATGATGATGATGACGAGGCCGGCGAGCAGCGTCTTCTTCGCGCCGATGCGGCTGGAGACGACGCCGGTGACGAGCATCGCGACGCCCATGACGGCCATGTAGCTGGTGAAGAGGAGCGAGACCTGCGACGCGCTGGCGTGCAGCTGGTCGGCGATCGGCTTGAGGATGGGGTCGACGAGCCCGATGCCCATGAAGGCGATGACGGACGCGAAGGCGACGGCCCAGACGGCCTTGGGTTGGCGCCACATGGGCGATCAGCTCTCCTTGCGATGGGGGGTGGTGGACGAGGGGGTGCCGGTGGCGTCGCGCTGCGCGGCGGCGACGAGCCGCTGCAGGACGGGGACCGCGCGCTCGAGGGCGGCGAGGTCGTCGCCGTCGAGCTGGGTCACGTACGGCGCGAGCACCGCACCGCGGGCCTCACGGGCCCGGTCGAGCAGCCGGCGGCCGGCGGCGGTCACCGACACGAGGACCGCCCGGGCGTCGCTGGGGTCGTCGACCCGGTCGACGAGGCCCTGCGCCTCGAGGCGGCGGACCTGGGCCGTCATCGTCGGCTGCGAGCAGCTGTCGAGGGCGGCGAGGTCACCGATCCGGGCCGGGCCGCGCTCGTCGACGAGCGCGAGCAGCCGGACCTGCGCGAACGGCAGGTCCAGGCCCGCCTGCTGCGTGGCGAACCGGTTGAGCCGGGCGACGGCCGAGAGCAGGTCCGACCCGAGGGCGTCCGCGGAGGCGGTACGACGATCGGCCAGGTTGCTCATAGAAACCAGTTTTGCATAGGCAACCTATGTAATGCAACGCAGCGAAGGCCTCGTCCTCCGACGACCGAACCGTTACGGTGCGAGGGCCGGGGGGCAGGGGGACCGCAGGGGGGCGGAACCGGAGGGCCGACGCGATGCGGGACGAGCACGAGGGACGCGGGCAGGGCAGGACGCCGACCGATGGGGGACGTCGTCGTCGCCGCAGGTGGCTGGCCGCGGTGGCGGGGCTCGTCCTCGGCGCCGGTGCGGGGCTGGTGACGGCCGGGGCGGCGTACGGCGCCCCGCAGGAGGCGTCGACCTGCCTGGGGCTGCCGGTCACCGTCTCGGGGACGGCCGGGGACGACGTCATCTACGCGACGACGGGCCCCGACGTCATCGCCGGCGGCGCGGGGGACGACCGGATCTACGGCTACGCCGGGGACGACGTCATCTGCGGTGGCCCGGGCGACGACGTCGTGAGCGGCGGTCCCGGCGACGACCGGATCGACACGGGTCTCGGCCGGGACTTCGTCCAGGGCGAGGACGGGGACGACATCGTGACGACGGGCGACTCCGGGGAGGGCTCCGTCACGGCGCTCACCGGGAACGGGGACGACAGCGTGCAGCTCGGCAAGGGGTCCTCCCGCGTCCGCACCGGTCCGGGTGACGACCACGTGACGATGTCGTCGCACGCGGGGCAGGCCTTCATCGACACCAAGGAGGGCGACGACGTCGTCGACGGCATCGCCACCCCGGGCGCCGCCGCGAGCCGGGTGCGGCTGGGTGACGGGAACGACCTCTCGACGCTGCGGGCCGGGCTGGTGCTCGGCAACGCCGGTGACGACCGGATCTTCTTCGCGCTCACGGCGCAGGGCGACGACGGGGACGACACGATCGGCTCGATCCGCCGGCAGACCGGGGTCCGCTACGACGGCGGGGACGGTGACGACACCCTCTACGGCGCGCAGACCCTGGACGGCGGGCCGGGTGACGACCTCGTCCACCCCGGTCTCGTCGCCGTCGCCGGCGTCGCGGTCGAGGGCGGCCCGGGGGACGACGTCCTCTACGGCACCCGGGGACCCGACGTGCTGCACGGCGGGCCCGGTGACGACACCCTCTACGGCAACGGCGGGACCGACCGGCTGTACGGCGACGCCGGCTCGGACCGGCTCAACCCCAAGGGCGGTGACCCCACGACCCTCGACGGCGGCCCCGGCCGGGACCTGTGCCACGACGTCGGCGGGCCGACCTTCGTCTCGTGCGAGGTGGTCTACCCGAGGGCCTGAGCCCGCGCCGCCGTCGAGGTCCCGGACGCTGCGGTCACATCCCGCCGACGGCGGTGTCGTCCCAGGTGACGACCTGCCAACCGGTCTGCGGCGACCCCTCGAGGGCGACGACCGCGGTGTTGCCGAGGCGGGTCCGCGAGACGAAGTCGCGGTCGACGTTGCCCGCGCGCAGGCCGCACCAGGCGCGGATCGCCGCGCCGTGGCTGACGACCATCGCGCAGGCGTGGTCGGCGGCCTCGGCGACGACGGCGTCGTACCGCTGCAGCACCTCGGCGCCGGTCTCCCCGCCGGGGACCCGCGCGTCGAGCTCGCCGGAGAACCAGCGGCCGATGACCTCGAGGTAGGCCTTCCACTCCTCGGGGTCGCCGGTCATCTCCCAGTCCCCGGCCTGGATCTCGCGCAGGCCGCCGCGCACCTGCGGGGTGAGGCCGCGCGCGGCGGCGTACGGCGCCGCGGTCTGGTGGGTGCGCACGAGGTCGGAGACGAACAGCGCGTCGACCGGCTCGTCGGCGAGCCGCGCGACGAGGCCCCGCGCCTGATCGCGGCCCGTGTCGGTGAGGTCCGCGCCGGGGACCGCGGTGTCGAGGAGCATGCCGACGTTGTTCGGGGTCTCACCGTGTCGGACGAGCAGCAGGCGCACGCCGCGACCCTAGCCGGGCAGGAGGAGACGCCCGGCGACGGCCACCAGCAGCGGCACGAGCCCGAGGAGCACGACGACCGTGTCGCGACGGTGCCACGGGGCCCCGCCCGCCCAGGTCCGCTCGTGGGCCGCGCCGAAGCCGCGGGCGTCCATGGCCACCGCGAGCACGGCGGCGTCGTCGAGGGCGCCGACGAGCAGGCCGAACGTCGTCGCGAGGACGTCGCGCCCGCGCGCCAGCGGTGACCGGCCGCCGCCGACCCCGCGTACCCGCCGGGCCGTACGGAGCTCCGCCCACAGGTCGCCGAGCGCCTGGAACCGCTGCAGGGCGACGGAGATCGCGACGACCGGCCGGGCCGGCAGCCGCAGGCGCTGGGCGAGGTGGTCGCCGAGCGCGTCCGGGTCGACGTACGCGAGCAGGACCACCGACGGGACGACCATCGTCAGGACCCGCAGCCCGGCACCGGCCGCGACGGCGACGTCGTGACCGCCGAGCAGCCACGTCGACCAGACCACACCGGCCACACCGACGACCGGCCCGACGAGCCGGGTCGCGAGGCGCCGCAGGCGTCCTCCCGGCCTCGCGCCCTCGCCGGGGGCCGCGAGGGCGACGCCGGCGAGCAGCAGCTCGGCGACCAGGACGAGCAGACCCTGGGTCCACGACGTGAGGACCGCGGGCAGCGGCAGGACGAGAGCCGAGGCGAGCAGGAGGGCGAGGGGCCCGCACCGCGCGGCGAGGGGACTCCGTACGGCGGCCTCCGCCGCGGGAGGAGCGACGGGCCGCTCGACCCGGTGCACCGTGTCGGCGCGCGCGACGAGGCCGGCGTCGTGCGTGGTGACGAGGACCCCGGAGCCGGCGGCGCGCAGCGAGGCGAGGACGCCCGTGACCGCGGCCCAGGTGTGCCGGTCCTGCCCGACCGTCGGTTCGTCGGCCAGCAGCAACGCGGGCTGGTGGACGGCGGCCGCGGCGAGCGCGAGCCGACGCTGCTCGCCGCCGGAGAGCCGGCGCGGGTCGAGGCCGGCGCGGTGCGCGAGCCCGAGCCCCTCGAGCAGCGCGTCGGCACGCGCCCTGGTCTCGGCGTCGTCGCGGCCGAGCGCGCGCGGGGTGGCGAGCACCTCGTCGCGCACGGTCCGGGCGACGACGGTGCTGGCCGCGCGCTGCGGCACCCACGCGACGCGGGCGGCGAGGTCGCGGGCCGGCAGGCGGTGCGGTGGGCGGGCGGCCTCCGTCGCCCAGGACACGGACCCGGTGTCGGGGGCGACGAGCCCGCCGACGGTCGCCATGAGGGTCGACTTCCCCGCCCCGCTCGGGCCGACGAGGGCACTGACGCGACCGGCGGGCACGTCGAGGTCGGCTCGGTCGACCGCGAGGGTCTCGCGGGCCGGGCCGGACAGGGTCCGTGAAGTCCGGCGCACGGTGACCCGGTGGGCGCTCGCGACGGGCTCGCCCGGCGCCACCTCGGGCGGTCCCCACCGCAGGTCGAGCGCTGTGGGCGCCGGGTCGGGGCGCCCGGGCAGCCACACCCCGGCGGCGAGGAGGGCGTCGGCCTGCTGCGACATCACCTGCTCCGGCTCGCCGTCGGCGAGCGGGACCCCGCCCGGGCCGAGGACGACGAGCCGGTCGACGTGGTCGAGCCACGGCCCGAGGCGGTGCTCGACGACGACGAGGGTGAGCCCGCGCCGGGCCGCGACGTCGACGACGACGTCGCGCACCGTCGTCGCGGTCGCCTCGTCGAGCATCGCGAGGGGTTCGTCGAGCAGCAGCAGCCGCGGGGCCAGCGCGAGGGCGCCGGCCAGGGCGAGCCGTTGTTGCTCCCCACCCGACAGCGTCGAGGGCGGCGTCGACAGCGGCAGGTCGAGCCGCACGTCGCGCAGCGCCTCGGCGACGGGTGCAGCCATCGCGGCCGGCGGCAGGCCCAGGTTCTCCAGCCCGAAGGCGACGTCGCGCCCCACCGTCGAGGCGACGACGCCCGAGCCCGGGTCCTGCAGGACGAGGCCGACGGTGCCGGGCCGCGCCTGCGGGTCGGCACCGTCGAGGAGCACCTCGCCGTCGAGGTCGCCGGCGTCGGCGGTGAGCAGCAGCCCACCGAGCGCGCGCAGCAGGCTGGACTTCCCGGACCCGCTCGGCCCGGCGAGCAGCACGCGCTCGCCGGGCTCGAGGTCGAGGGTGACGTCGCGCAGGACGGGCTCGGGGGCGCCGTACGGACGCCAGGTGAGCCTGCGGACCTGCACGGCCGCGCCGCCACGGGTGCGGGACGCGGGCTCGAGCCGGGCGGTCAGCTCAGACCGCCCGGGCCTCGCGCTCCTCCTGGCCCGGCGGGAACGGGGTCAGCGCCCCGGCCCGGGCCAGGCCGCGGGTGAGCAGCCACCCGAGGCCGCCGGCGATGACGGCGCCGGACGCGGTGAGGATGAACAGGTAGGCGATCTTGTAGGCCCAGTCCCAGTCGGTCCAGTACGCGAACCACTCGTAGACGACCTCGAGCGGGGCCGACAGGGCGCCGGCGAGGACGGCGGCCCCGAGCCCGAAGGCGGCGTACCCGAGGATCGCGAAGGCGATCTCGGCGCCGATCCCCTGGAGGCTGCCGGACAGCAGGGTGGCCGCACCGCCCCACTGGTTGCCGACGAGCGCCTCGACGACGGCGGCGACGAGCTCGACGAAGAACGCCGCCCCGGGGCGCCGGATGACCAGGCCGCCGACGACGCCGGCCATCAGCCAGGGCGCGCCGGTGATGCCCTGCAGGGGCGGGAAGACGGCGGCGAGGCCGTTGGCGGGGGCCTGGTAGGCGAGCGCCCAGCCCCAGTAGGCGACCCCGAACGCGACGCCGAGGACGGCGGCGGTGATGAGGTCGATGGTGCGCCAGCGCGTCAGCGGACGCGTGGCGAGGATGGTCCGACCGCGGCGGGCCGCCTCGGAGGACAGACGGGTAGAGCTCATCGGTGATCGACTCCCTTCGCCGGTGCTAACCGGAGCAGGTTCGAGGGTCTGCGGTCGGACCGCACTCTCAGCGCTCGGAGGCGCTCCCCTGTCGTGGGTGGTGGTGAGCCGACTGTAACCCGCCAGGTGTGAAAGGGTCGAGCCAGCGGGTACGACGACCCGCGAGCGCGCCTCCCGTGAGCCGCGCGACACGTCCCGAACCAGGAGGCAGTCATGGGTCCCACCGCGTGGAAGCTGCTCGGCACCGCCGCGGCCGTCGCCGCGGGCTCGGTCGCCAACAAGGTCGTCAGCGGCGTCTGGGAGAAGGCCGCCGGCAAGCCGGCGCCGAACGACCCGCTCAACACCGACGACGTGTCGTGGAAGGAGGCGCTGCTCTTCGCCGCGCTCTCCGGGCTCGTCATCCAGCTGACCCGGGTCGCCGCCCAGCGCAAGGCCGCGCAGATGTACCAGAAGCGCGCCGGTCACCTGCCGAAGGCCATCGCCGACCGGATCTGAGGTCGCGAGCCGGCGTCGGTGTCGACGTTCCTCGAAGATCGTCGAGGAACGGGGGCGGGCAGCCCGGATCCGGCGTCGTTGCTCGAAGCTCTTCGAGCCGGAACGCGCCGCTACTCCCGCACGCGGCCCACAGCGAGGACGTGCGGCGACAGGTCGCGCACCCGCGGTAGGTGCCCGAACCGACGAGCCAGCAGCGACGCCGCCTGGTGGGCCTCCTCGTCGACCTCGGCCAGCTGCTCGAAGGCGAACCCGTCCGGTCCCTCGACGGCGAACACCTCGACGTCGTCGAGCCCCGCGTCGGTCAGCTCGTCGGCCAGTTCCTGTGCGGTGTGGAAGTGTCCTCCCGGGAAGCGACCGAAAGCCGTCGGGTCGCCGCGCTCGAGCAGCGCGGTCCACTCGTGCGTCGACACCGGGGGCAGCCCCCGCGCGGTGAGCATCGAGGTGAGGCGGGCGAGGCGGGGGATGGCGGCGGCGACCACCCAGCCGCCGGGGCGCACGACGCGGGCCGCCTCGCGCAGCGCCGTCAGCCGGTCGGCGCGCGAGGCCAGGTGGTAGAGCGGGCCGAGCAGCAGCGCCGCGTCCGCCCAGTCGTCCTCGACCTCGAGCCGACGCGCGTCGCCGACCACGGCCCGGAACGTCCCGACCCGTGCCGCCTGCGCCACCTGGGCCGGCACGGGGTCGACGAGGACGACGTCGTACCCGGCCGCCGCGAGAGCAGCCGCGTGCACCCCGGTCGCGCCCCCGACGTCGACGACGCGCGAGCCGGCGGGGATCAGCCCCCGCACGACCTCCTGCACCCGCTCGAGCTCTAGCCGCCCCTGCGCCGACCGCGTGGTCAGCCGCTCGGCCTCGACGAACTCGTCGGTGTAGTAGGCCTGCAGGCGCGCGTCCAGCTCCGGCTGCTCCACGACGACCGGCTCGCTCGGACCGTCAGGCCGTCGCGTGGTACGCGCGGTAGTTGGTCATCCGCACGACGGCGCCGCGACCGGTGCCGTGCAGGACCCTCACCCGCGGCCGGGGCACCAGGGTGTCGAGCGGGGCCAGGTCGGCCTGCCGGTCGTCGGTCGTGTGGACGGACGCCGACCCGGTCAGCTGCACCCAGCTCGTCGCCCCGGCGATGCTGTGCGCCCCCACACGCAGGTCGACGACGTCGATGTGCGCGACCATCCGGGCGCTCTTGGTCATGACGTTGAGGATCTGCACCGCGCCGTCGTCGGGCCGGGCGAACACCCGTGCCTCCGCGTCGAAGCGGAACGTCTCGAAGGGCGCCACCGTGTGCGCCACGCCGTCGACGTCGAGGGTCATCCCGCCTCCGTGGACCGGCATGACGGTCCGCTGCACGCCGTGGAAGGTCGACAGCTCGACCTCGTCGGTGACCTCGGCGACGCTGATCCGCCAGACGAAGTCGGGGCCGACGACGCCGAGCAGCCGGCGGGCCAGCTCACGGGTCGAGCCGTGGCCGTTGTTCCACGGCCGCGGCGCCTTGTCGGCGAACCGCTCGACGCCCAGCCGGTCGGTGGGGGTGCCGTTCACGAACGACCCCCGGGGAGGGCGGGCAGGGTCGCGGAAAGGGTCCGGGCGAGAGGCACACCAGGACGATAGGCCAGGTGCCGGTACGACGGTGCGTCGAGCACCGTCAGACCCGGCCTCGCCCCGACGGTGACCCGCCCGAGGTCGGGGCGGCGCAGCGCGGTCGCCCCACCGAGGGTCGCGGCCCGCACGGCCTCGGCCGGGGTCAGCCCCATCTCGCGGACGGCGAGGGCGATGACGAACGGCATCGACGACGAGCTGCACGTGCCCGGGTTGCAGTCGGTGGCGACGGCGATCGACACGCCGGCGTCGAGCAGCCCGCGCGCGTCCGGGTACGGCGAGCGGGTCGAGAACTCGACCCCGGGAAGCAGCGTGGCGACGGTGTCGCTGCCGGCGAGGGCGTCGACGTCCGCGTCGGTGAGGTAGGTGCAGTGGTCGACCGCGGCCGCGCCGAGCTCGACGGCCAGCCGCACCCCCGGCCCGGGGCCGAGCTGGCCGCCGTGGACGCGCAGCCCGAGCCCGGCGTCGCGGGCGGCCTCCAGCACGGTGCGCGACTCGTCGCCGTCGAAGGCGTGCGCGCTGCCCGGCTCGCAGAAGACGTCGGCCCAGCGGGCGTACGGCGTCGCGGCGGCCAGCATCGGGCCCGTCACCAGGGCGACGTACTCCTCGCGCCGACCGGCGTAGGCGGGCGGGACGACGTGCGCGCCGAGGAAGGTCACCTCGTCGGTGACCTCGGCGGCCAGCCGCAGCAGCCGCGTCTCAGCGGCGAGGTCGAGGCCGTAGCCCGACTTGATCTCGACCGCGCCCGTGCCCTGGGCGCGCAGCTCGGCGACGCGCACGGCGAGCAGCGCCCGCAGCTCGTCGTCGCCCGCCGCGGCGGTGGCGGCGACCGTGGTGGCGATCCCACCGCCGTCGTACGGCGTCCCGGCCATCCGGGCCTCGAACTCGGCCGCCCGGTCGCCGGCGAAGACGAGGTGGGTGTGGCTGTCGACGAAGGCCGGGAGGACCGCGCGGCCGTCGACGTCGAGGACCTCGTCGGCCGCCGGCGCGTCGGACGCGGCACCGACCCAGGCGACCGCCCCGTCGTCCTCGACGACGACGGCGGCGTCGGCGAGCAGCCCGAGCGGGTCGGTGCCGCTGGTGCGGGCCTCGTCGAGCGTCGTCAGCTCGCCGATGCCGGTGACGAGGAGGGTCACAGGTCGTCCCGCAGCAGGTCGAACGCGTCCCGGTAGAGCGGCCCGACGGGGCCGAGCCGGACGTGCTCGCCGCGGTCGACGACGACGTGGCCGCCGACGACGACGGTGTCGACGTCGGCGGCGGTGGCGCAGTACAGGATCTGCGCGGGCCGGGCGCCCATGGTGCGGACGGTGTCGTCGCGGACGGCGACGAAGTCGGCGAGCCGCCCGGGGGCGATGGCGCCGCCGTCCTCGACGCCGAGCGAGCGGTAGCCGTCGACCGAGGCCGCGTCGAGCAGCTCCTCGGGGCTGAACCGGCCGCGCTCGTTGGTGGCGAGGCGCTCGTGCATCTCGAGCCCGCGGATCTCCTCGAACGGGTCGATGACCGCGTGCTGGTCCGAGCCGAGGGTGAGGTGCGCGCCGGCGTCGGCGAGGGCGCGCGCCGGGCCGATCCCGTCCGCGAGGTCGCGCTCGGTCGTCGGGCAGAAGGAGGCCATCGTCTCCGCGTCGCCGAGCAGCGCGATGTCCCGCTCGGTGAGGTGGGTGGCGTGGACGGCGGTGAGCGTCGGGCGCAGCAGCCCGGCCTCGTCGAGCAGCTCGGTCGGCGTGCGCCCGTAGTGGACCGACGTCGCGACGTTCTCGGCCGGCTGCTCCGAGAGGTGCACGTGCACGGGCATGCCGGCGTCGACCGCGTCGACCGCTGTGGCGGCGGCGCGCAGATCCTCGCGGGGGACGGCGCGCACCGAGTGGACGGCGGCGCCGAGGGTCACCCCGGGCCTGCTCCCCAGGACCTCGCGGCGGCCGGCGAGCCGGGCGGCCCAGGCGTCGACGCTGCCGTCGGTGAAGCGCCGCTGCTCCTCCTCGAGGGGCACGTGCCCCTCGCCGGTGAGGCCGCCGGTGAGGTAGAGCGTGTCGAGCAGCGTCAGCCGGATCCCCGCGTCGGACGCGGCGTGCACGAGCGCCTCGCCCATCGCGTGCGGGTCGGCGTAGGGGCGCCCGACGGGGGTGTGGTGCACGTAGTGGAACTCGCCGACGGCGGTCATCCCCGACAGGACCATCTCGGCGTACGTCGCCCGGGCGAGCGCGAGGTAGGTGTCGGGGGAGAGGCGCAGCGCGACGTCGTACATCTGCTGGCGCCACGTCCAGAAGCTGCCGTGGCTGCCCTGCGAGCGGCCGCGCAGCGCGCGGTGGAAGGCGTGGCTGTGCGTGTTGGCGAGGCCGGGGAGCAGCACGCCGGGCAGGACGACGTCGTCGTGGTGCAGGTGCTGGTTGGTGCTCACCTCGGTGATCCGGTCGCCCTCGACGTGCACCCGGACGCCGACGGCGGCGCCGGCGGGCAGCAGCGCGTGCTCGGCGAAGTACGTCGTCGAGCTCATGCCTCGGCCCCCGTGAGGTCGGCGAGGACGGTCGCCAGCGCGGCGACGCCGGCGTGGCAGTCGTCGCGCTCGGCGTGCTCGTCGGGGGAGTGCGACGTCCCGGTCGGGTTGCGCACGAACAGCATCGCCGTCCGTCTGCCGTCCTGGGCAAGGATCCCGGCGTCGTGGCCGGCGCCGGTGCCGAGCACCGGGGCGTCGCCGAGCAGCCCGGCGAGGTGGGCGACCAGTCCTGTGTCGAAGCGGGTCGTCGGGGTCCACGACTCCTGCTCCATGGGGGTGCGCACGGCCGCCGCCCGGGCGGCGATCTCGTCCACGAGACGCCGTACGGCGTCCTCGTCGGCGCCCCGCGCGTCGAGCCAGCCGGTGACCCTCGACGGGATCGCGTTGACCCCGCCGGGCTCGACGCGGACCTTGCCGTTCGTCGCGACGCACCCGTGCTGCTGCGCGAGACGGCGCACGTCGAGGACGAGACCGGCCCAGGTGAGCATCGCGTCGTCGCGGTCGTCAAGCCGGGTGGTGCCGGCGTGGTCGGCCCGGCCGGGGACCTCGAGCCGCCAGCGGCCGTGCGGCCAGATGTCGGAGCCGACGGCGACGGCGGAGCGGGTCTGGTCGTAGCGGTCCGCGTCGGCGAGGGCGCGGCCCTGCTCGACGTGCAGCTCGACGAAGGTGCCGACCCGGGCGAGGGCCTCCTCGTCGCGGCCGAGGTGCCGCGGGTCGCGGCCGGCGCCGTCCAGCGCCTGCGCCATCGTCACGCCGTCGGCGTCGCGCAGGGCGAGCGCGCGGTCGGGGGTCAGCTGCCCGGTGAGCAGCCGCGACCCGGCGCAGGCGATGCCGAAGCGGGCGCCCTCCTCGTCGCCGAAGCAGGCCACGCCGATGGGTACGGCCGGCTCGTGGCCCTGCGCGCGGAGCGCGTCGACGGCGGCGAGGGCGGAGACGACGCCGAGCGGGCCGTCGTACGCCCCGCCGTCGGGGACGGAGTCGAGGTGCGAGCCGACGACGACGCCGGGACGGCCGGCGGCCACGGCGGCGTCCGGGTCACCCCACCAGCCCCACAGGTTGCCGGCGCGGTCCTCCACGACGTCGAGGCCGCGGGAGGCGCACTCGCCGGTGAACCACTCGCGCAGCTGCGCGTCCTGCGGCGTCCACGCGTAGCGGCGGTAGCCGCCGGTGCCGGCGTCGCGCCCGACGGGCAGCAGGTCGTCCCACAGGCGGTCGAACGACCGGGTCGGGGCCGCCGCGGCGGGCGTGGTGCTCACCGGACCAACCTAGGCTGTGGTGCGTGACGCAGCCATCCGGTGGTGCCGACTCCCCCGCTACTCCCAGCGACGGCGAGCGCCGGGCGCTCGCCGCGGTCGAGGCGACAGGGATCCCGTACGTCGTCACCCGGCACGGCCCGGTGTCCTCCCTGGAGGAGGCGGCGGCGCAGCGCGGGGTGCGGCCGCACGACATCGTCAAGACGCTCGTCGTGCGCCGCGGGGAGGACGACTTCCTGCTCGTCCTCGTGCCGGGTGACCGGCGCTTCTCGTGGGCCAAGCTGCGGGCCCTGCTCGGGACCAGCCGGCTGTCGATGCCGGACGCGGACGGCGCCTTCGCCGCGACCGGCTACGTGCGCGGCACGATCACGCCGTTCGGCTCGAGCACGGCGTGGCCGGTCGTCGCCGACCTCTCGGTCCGCGGCCGCCAGGTCAGCCTCGGCGCCGGGGCGCACGGCGTGGCCGTCACCGTGTCCGGTGACGACCTCGTGCGGGTCCTCGACGCGCAGGTCGCGGATGTCGCCGACGACGACGTGCCGGTCGACGCGACCGCGGGCGGCGCCCGCGGCTGAGGCGGGACGGCTCCTCGTCCACATGTCGTCGTCTCTCCTCTTCTGGGGTTGTCGATGACGCCCTACGGATGTCGCATGACCCGAGCGACCTCTCGCGAGCTGCGGAAGGACACCGAGGGTGTACTGCGCCGAGCCGCGGCGGGCGAGCTGATCGAGATCACGGTCAACGGTGAGGCCGTGGCGGCGCTCAGCCCGCTCACGGCCAGCCGGCCTCGGTGAACTCCGAAGGCGACCCTCATCGAGAGCATCTCGCGGTCACAGGTCGATCTCGCGCTGGCTGACGAGCTCGCGGAGCTCGCGGCCCTGGACGACGACCTCGGTCCTCTGGAATGACGACCGACCTCTGGATCCTGGCTACCGCTCTGGCGCTCGCGGCCCCCGTGGTCACTCAGGACGCCGACGTCGACGTCCTGAGTGACCTGTCGGAGCTCGTGGTGCAGCGGGTCTGACCCGTCTGGGGTCGCCGACCGTCGGTCAGGCGCTCTCCATGGGGATGCGCACCCCGCGCTCGTGGGCGACGTCGACGGCGCGGTCGTAGCCGGCGTCGACGTGCCGGATGACGCCCATCCCGGGGTCGTTGGTCAGCAGCCGCTCGAGCTTCTGCGCGGCGAGCTCGGTGCCGTCGGCGACGGAGACCTGGCCGGCGTGGATGGAGCGGCCGATGCCGACGCCGCCGCCGTGGTGGATCGAGACCCACGTCGCGCCCGAGCTGGTGTTGACCAGGGCGTTGAGCAGCGGCCAGTCGGCGACGGCGTCCGAGCCGTCCTCCATCGCCTCGGTCTCGCGGTACGGCGACGCGACGGAGCCGGAGTCGAGGTGGTCGCGGCCGATGACGATCGGCGCCTTGACCCTGCCCTCGGCGACGAGCCGGTTGAACAGCAGCCCGGCCTTCGCGCGCTCGCCGTACCCGAGCCAGCAGATCCGCGCCGGCAGCCCCTCGAACTCGACGTGCTCGGCGGCCGCGTCGAGCCAGCGGTGCAGGTGCGCGTTCTCGGGGAAGAGCTCCTTGAGGGCGGCGTCGGTGACGGCGATGTCCTCGGGGTCGCCCGAGAGGGCGACCCAACGGAACGGTCCGAGGCCCTCGCAGAAGAGCGGCCGGATGTAGGCCGGGACGAACCCGGGGAAGTCGAAGGCGCGCTCGTAGCCGCCGGAGCGGGCCTCGTCGCGGATCGAGTTGCCGTAGTCGAAGACCTCGGCGCCCTTGTCCATGAAGCCGACCATCGCCTCGACGTGCTTGGCCATGGCCTTGCGCGCGAGGTCGGTGAACTCGTCCGGCTTCTGGTCGGCGTACTCGTGCCAGTCGCCGAAGTCGACGTCGTCGGGCAGGTAGGACAGCGGGTCGTGCGCGCTGGTCTGGTCGGTGACGACGTCGACCGGGACGTCGCGGCGCAGCAGCTCGGGCAGGACCAGGGCGGCGTTGCCGACGACGCCGACGGACAGGGCGCGGCGCTCGTCCTTGGCGGCGAGGACGAGCTCGAGAGCGTGGTCGAGGTCGTCGGCGACGACGTCGAGGTAGCGCTTGCCGGCGCGGCGCTCGAGACGGGTGCGGTCGACGTCGATGACCAGGCACGCACCGCCGTTGAGGGTGACGGCGAGCGGCTGGGCGCCGCCCATGCCGCCGCACCCGGCGGTGACCGTGAGGGTGCCGGCGAGGGTCGCGCCCTCGGCGGGCTCGCCACGCCGTACGGCGAGCTTGGCCGCCACCGCGGCGAAGGTCTCGAAGGTGCCCTGGAGGATCCCCTGGGTGCCGATGTAGATCCACGAGCCGGCCGTCATCTGGCCGTACATCATCAGGCCCTCGGCCTCGAGCTTGCGGAAGTGCGGCCACGTCGCCCAGTCGCCGACGAGGTTGGAGTTGGCGATGAGCACGCGCGGCGCCCACTCGTGGGTGCGGAAGACGCCGACCGGCTTGCCGGACTGGACGAGCAGCGTCTCGTCGGGCTCGAGGTCCTTCAGCGTCGCGACGATGGCGTCGAACGCGGCCCAGGACCGGGCGGCGCGGCCGGTGCCGCCGTAGACGACGAGGTCGTCGGGGCGCTCGGCGACCTCGGGGTCGAGGTTGTTCATGAGCATCCGCAGCGGGGCCTCGGTGGACCAGGACTTCGCGGTGAGCTGCGTGCCGCGGGGGGCGCGGACGGGGCGGGAGCCTTCCATGGAGGTGCCTTTCGGTCGTCCGGACACAGGGAACCCTGCGTTTCCGGCGGTGGGCTGTGACGAGGACGTGGGGTTTCCTGTGCCCGGTGGTCTACAGGAGGGGGCCGGTGTGGGCCGAGGCGGCGGCGACGACGGCGCCGGAGCGGACGAGCTCGACGACGCGCTCGATCTCGGGGGAGAGGAAGCGGTCGGTGCCGGGAGCCGCGGCCTCGTGGGCGTCGAGCAGGTCGACGACCGCGCCGGTGGCCGGGGCCGGGGTGAGCGGCGCGCGCAGCCGGATCCCGCGGGCGGCGGTGAGGACCTCGACGGCGAGGACGCGGGTCAGGCCGTCGACGCTGCGGCGCAGCTTGCGGGCGCCCGACCAGCCCATCGAGACGTGGTCCTCCTGCATGGCGCTGCTCGGGATCGAGTCGACGCTGGAGGGGACGGCGAGCCGCTTCAGCTCCGAGACGATCGCGGCCTGGGTGTACTGCGCGATCATGTGGCCGGAGTCGACGCCGGGGTCGTCGGCGAGGAACGGCGGCAGCCCGTGGTTGCGGGCGACGTCGAGGAAGCGGTCCGTACGACGCTCGCTCATGCTCGCGACGTCCGCGGCGACGATGGCGAGGAAGTCGAGCACGTAGGCGACCGGGGCGCCGTGGAAGTTGCCGTTGCTCTCGACCCGGCCGTCCGGGGTGACGACGGGGTTGTCGACGGCCGACGCGAGCTCGGCGCCGGCGACGCGGGCGGCGTGGTCGACGGTGTCGCGGGCGCCGCCGTGCACCTGCGGGGCGCAGCGCAGCGAGTAGGCGTCCTGGACGCGGGTGCACGCCTCGGTGCGGTGCGACTCGCGGATCGGGCTGTCCCGCAGCACCGCTCGCAGGTTGGCCGCCGACGCGCCCTGGCCGACCTGGGGGCGCAGCGCGTGCAGGTCGGCGGCGAAGACGTCGTCGGTGCCGAGCAGGCCCTCGACGCTCATCGCGGCGGAGACGTCGGCGGTCGTGAGGAGCATCCGCAGGTCGGCGAGGGCGAGGACGAGCATGCCGAGCATCCCGTCGGTGCCGTTGATGAGGGCCAGGCCCTCCTTCTCGGCGAGGGCGAGCGGCTCGATCCCGCTGTCCCGCAACGCGGTCGCGGCGTCCGTGAGCTCGCCGTCGCGGGTGCGGACCGGGCCCTCACCCATCGTCGCGAGGGCGCAGTGGGCCAGCGGCGCGAGGTCGCCGGAGCAGCCGAGCGAGCCGTACTCGTGGACGACCGGCGTGATGGAGGCGTTGAGCAGGGCGGCGTACGTCGTCACGACGACGGGCCGCACGCCGGTGCGGCCGGTGGCGAGCGTCGACAGGCGCAGCAGCATGAGCGCGCGGACGACCTCGCGCTCGACCTCGGGACCGGAGCCGGCCGCGTGCGAGCGGACGAGGCTGCGCTGCAGCTGGGCGCGCAGCTCGGTCGGGATGTGCGTGGTGGCGAGCGCGCCGAACCCGGTCGAGACGCCGTAGTGCGGCTGCGGGTCGTCGGCGAGCGCCTCGATGACGGCACGGCTCGCGGCCATCGCGTCGAGGGACTCCTGGGTGAGCTCGACGCGGGCGTCGTGCCGGGCGACGGCGACGACGTCCTCCGGCGAGAGCGGGCCGGTGCCGACCCGCACGACGGTCGGGGTCTCGGTGGTGGCGGTCGCCGCCGGCGCGGGGTGCAGGGTCGAGGACGTCATACGGACATCACACCGGGCCGCCAGCGCGCCCGGGCGGCCGTGGACGGCGATTGTGTCTCGGATCCGAGACGCAGTCCCTCGGTGGCCCCGGGCGCGTCACGGCCAGGGTCCTGACGGATGTCACACCGCAGGGGTGACGCCCACCCGGGGGCTCGGTTCCGTGGGGCCGGAGACTGGGGGCCCACCCACCCGAGAGGACCCGAGATCGTGTCGACCCCACCCCCCGAGCCGGACGGCGCCCCGGCGCCCTCGTCCGCACCGCCGAGCGACGCACCCACCGGTCGGGAGGTCCGCAGGGGGATCCGGATGCCTCTGCACCCGTACGTGCTCGGTGCGGTCATCGGTGCCGTGGGCGCGACGACGTTCGTCCACGCGAACCGCTCGGTGCTCCCGGAGCCGTGGCCCGTCGTCGCCGTCGTCGTGTGGGTCGGCGCGGTCGCGCTGTGGGTCTGGTCGGTGCTGCTGCGCCCCCGACACCTGCCGGCCGTGGAGAGGCCGCCGGCGCGAGCCAACCTGGTGTACGCCGCGTCCGTCGCGGCCATGCTCATCCTCTTCAGCGTCGGGCGGGGCGTCCTCGACGCGCTCGACCGGCCGCAGCTGCTGCCGGCCGTCATCGTCGCGGGGGTGGGGGCGCACTTCGTGCCGTTCGCGTCCGCGTTCGGCGCGCCGTTCTTCCGGGTGCTCGGGTGGTCCCTGGTCGGGGTCGGGGTGGCCGGGGTGGTGGTCGGCGTCGTGGTGGGGGCGGTCGCCGCTGCCACGGCGGCCGTGGTCGCCGGAGTCGTCATGCTCGGGCTCATGACCGCGGACGCCACGCGCCCGAGCTCCGCGACGGTCGGTACGGCGTGACCGGCGGGCGGGAGGGGGTCAGTCGGACACGTCGGCGAGCGCGACGACGCGGGTGATCCGCATCCGCACGAGCGACTCGCCGGGCACGGCGTTGCGCTCGCCGAACGCCTCGGCGACGTCCTCGCCCATGTAGCGCGCGCCGAGCCTCGTCGCCCAGGTCCTGAGCTCGTCGAGGTCCTCGCTGAGCCGCGCCTCGCCCTGCAGCTGCACGTAGGAGTACGGCGGCGCCTGGTCGTCGACGAGGACGCACACCCGCGGGTCGCGGCGGATGATCCTCGCCTTGGCGCCGGACTCGTGGGTGGTGAACACGAGCTCGTCGTACGGCGTCCCGTCCTCCTCACCCTCGTCGAGGAGGAACCAGATGGGGGTGACCAGCGGCTGCCCGTCCTTACGGACCACCGCGATCTTCCCCGTCCGGGTGCCCGTGAGCACGAACTCCCGCCACTCGTCCCGCGTCATGTCGCGCATGACCGCAGGCTAGGTGGGCGAACCGCCCGGCTGTCAATGGCCGCGGCGCCCCGGTCGAGAGATGGACATCACGGTCACGTGATGCGCCATTGACAGCCGGGCGGTACGGCGCCTCCTCAGTGGGCCGCCGCGTCGCCCGCAGCCCCACCTCGCGGCTCGAGCAGGCTCGGCACCCGCCGCAGCGCGAGCGAGACGAGCAGCGCGAGGACGAAGACCCCGCCGACGACGGTGACGACCCGCGCCCAGCCGCCGCTGGTCCACGCCAACCCCGACACCGAGCCGAAGACGGACGAGCCCACGTAGTAGGCGAAGAGGTAGAAGGACGACGCCTGCCCGGTCCCGCCGCCGCCGAGGTGCGCCCGCGCCGACACCCAGCCGCTCGCGACGCCGTGGGCGGCGAAGAAGCCGATCGTCTCGACCGCGACCCCGACGACGACGAGCCACAGCGGCTCGGCCAGGGTCAGCGCCAGCCCCGCGACCGCCACGAGGACGCCGACCGGCACGACGGCCCGCCGCCCGAACCGGTCCGCTGCCCGCCCGGCCAGTGTCGAGCTCACCGAGCCCAGCGCGTAGGACAGGAACACGAGCCCGGCCAGCCCCAGCGACAGCCCGTACGGCGCCGCCGCCAACCGGAACCCGAGCGCGTTGTACGTCGCGACGAACCCGCCCATCGCCAGCGCCGCCAGCGCGTAGAGCAGCAGGAGCGCTCGGTCGCCGAGGACGTGACGGGTGTTCTCCCACAGAGCCGCTCGCCCGGCCGGCGCCGGGACGAAGCCCTGCGACACCGGCAGCAGAAGCCGCACGACGACCGTGCAGGCAATCCCGAGCAGCGCCACCGCCCCGACCGCCCAGCGCCAGCCGGCGACGTCGCCGACGCCGCTGGCGAGCAGTCGCCCGGCCATGCCACCGAGCGCCGTACCCCCGATGTAGAGGCCGCTCGCGCGGCCGTGCGCCTCGGGGTGCACCTCCTCGCGCAGGTAGGCCATCGCGACGGCGGACAGCCCGGCGAGGGTGACGCCCTGGAGCACCCGCAGCCCGAGCAGCAACGGCCACGTCGGCGCCACAGCGCACAGCACCCCGACGACCGACGACGCGGCGAGCGACGCGTGCATGAGCGGCGTCCGCCCGCGCCGCTCCGTGACCGGCCCGACGACGAGCAGCGCGATCCCCAGCCCCAGCGTCGCGGCGGAGACGCTGAGCGCGCTCGTCGCCGGCGACAGGGAGAAGGCCGTCGCGAGGTCCGGCAGCACCGGCTGGGTCGAGTAGAGCTGGGCGAAGGTCGCCAGGCCGGCGGCGAAGAGCGCGATGCTCAGCCGCCGGTAGGCCGGGCTCCCCGGGCGGTGCCCGGCGAAGGCGGTCGCGTCGGACGTCGCCGAAGATCGCTCGCTCACCCCTCCACGCTGCCACCCGGGGCCCGACCCTGCGAGACTGCCCCACTGTGAGCGAGGAGGGCCCGCCGTGAGCAACGCCCCGGCGGCCGGCCAGGCCCTCGACGTGCTCTCGCTGCTCGCGCGGCACGCCGAGCCGCTGCCCGCCGCGAGCGTGGCCCGGCAGCTGGGGCTGCCGCGCAGCACGACGTACCACCTGCTCACGGTCCTGCAGGAGCGCGGCTTCGTCGTGCACCTGCCGGAGGAGCGGCGCTACGGGCTGGGCGTGGCGTCGTACGAGCTCGGGTCGGCCTACTCGCGGCAGGCGCCGCTGCAGCGGGTCGCCCGGCCGGTCGTCGCGCGTCTCGTCGACGAGACACGGCACAACGCGCACTTCGCCGTGCTGCACGGCGCCGACGTGCTCTACCTCATCGAGGAGCGCGCGCCGCGGCGCCCGCCGCTCGTCACCGACGTCGGCGTCCGGCTCCCCGCGCACCTGACGGCGAGCGGGCTCGCGATGCTCGCCGACCTGCCGGCGGCGCAGGTCCGCGCGCTCTACCCGTCGCGGTCCGCGCTCGTACGACGCCACGACGCCGGCCCGACCTCGCTCACCGCCCTGCGCGCGCTGCTCACCGAGGTGCGCCAGCGCGGCCACGCCGTCGAGGAGGACAGCGTCACGCCGGGGCTGTCGTCGGTGGCGGTCGCCGTCCGCGACCGCTCCGGCTACCCGCTCGCCGCCGTCGCGGTCACCTTCGAGTCCGACGAGGTCGACGCCGACGGACGCGACCGGCTCGCCGCCGCCGCCCGCACCGGCGCGACCACGATCGCCCGCCGCCTCGGGTAGTCGAGGCGTCCGCGAAAGGGGGGTGCGGGGGCGGCGTACGGGCTGGTTGGGTGGGCCCTCGTGACCGACCTCGATGACGACCGCGGCGTCCTCGCCCACCTCGAGAGCTACTACGACGCCGCGCCGCGCGGCAACGCCGACACCGAGGAGGTCGGGCCGTTCACGCTGTTCGTCTCGCGCGGGGGCTGGCCGTACTACGCCCGGCCGCGGCTCACCGGCGGCGACCCGCTGCCGACGGACGAGGCGGCGGTCCGCGCGGTCCTCGAGCGGCAGCGCGAGCTCGGCGTCCCCCGTGCCCTCGAGTGGGTCCACGACGTCACCCCCGACCTGCTGGCCGCCGCGCGCGCCGCGGGGCTGCGGGTCGAGGAGTGCCCGCTCCTCGTCCTCGACGGCACGCCCACCGCCCCGTCCCTGCCCGACGGCGCGACCGTGCGCCTGGTCGAGCCGGACGACCCCGACCTGCCGCTCGTCCGGGCCTCGATCGACGTCGGGTTCGGCCACGGCGGCACCGCGACCGGCGAGGCGGGCGAGCAGGCGCGCGACGAGGCGGCGGGCCGCGACCCCGTGTCCGTACGGCGCGTCGCCGACGGGATCCGCTCCGGCCGCTCGCTCCTCGCCGGTGCCTGGGTCGAGGGTGTCGGCCCGGTCGCGGGCGGCAGCCACAACCCACGCCCCACGCCGTACGGCGACACCAGCGAGGTCGTCGGTCTCGCGGTGCTCCCGGCGTACCGTCGCCGGGGACTGGCCGGCGTCCTCGCCGCGCGGCTGGCGCAGGACGCGCTCGGGCGGGGCGTCGGCACCGTGTTCCTCAGCGCCCAGGACGACGCGGTCGCCCGGGTCTACGCGTCGGTCGGCTTCCGCCGCGTCGCAACCGCCTGTGTCGCAGAGGGGGACTGAGCCCGCGACGTGTCATACTCGCGCGCACGCACCTTTCTCAGGAATGCGCTCGATGACCGCGACATCAGGGGGACGTGGATGGCCGACGATGGTGACACCGTGACGACGGGTGCCCTCCTCGACGAGGCCGTCGTCGCCGTGCGCGAGCTCATCCTCGCGGGCGAGCACTACCGGCTCGCCACCGCGCTGCACATGGGCATCACCGTCAACGAGGCCCAGGCGGTCAGCTACCTCTTCGCCCGCGGTCCGATGGGCCAGGGCGAGCTGGCGGCCGCCATGAGCTTCACGACGAGCTCGACGACGGCGCTCGTGGACCGGCTGGAGAAGCGTGGCATCGCCGAGCGGCGCGCCGACCCGACCGACCGCCGTCGCGCGACCATCGCCCTGTCCGAGACCGGGACGCAGGAGCTCACCGAGGTGCGCTCCTGGATGTCCAACGCCTTCACCGGCCTCGACGACACGGAGCTCGGGGAGGCCGGCGAGCTGCTGCGCCGCCTCGCCGCCAACCTGCGCTCGTTCACCGACGAGGTCCTGGAGAAGGAGCCCAAGCGCGAACGACCGCGCCGCCGGCTCTGACCCCGGCCCCGCGCGCGCGGTGACGCGCGGAGGGCGACGTACGCTCGAGGTATGAGTGGCGAGACCCCGTCCGACCGTCCGGCCGAGCTCCCCCCGGAGAAGCCGGCGCACCGCAGCATCACCCTCCACCGGCGCGGGCTGAACCGCTACACCGCGGTCAACCAGCGTGGCGGCACCCTCGACCTGTCCGGCGCCGGCGACGAGGAGTTCACCCCCGTCGAGCTGCTGCTCGCCGGCATCGCCGGCTGCACCGCCGTCGATGTCGACCACCTCACCGCCCGTCGGGCCGAGCCCGACGACTTCGAGATCCAGGTCGAGGCCGAGAAGGTCGCCGACGAGCAGGGCAACCACCTGCAGGACATCGTCGTGACCTTCCGGATCCGCTACCCCGAGGGCGAGGGCGGCGACCGGGCGCGCGCCGTCCTGCCCGACATCGTCGCGAAGTCGCACGACCGCCTGTGCACCGTCAGCCGCACCGTCATGCTCGGCGCCGACATCCGGACGGAGATCGCGTGAGCACGCGCGCCGGGCTCGCCGTCCTCGACCTGGTCCCCGTCGCCGAGGGCCGCACGGCCGCCGAGGCCGTCGAGGAGACCGTCGTCGCGGCGCGGGCCGCGGAGGCCGCGGGCTACGGCCGCTACTGGATGGCCGAGCACCACTCGTTCCCCGGCGTCGCCTCCTCGGCCACCGCGATCCTCGTCGGCCACGTCGCCGACCACACCTCGCGGATCCGGGTCGGGTCCGGCGGGATCATGCTGCCCAACCACGCCCCGCTCGTCGTCGCCGAGCAGTTCGGCACGCTCGAGACGATGCACCCCGGGCGGATCGACCTCGGTCTCGGCCGGGCGCCCGGGACCGACCCGGTCACCGCGCACGCGCTGCGCCGGGTCGAGGACGCCGCCGTCGACTTCGGCTCCGAGGTCCGCCAGGTCATCGACTACCTGGGCCCGGTCAGCGAGCACGCCCGCGTGCGCGCCGTCCCCGGCGAGGGCACGAACGTCCCGGTGTGGGTGCTGGGCTCGAGCCACGGCGGGGCGCAGGTCGCCGGCGCCCTCGGGCTGCCCTACGCGTTCGCCTCGCACTTCGCGCCGCGGATGCTCCTGTCCGCGCTGGAGGTCTACCGCTCCGGCTTCCGCGCCGCCGACCCGGACGCCCGGCCGGGGGCGCTCGCCGCGCCGCGGGCGATGGCCGCCGTCAACGCCGTCGTCGCCGACACCCGCGAGAAGGCGCAGCGCATCTGGGGCTCGCACCTGCAGCGGGTCCGCGGCATCGTCACCGGCCGCCGGGCCCTCCTGCCCCCGCCGACCGACGGCGACCCGACCGCGGGCTGGAGCCCGCAGGAGAAGGCGGCCGTCGAGCAGATGACCGCGGTCTCCTTCGTCGGCACCCCGGCCGAGGTCCGCGCCGGTCTCGACGACTTCGTCGACGCGACCGGGGTCGACGAGGTCATCGTCGCCACGGCCGCGTACGACGTGCAGGACCGCGTGCGCTCCCTCGAGCTGCTCGCCGAGGCCTGGGCCTGACCCGACCTGACCTGACCCTGCGCGCGGCTCCCGGGCGGGGGCCGCGGGGCGCCGTACCCTGCCGTCGTGGGTGTCGGCGGCGATGACGGGAGGCACCGCGGCGGCGGTCTGCCGGCCGCCGTGCCCGCGCCCGTCCGGCCGGTCGTCGACGACCTCCTCGACGACCTCGCGGCGACCGTGCCGCACCTGGTCACCGCCGTCCACCTCGTCGGCTCGGCCGCCCACGGCGACGTGCACCCCGGGGTCAGCGACCTCGACCTCGTCGTCGTCCTGCGGGCCAAGCCCGACCCCGTCGCGATGCGGCTGCTCGCCGACGTCGTCGGTCGTGCGACCGCCGCGCACCCGCAGTGGCCGCTCGACCTGACGTGGACGACGACGGAGCGGCTGCGTCGGCCCCCGTCACCGAACGGCGTCCTGGTCCACCACCAGCTGGCCGACCACGGGCTGACCGTCCTCGGCCAGCCCGTCGTCGGCACCGCCGCGGTCGCGACCGACCCGGACGCGCTGCGCGACTTCTGCCTCGCCCAGATCGCCGACCGGTGGACGACGTGGTGGGACGGCGCCGCCGTGCTGCTCACCCGGGGCGGGCGCGAGTCCCTGCGCGGCGCCGGGCCGACCGCGGCCGTCCTCGGGGTCGTCCGGCTGCACCACACCCTCGTGACGGGCGAGGTGCTCACCCCGTGCGCGGCCGCGCAGTGGGCGCTGCAGGTCGCCGAGCCCGAGTGGACCCGGCTGCTGGAGGAGAGCCTGCGCGCCCGGCACACGCCGGACCGTCCCTCGCTCTACCGCAACCCGCTGCAGCGGCGCCGGGACGCGCTGCGCTTCACCGACCTGCTCATGACCGCCGACGAGGACGCGTTCGGTCCGGGCGAGGGCTTCGAGGCCGTCGAGGGCGGGTCACCGGTGCCGACGACGCCTCAGGCGCCGGGCCGGCGGTAGGGGTCGCGCGCCGGTACGGCGACCCCCGGCCCCGGCCCGCTCGCCGGGCCGGTCGCGGCACCGGTCCCCGGCTCCGCGTCGGGCTCGGCGCCGTCGGACGCGGGCGACCGGCTCGACGTCGGGGCCGCCGCCCCGGGCCGCCGGAAGGCGACGTCGGACGACGTCCCCGGACCCATGGTCCAGCCCTCGAGCGGGTCGGACGGCACCGGCTCGGGTCGTGGGGACGAGGCGACCGAGCGGGCGAAGCGGGCGGCGCCGCCGGACCCGCGCTCCGCGCGCCCGGTGGCGTCCGCCCCGCGGGCGAAGACGGAGGGGTCGGCCGGTGGCGCGGCGACCGGCGGCTCGTCGTCGGGGAGGTCACCGTCCGGCGCGGCGGTCGTCGAGGCGTCCGGCCGGGGTCCTGCGGCCCGCGTCTCCGCCGGCCCCGCGACCACCACCGGTCGCACGGCACCCACGGCGTCCACGGCGTCCACGGCGCGCGCCGGGTGGAGCAGCGCGGCGAGGACGCCCCCGGCGAGGACGGCGCCGACGAGCGCCGGGACGATGTGGATGACGGCGACCCAGGGGTCGGTCTGGTACGTCCCCACCTGCGTCGTCACGCGCCCGCCGTCCTGGTCACCCGGGACCTCGATGGAGAAGGTGACCTCACCGTGGGTCAGGACCGCCCAGACGGCGACGAGGACGACCGAGGCGAGGGACAGCGCGGCCACCGCCAGCGCGACGAGCGCGGCGGTCCGCCGCAGCCGCGGGCCGGTGGCCGGCAGACCCTGCCAGGACGCACGGTCGAGCGCCGCCAGCCCGACGAGGGCGACCGCCCCCCACGCGAGCGGGGCGACGTCGTACCCGCTCGCGATGGACATCGTCACCCGCTCCCACAGGCTGCCCGCGGCGTTGCCGCCCGCGAACCCCGTCGTCGGCGTCGTGAGCCGCCACAGCGCGACGAGACCGGCCAGGGCACCGACCGCGGCGGCGACGACGAGGGCGAGCGGGAGCAGCCCCAGCGCACGCTCCGCGCGGCGGCCGACATACTCGGTGGCGTCCACCTGACGATCCTGCCAGCCCGTCGGCGGCGTCGTCCCGCTTCGCCCGCACTCCGTGAAGGACCGCCGTGACCGACCAGCCCGACCTCCCCGCCACCCCCGCCCTCCCGGGCGCCGACGGCAGCGACCTGGTGCCCGACCCGATGGCCGCCCCGCCGTTGCGCTGGGGGATCCTCGGCCCCGGCGGCATCGCCCACAAGCTCGCCGACGCGGTGCAGGAGCTCACGGCCGGCAGCGTCGTCGCGGTCGGGTCGCGCAGCGCCGAGCGGGCCGCGGACTTCGCCGCGCGGCACGGGGTCGCCCGTTCCTACGGCTCCTACGAGGAGCTCGTCGCCGACGACGAGGTGGAGGCGGTGTACGTCGCCTCGCCGCACAGCGCCCACCGCGACCACGCCGTCCTCGCGCTCGAGGCGGGCAAGCACGTCCTCGTCGAGAAGGCGTTGGCGCGCAACGGCGCCGAGGTCGAGGAGATCTTCGCGGCCGCCGAGCGGAACGACCGCTTCGCGATGGAGGCGATGTGGACGCGGCACCTGCCGCACGTCGCGTGGGTGCGGCGGCTCGTCGCGAGCGGGCAGATCGGGGAGGTCGTCACCCTGACGGCCGACCACGGGCAGGCCCTCGACCTCGCCGCCGACCACCGGCTGAAGAACCCCGACCTCGCCGGCGGCGCGCTGCTCGACCTCGGCGTCTACCCGGTGTCGTTCGCGCTCGACCTGCTCGGGACGCCCGCGTCGGTGCAGGCGACGGGCCGCCTCACCGAGACCGGGGTCGACGGGCAGGTGGGTCTGGTCCTCGGCCACCGCGACCGGGTGGTCGCCCTCGTCGGGACGACGCTGTGGACGAAGACCCCCACCACCGCCGTGGTCAGCGGCACCCGCGGGAGCATCGAGATCGACGGGGACTTCTACCAGGCGGGGGCGACCGTGCGGGTCCGCGCCGCGGACCGCGGGCGTACGGTGCTCGCCGAGTGGCGGGCCGAGGTGGCCAACGGCTTCCAGTACGAGGTCGCCGAGGTCGCCCGCTGCGTCGCCGAGGGCCGTCGCGAGAGCGAGCGGATGACGTGGGACGGCTCCCGGGCCGTCATGGCCGTCCTCGACGAGGCCCGCCGCCAGGTGGGGGTCGTCTACCCGGGGGAGTGACCCGTCGGGCGTCGTCCGGGGCGCCGTACGGGCGTCGTGGGGGTCGTTGCCCGGGAAGGGTCAGGGGCGCAGCGGTCGGACGGTGAGGATCTGCTCGGCGCGGCCGACCGGGCCGTCGACGTCGTGCAGCCAGGTGCTCGTCACGCCGATGCCGTCGCCGCCGAAGACGACCGTCGTGTCGAAGCCGACCCACTCACCGACCGGGCGTCGCCACAGGTGGACCGTGAGGTCGATGTTGGGGAACATCCACTCGCGCGGGCTCTGCCGCACGAAGAGGCCGTTCGCGGTGTCGACGAGCCCGAGGAGGGCGGCGGTCGGGCTGTGCGTGCCCCCCTCGACGAGCTCGACGTCGGTGCGCAGCCAGGTGCGGCCCCGCCCGGGCGTCGTCGCCGGGTCGCGGCGCGCCTCGAGCGAGGCGATGTAGCCGCCCGGCCAGACGGCACCGCCGTCCCAGGGCTCCCAGGTGTCGGGGTGCGGCATCGGCTCGGGCCCGCCGCCGGCGACGGCGCTCGTGTCGCCGGTGGCCATGAACCAGGCGGTGGCGCGCACGGCGGGACGGTGGCCGGCGACGAGGACCGCCTCGACCAGCTCGATGGTGCGGCCCGGGCGGATCGTCGTCACGGTGATCTCGGTGGGCTCGCGCGGGATGACGCCGAGGATCTCGTAGCTCACCCGCGCGAGGAGCAGGTCGTCGCGACCCTCGTGCTCCTCGAGGGCCAGGGCCATGAGGCCGGAGACGGGGGCCATGTGCTGCTCGTGGTCGTTCCAGGCGCCCTGGACGTGCACCGTCGGCGCGTAGATCCCGCCCGGGAGGCGCCGGTAGTAGGCCCGCGGTTCGTCCTCCGGGATCTCCGGCGGGTCGGGCACCACGGTCAGCACGGGCTCCTGGTCCTGGTCGTCGACGGGCGCGGGCACCGGTGCTGCGCTCTCCACGGTCACCCGGCCCAGCGTACGGGGGCCGGCGCCGATCCTGGAGGACCGTCCCGTCCCCTGTGTCCGGTCACACAGGCGCGGGCCGGGTGGCCTCCGGGTCAGCCGGACCGCCGCCGTCGGCGCGGGTAGAACCGCGGCGCCCGGGCCTGGTCCTCGGCGAGGGCGAGGACCGCGGGCGTCGGGTCGACGTGGACCCGCACCCCGCCGTCGCTCCCCGCCGGACCGGGCCCGGCCCGACCGGCCTCCGCCCGGTCGGCGGCTCGGCGGGCGTGGTCGAGGGCGTCCGCACCGGTCTGCCGGGGGTGCATCATCGCGGTCCCGAGCGCGAGCCGGAGCAGCACGGGTCGCCCGTCGACCTCGTACGTCAGGGACAGCGCCCGGCCCAGGCGCTGGGCGAGCAGCTCGGCCTGCCCGACGTCGATCTCCTCGGCGACGAAGGCCAGCTCGTGCTCCGACACCCGGCCGATGACGTCGTCGGCGCGCAGCGCGGAGCGCAGCCGCTCGGCGACGAAGCGCTGCACGTCGGCGGCGGCTGCGGGTCCTCGCTCGCGGACGAGGTCGTCGAGGCCCTCGACGCGGGCGACGAACATGGCGGTGTCCTGACGCGTGCGGGCGGCCCGGTCCTGCGCCTCGGCGACGACGTCGGCGAAACGGGTCGGGTCGACGACGCCCGTCGAGCCCGCCGGCTCGTCGAGCGGTTCGACACCGCCCGCCCCCGTGAGCGCGTCGCTCGCGTCGACGACGACGAGCTGCAGGGTGGCGACGGTGGGAGGGCCCCCCTCGGTGAGCACCGGCGTCGTCGTCACCCGCACGTGCGGTCCGGCCGCACCCCGCCGCCGTATCGGCCCGTCGGACCGGAACGGGGCGAGCCGGCCGTTGACGGCCCGACGCAGGCCGGCCTCCTGCACGCCGCGCTGCGGCCCCTCGAGCAGGTCGAGGTACGACGTCGTCGTCAGCTCCGTCGCCGTCCGACCGCACAGCCGCTGGAGCCGGTGGTTGGCGCGGGTGACATGACCCAGGGTGGCCAGCTCCAGCGACACCAGGCCGACGGCGACGACGGACTCGTCGATGAGGGCATCGAGGGTGGCGGTCGCGAGGCTGCTCTCCCGCATCACGCCGCTCAGGTGGTCGCTGCGGCTGCGCTCGTCGCGGTCGGCCAGCCGCATCCGGATGGAGCCGGTCAGCCCGTCGGTGAGCACGTCGGCCAGCAGGCACTGGGCCTCCCCGCCGACCGTCAGCAGCTCCACCTGCAGGTCCCCGATCGCCTCGCCGCCGGGGGCGCTCAGCGTGCGGTGGCGCTGCAGCGCCGCCGCCGGGACCTGCCGGCCCCAGCGGGTCCTCGTGGTGCGGGGCGCCCCGTCCGCGACGGCGAACGCCGCGCCGTCGGTGGTCACCTCGATCGCGTCGGGCTGGTCGTGCAGCTCGACGACGGCCCGGACGGCCGTGACCTGGGGGAGTCGGCCCGCCCGGGCGGCCCACTCGCGCAGCGCGTCCTCGACCACGGCCTGGGGGACGGCCGTCCCCGCCCCCGGCGGCGTCGAGCCGGTGGGGTCGGCCGAGGTGCGGGTCACGGGTCTCCCATCGTCGCGAGCCGGGCCAGAATAAGCACGACCTGCAACTTTTGTCCGGTCGGCTCCGGGTTGGCGTGCTTCACCGCCCACGAGGTCGTCCCGCCCTGTCGGCGACCTCGTCAGGGGCAACCGGCGAGGACGTCGGAGAGCCGGTCGAGCCCCGTCTCGACGTCCGCCCGGGAGCCGGCGAAGCTGAGGCGCACCGCCCGCCCGCCGTCCCGGGTGTCGAAGTCGACGCCCGGCGCGAGGGCGACCCCGACGCGGTCGAGCGTCTCGTGGCACCAGGCCAGCGAGTCGTCCGTGAGGTGGCCGATGTCGGCGTGCACGTAGAAGGCGCCGTCGGCCGGGGCGAGCCGGGTGACGCCGAGCCGCGGCAGGCGCTCGAGGAGCAGGGCGCGGTTGGCGGCGTACGAGCGGACGTGGCCGTCGAGCTCGTCGTACGAGGCGTCGGAGAAGGCCGCGAGCGCGGCGTGCTGGGCCAGCGCCGGCGGGCAGATCGTGAAGTTCCCCGTCAGCACCTCGACGGCGCGGCGCAGCCGTCGCGGGACGAGCATCCAGCCGATCCGCCAGCCGGTCATGCAGAAGTACTTGCTGAAGGAGGAGAAGACGACGGCCTCGCGGCTGGTCTCCCACGCCGAGCGGGCCATCCGCTCGCCGCCCTCGAGGGGGGCGTACTCGATCCCGTGGTAGATCTCGTCGGAGATGAGCTGGACGCCGTGCGCCTCGCACCAGGCGGCGAGGGCGGCGAGCTCCTCGGGGCGCAGCATCGTGCCGGTCGGGTTGGCGGGGGAGGCGACGACGAGCCCGCGGAGCCCGTGCTCGCGCCACGCCCGTTCGACCTGGTCGACGGTGGGCTGGAAGCGGTTGGCCGGGCCCGTCTCCAGCTCGACGACCTCGCAGCCGAGGGCGCTGAGGACGTTGCGGTAGCAGGGGTATCCGGGGCGGGCCATGGCCACGCGGTCGCCGTGCTCGAACGCGGCGAGGAAGGCGAGCAGGAAGCCACCACTGCTCCCGGTGGTCACGACGACGTCGTCGGGGTCGACGTCGAGGCCGTTCCACCGGTGGTGGTGGGCGGCGATGGCCTCGCGCAGCGGCGCGATGCCGGTCGACGGGGTGTAGCCGAGCGAGCCGCCGTCCTGGAGCAGGCGGATCGCCTCCTGCGACACCGCGCGCGGCGCGCCCGCGCTCGGCTGGCCGGCGAGCAGGTTGACGACGTCGCCGTGGGTGCGCTGGCGCGCCGCCGACGCGGCGAGCAGGTCCATGACGTGGAAGGGGGGGACGGCGGCCCGGGTCGCCACCGTGAGCCGGTGGGCGGGCGAGGCGTCGGGCGTCGTGCTCACCGCCCGACCGTAACCCCCGCCAGGTCGCGGGGGAGGGGTCAGGTCACGGTGACGGTGGCGCTCGTCGTGACCCCGTTGACGGTGAGGACGAGGGTCGCCGTCCCGGCGCGGAGGGCGGTCAGGCGGCCGGTGGCGGCGTCGTACCGGACGACGGCGGAGCCGTGCTCGTCGAACGCGACGCCGGTGCCCGACCACTGCGCGCTCACCGGCCACGCGACGGGGACGACCACGCCGCTCTGGGTGAGGGTCGGGGAGAGGGTGACGACCGAGCCACGGCCGAGGGTGGCCGGGACCGCGAGCTGGAGCGAGTCGACGGCCGGGTGGGTCTCGGCCTGCAGCCACGCGGTGCGGTCGCCGGGTTCCGGCGCGCGACCGACGATCCCGCGGGCGGGGTCGATGCCGAGCATCGTCCAGCCGCGGAAGCCGCCGTGGTCGGCGTTGCCGGCGGGCGTCTTGCCGGAGTTGCCGTTGACGACGACGGAGACGCCCTGCGCCGACGAGCCGTCGAAGACACCGACGTGCCCGTTGACGACGGCCACGGACTTGCCGGTCTGCGCGCGGAACCGTCCGAGGCGGTCCTGCAGCTGCTGCGCCTCCAGACGGTCCGTGAGCTGTGACGCCTTGTCGGCCAGCGGGTCGTCCATGGGGACGTGCATCGCGACGAGCACGCCGGTCGTGTCCGGGTCGGTGGCCGCCTGCTGCAGCTGGGCCTCGAGGTCGACCAGCTGCTGCTTGCCGTCGTCGTTGCCGTGCAGCGTGAGCGAGCTCGTGTTGAGCGTGATGAGGCGGGTGCCGCCGCCGGGTGCGCTCAGCAGCCGCGTCGTGTGGGCGGGGCCGAAGACGGCCTCGAAGTTCGTGATCGGACCGCCCATGACCTCGTGGTTGCCGGGGACGTAGGTCCACGGGACGCGGTCTGCGACCTCCTCGTCGAGGACCTGCTCGGCCAGCGCGAGATCGGCCGGGCTCGCCTCGTCGACGAGGTCGCCGTCGATGACGAGGTAGTCGGGCTTCGCGGCGACGATCTCGCGCAGCCGCTCGCGGACCGACTGCAGCAGCTCGCCGTCCGGGTCGCGGGCCACGAACTGGCCGTCGGAGAGGACGGCCACGCGGAGCGGTCGGTCGGCGACCGTCCCGTCGGTCAGGACGACCGGGTCGTGCACGGGCTGCGTGGTCACACCGGTGCCCGGCGGGCTGACGTGCGCGACGAGGTCGGCGACGGAGACGTCACCCTGGTACTGGGTGTCGGCGCGGACCTCGAGGAAGCGGATCCGGCTGACCGTCAACGGCATCGCCGTCCCGGCCGGCACGGGGAAGGTCACCTGCTGCCACCCGGTCCACGTGACGAGCGGGCCGTCGAGGTTGCTGACGGTGCCGTCGCCGCTGGCCACCATGATCCGCGGCCACGCGCCGGAGCCGTCGCCCTTGACCCACATCGACAGCTCGAGCGGCTGCCCGGAGACGGTGATGGGGGCGGGTGGGACGGCGTACATGCCGCGGGTCGCGGTGCTCCGGGTGAAGTCGTACTGCAGCCGCAGCCCGGGCTCGCCGGACGGACCGGTCGTCGTCGTCACCGTGCCGGTCGCGCGGTCGCTCGCGGCGGTCCACGACGCGCCGTCGGCGAAGCCGGCGACGGTCTCGTCGTCGAGACCGACGAGCACCTGGGTCTCGGCCCAGTGGTCGCCGACCTGGAAGCGCACCAGCGCCGTGCCCTTGGCCGTCGCAGGGGTGATGGTGAAGCCGTCGGCGCCGTCCGGTGTGACGACGACGCCGGGCTCGGCCTCGACCCGCACGTCCTGCGGCTCGACCGGGGACGGGCGCCCGTCGGCGTCGTACCCGGTCAGCCGGACGGGGGCGCTGCCGTCGCGGCCGGTGAAGGGGATCGTCGCCCGGTCGACCGCGAGGTGGTCCAGCGGTCCGAGGACGGTGAGCGGGGCGGTGGCGGTGCGGCCGCGCCCCGCGTCGAAGGTGACGCCCGAGGGCCCCGTACGCCGTCCTGTGGCCACCGCCTCGTCCCCGCGCCCGCGGGTGACGGTGAGCCGGCCGTTCGTGGCGGTGAAGCGGCCGTCGTGCTCGGCGGCGGCGTACGCGGCGTCGACGCCCGAGCCGAAGACGGTCCGGTGCAGGCCGGTGAGGACGGTGTAGGCGCCGGCGCGGGTGCTGACGGGTCGGGACTGCGCGCTCACCGGTCGGCCCTGGGGCTGGGCGGAGGAGAAGAAGAGCAGCGAGTTGGAGACGGGGCGCTCGGTGCCGTCCTGGGGCGTGTTGACCTCGACCGGGGTCGTCGTGCCGGCGATCCGCGCGACCATCGTCGACGAGCCGCCACCGTCGAGGTTGATCGCTTCCCAGGCACCGAGGCTCTGCATGAGGACGGCGAGGTCGGTGCGCTTCATGCCGACCGACGCCGTCGTCAGGCCGTCGACGGTGAGGGCGATGACCCTGGTGCCGCTGCGGTCCACGCCGATCGCGGTGCGGGCGTGCAGGCCGTCGTCGCTGATGCCCGACGCGACGGCGCCGTCGGTGACGAGCTGGTCGGCGCCGGAGAGGGCGAGGTCGACGTCCTCGCTCAGGCCGACCTCGACGTCGACGTGCTGGCCGACCTGCAGCGCGCCGACGACCGCGGCGCCGGCGTCGCGGCCGAGGAGGACCTGCCCACCCTCGGTTACGGCCGGTGCGCCGGCCCCGGAGCCGACGGCGGTGACGACGCCGCCGACGACCGTCGCGCGCGCGACCGGCTCGGGGACGGACCCCGGTGTCCCTACGGCGTAGTCGAGGGTCGTGTCGCCCCAGAGGGCCGAGTAGACGCCGATGCCGTCGGTCGGCAGGTGCGGCGTGTTGAAGCCGGCCAGCGGGTGGGCGGAGCCGTCGGGGGTGGTGAGGGTGCCCGAGGAGGTCAGGGCCCCGACGACCGCCCTGCCGCCGACGAGCTGGAAGGCCGGGCGGGTGCCGGTCACGGTGTTGGCGATCCCGGTGCGGGACTTGGCGATCCCGACGGGGGCGCCGCTGGCGTTGATGTCGAAGAAGTCGCCGTTGATCCCGGCGACCGCGCCCGTGTCCTGCATCTGCTGGGTGACCGGCGCGACGCCGGCCACCTTCCCGCTGTCGCGCACGTCCATCGCGAGGGTCTTCTCGGTGAGGTCGGCGGTGAGGACGGTGCCGCGGTTCCAGCCGCCGGACTCGAGACGCTGGTAGCTGGTCAGGTCCAGGCCGGGCGCGACCGGGCGGGTCGAGACGGTGGCCAGGGCCTCGCCGTGGGCGGTGAAGTCGTAGCCGTCGCTCTCCTGCTGCGTCGGCGGGATGCCGCCCGGCGCGAGGCTGACCGCGGTGGACGGCGCAGGGGGGACGTCGGCCCGTGCGGCGCCGGGCGGCACGAGGGCCGTGCCGACCAGCGCGGCGGCGGGCAGGAGCGTGAGGACGACGGGGCGGCGACGCAGCAGCACGCCTCGCAGCATGCCGTCATTCGTTCACGCTGTGAAGACCTTGAAGGTGAACAAGTCACCAACGAGGCCGGGTCACGGAGCGGCGCGGGGGAGCCAGCGGATCACGTCGGCGATGACGGCGTCCCACAGGGCCCATTCGTGCCCGCCGGCGCGGTAGTCCTCGGTGAGGTCGAGGCCCTTGTCCTCGGCGGCGGCGACGAACCGCTCGACGTGCGCGAAGAGCGCGTCCTCGGTGCCGCACGAGACGTGCAGCGGCGGCACGGCGCTCGCGTCGGCCTGCTCGAGCAGCGCGAAGAGGTCGGCGTCCGGGGTCGGCCGGCCACCCTCGAAGATCCGCTCGAACGTCACGAGCCGGTCGGGGCGCTGCGCGAGCGCCTGGATGTCGACCGCGCCGGACAGGCAGGCGGCGCCGGCGTACCGGTCGGGGTGGGTGAGCGCGAGCTTGAGGGCGCCGTACCCGCCCATCGACAACCCGGCCACCCAGGTGTCCTCGCGGCGCCCCGACACCCGCAGGTAGCGCCGGACGATCGTCGGCAGCTCCTCGGAGACCCAGGTCCACCACTTCTGCCCGTGCACCTCGTCGGCGTAGAAGCTGCGGCCCGCGGCCGGCATGACGACGGCGATGCCGGCCTCGGCGGCGTACCGCTCGATGCTCGTGTAGCGGGTCCACGCCGAGTGGTCGTCGGACAGCCCGTGCAGGAGGTAGAGCACCGGCAGCTCGCCGGACGACCGCTCCTCCTGGTCGACCCCGATCTGGCTCTCGCTCGTCTGCGGGAGGACCACCCGCACGCTCGTGCCCATCTCCAGCGCGTCCGAGAACAGCTCCCACGTCATTGCGGCCATGTCCGCCACCGTACGGCGACCCCGGGCCGCCTCCGCCGTCGTCTCACCGGCTGGCGAGACGCCGATGGACCGCTCGTGGGCAGGGCCGGGACGATGACGACACCGTCCCCGCGAGCGAGAGCGAGCCCGCTGTGCCCCTGACCCAGTCCGAGCTGTCGGTCGCGATCGACGGCGAGCTGCGCACCGGCCGCGACGCCGCGCTCTCGGTGTGGGACCACGGCTTCCTCTACGGCGACGGGTGCTTCGAGGGGCTGCGGCTCTTCGACGGCCGGTTCTTCCGGTTCGCGGACCACCTGGCGCGGCTGCAGCGCTCGCTCCGCATCCTCGGCATCGCGCACGAGGTGGACGTCCAGGCGACGTACGACGTCGTGTGCCGCGTCGTCGCGGCGAACGAGCTGACCGACGCGCACGTGCGGATCATCGTCACGCGTGGTCAGGGCACGCCGGGGATCGACCCGCGCGTCTGCCCGAGCCCGTCGGTGGTCGTCATGGCCTACCCGATGCCGCCGCTGCTCGGGACCGACCCGGTCGACCTCGTCGTCAGCTCGGTGCGGCGCAAGGCACCCGGCTCGGTCGACGCCCAGGTGAAGTCGCTCAACTATCTCGACTCGGTGCTGGCCAAGCAGCAGGCCAACGCCGCCGGTGCGCACGACGCGGTCATGCTCGACGACGCGCACTGCGTGTCCGAGGCGACCGGCGCGAACCTCTTCGTCGTCCGCGACGGGGTGCTGCGCACCCCGACGACGCGGTCGGCGCTGCCGGGGATCACCCGGCGGACGGTGCTCGAGCTGGCGGAGGCGGCGGGGCGTCGTACGGACGTCGTGGACCTGACCGTCGGCGACCTGTACACCGCCGACGAGTGCTTCCTCACCGGCAGCGGTGCGGGGATTGTCCCCGTCGGGTCGGTCGACGGGCGGCGGCTGCCGGCGTCGCGCCCCGTCACCGAGTGGGTCACGGGGGCGTACGGCGCCGCGACCCGCGGCTCCGAGCTCACGGTCCCGGCGGACGGGACGCACCGCTTCTGAGGTCCGTACGCTCGCGTCCGTGGGCGTGCGGAACTACCTGGTCGAGGGTGTGTCGACGACGGGCAAGACGTCGGTGTGCCGCGAGCTGCAACGACGCGGCGAGCACGCCGTCAACGGTGACACCGAGCTGGCGTACCAGGGCGACCCGGTCACCGGGGAGCCGACGGACGTCCCGGCGCACGAGCACCACCTGTGGCACGTCGACCGGGTCGAGGCGCTCGTGGCCGACCGGTCGCGCGAGCGGACGTTCCTGTGCGGCGGGTCGCGGAACCACGGTCGATTCCTGGGACTGTTCGACGAGGTGTTCGTCCTCACGATCGACGAGGCGACGCTCGAGGAGCGGCTCGCGGCGCGGCCGGCCGACGAGTTCGGCTCCGCGCCCGACGAGCGCGAGCTCGTGCGGCGCCTGCGCCGGACGCAGGAGGACGTGCCGGACGGCACGCGCATCGACGCCACCCGGCCGCTCACCGAGGTCGTCGACGACATCCTGCGCCGCACGGCCGGCTGAGGGGGTGGCTCTCACGCGGCGCGAGGGCGGTATCACTTTGATACCATGAGTTCATGGCCATGACGCTGCGGCTCTCGGAGTCCGATGAGGCTGTCCTGACGGAGCTCGCCGACGCCCTCGGTGTGAGCAAGCAGGAAGCGACCGTGCGCGCCATCCGCGAGACGGCGCAACGTCAGGTCCACGAGAGGCGGGTCTCCGAGCTGTCGTCGCAGGCGCGACAGCGGTACGCGGACGTTATCGACCGCCTCGGGCAGTGACCGAGTACCTCAGCCTCGAGGACCTCGTCGCGCTCGTCGGAGACCTGGGAGTGGGTCCGATTCGCGATCTCGGACTGCTGGACTCGGCGGCGCATCGTCCGCAGACGCATCTGTACGGTCACGAGGCGTACGACAGCCTGGACCTCAAGGCGGCGGTGCTGCTCGAATCCCTTGTCGGCAATCACGCGCTGGTGGACGGCAACAAGCGGCTGGGCTGGCTGGCCACCGTCGTGTTTCTTGGGTTGAACGGAGCCACGGTGGAGGCGCCCGACGACGACGCTTATGAGCTGGTCATGGCCGTGGCGCGTGGTGATATCGCCCTCAGCGAGATCACGACCACCCTGGCGCAGTGGCACTGACCGGCACCCACCGCGCTTACCCGGTCCGACCTCACGCGCCTCATGCGACTTTTCGGGGTCGCTCAGGCGGGGCAGCGCTGCACACGGTGTGGCCCGCCCGGCCCTCGTGCCCGACCTCCTAGGCGCACTCGCCGCAGACGCCGTCGCGGTCGTTGTCGAAACCGTGCTCGGCCCACGGTGGCGACAGGCAGGGCAGGCACCGAGTGCACGCAACTCAGCGGCGTGAGCCCGGCGGTCCCTCCAATTGGACAACATCTCGTGAGCATGTCAGCCCAAGCCCTGTCGGCGGGTCCGGCGATCAGCCGAAGACGAGGCAGAACGGGTGGCCGGCCGGGTCGCGGTAGACCCGATAGCCGCGCTCGTCGTCGGTGGTCACAGGAGTCGCTCCGAGCGACGTGACCTGGCGCTCGGCGGTCTCGACGTCGTCCACCCGCAGGTCGAGGTGCAGCTGCAGCGACGACGCGTCGTCCGGCCACGGCGGTGGCGCCCACCCGGGCCCGGCGATGTGGAAGGCCAGCTCCCGGCCGCCCGGCCCGCGCCCGATGACCACCCAGTCCGCGCTGTCCTCGTTCACCTGCATCCCCAGCACCTCGGCGTAGAAGGCGGCCAGCGCTCGCGGGTCGGGGCAGTCGACGACGGTCTTCTCCAGCCGTGCGCCCATCCGTTCCTCCTACCGGGAGCCGGCCGCGACGAGCCTGGCCAGCAACGGCTCGAGCAGACCGACGAGCGCGGTGAGCTCGACGTCGGACAGGGCGTCGTACGCCGGCTCGGCGAGGGCGTCGGTGACCGCCTCGACGCGCGCCTTGGTCGCGCGGCCCTCGTCGGTCAGCCAGCCGTCGTCGCCGACGAGACCTCGGGCGCGCATCCCGTCGACGATCCCCGCGATGTGGTCGGCCGGTAGGTGGCCGAGCCGCCCGAAGTCCTGCGCCCGCATCCCGTCGGTGAGCGCCAGCAGCGCGTGGGACTCCCCCCCGCCGATGCCCTCGGCCATGAGGGCGGCGATGTGACCGCCGCCACGGTGCTCCCGCAGCAGGGTCGCCGCGTGCCACAGCCGGGCGACCGGGTCGGTCGGGAGCGGTAGCGCCCGCAGACCGGCGTAAAGCGCGCGCCCTTCCACGGGGGCCGCGAGCCCGGCCACCAGGGCCAGGTCGGCCGCCCGCGCCACCTGCGCCGAGTCCGCCGCGTCACCGAGCAGCCGCCGCAGCGCCGCGACCGCGCCACGCTCGCGGGCGGCGAGGGCGGCCTCGGGTGTCGTCACCGACCACACCCAGGGGAGGTGCCGCGCCGCCTCACCCGGCGCGAAGTTGTGGAAGACCGCGTGCACGACCTCCGCCGGGACGAGCCCGAGCGGCGCGGCCCGCGAGGCGAAGTAGCCGTCCCAGTAGCCCCGTAGCCCGAGCGCCATCAGCTCGGCCGTCGGCTCCTCCGACATGTAGGAGACCAGGTGGAAGGGCTCGAGGAGCTCCCACACCCGGCGGGCGACGGGGCGCCGTACGGGGTCCTGCACGGTCAGTTCCAGCTGGCCGGGGGCCCGAACCGCGGCGCCATCGTCACGCCCAGATCGGTCTCGAGCTGGGTCTCGCGCTTGGCGGTCCGCAGCACCATCCCGAGCCGGGTCTCGGTGTCCGGGGCGGCGAGCAGCAGCTGCGCCTCGGACGGCTCGAGCTCGAGCACCTGCGGCGCCCACCACGACACCCCCGTGGGGTCGTCCGGCGGCCGGCCGTCGTCGGAGAGCGCCTCGCCGCGCGCGTCGAGCTGGGTGATGACCGCGGCGACGACCTGGTCCGACAGGGCGGTGGCGCGCTCCTCGTCGCCGACCGGCTCGTCGAGCCGCTCGACCAGCCCGCTGAGGTACGGCGTCGCGGCCGTCTCGTCGAGGCCGTGGAGCCGGAACCGGTCCGTGCCGACGGCGACGAGCCCGAAGACGTTCTCGCCGATGAGCCCGACCTGGCGGATGCGCGCGACGGTCCCCACCTCGTGGACGTCGCGGATGCCCTCGCCGACCTCGAAGCCGCGGCGGATGCACACGACCCCGAACTCGGGCGTCACCCCGACCTCCTGGGCCTCCTCGCCGAGCAGGTCGGTGAGCATCGCGATGTAGCGCGGCTCGAAGATCTGCAGCCCGAGCGGTGCACCCGGCACCAGGACCGTGCCGAGGGGGAAGAGCGGGAGACGTTCCACCCCCACCACCCTACGATCGGGTCATGGCCCGCGTCCCGTCCGAGACCGCCCCGCTGACGAGCTTCCGCCGGGGGACGATGACCTTCGAGGTCGACGACTCCGGTCCGCGCACCGGGCCGCTCGAGGGCGAGACGGTCGTCCTGCTGCACGGCTTCCCGGCCGACAAGGAGTGCTGGGTCGACGTCTCCGCCCGGCTCCAGGAGCAGGGCCTGCGCACCCTCGCGCCGGAGCAGCGCGGGTACTCGCCGCGCGCCCGGCCCCGCCCGCGGACGGCGTACAAGACCTCTGAGCTCGTGGACGACGTCGTCGCCCTGCTCGACGCCGCCGGGGTGGAGAAGGCGCACGTGGTCGGGCACGACTGGGGTGGCGCCGTCGCCTGGACCCTCGCCGGCGCGCACCCCGACCGGGTCGCCTCGGTGACGGTGCTGTCGACCCCGCACCCGGCCGCCCTCTCGCAGGCCTACCGCGACCCGTGGCAGGCGCGGCACTCGGCCTACATGGCCTGGTTCCAGCTGCCGGTCCTGCCCGAGCTGCTCTTCGACCGGACGATGGCGCCGGGCCTGCGCCGCTCGAGTCTGCCGACCGCCGTCGCCGACCGTTACCTGGCCAAGATGCGCGAGCCGGGTCGGCTGTCCGCGACGATCGGTTGGTACCGCGGGATGCCCTTCTCGCGCGGCTCGGTCCACCGCTGCCGCGTGCCCGCGACCCTCGTGTGGGGCAGCCGCGACCCGTTCCTCGGCCGCACCGCCGCCGAGCTGACCGAGCGCTTCGTCGTCGCGGACTACCGCTTCGTCGAGCTCGACGAGGGCCACTGGCTCCCCGAGGTGGCGCCCGACGCGTGCGCCGAGGAGATCGTGCGGCGCGTCCGCTCCGCCGTCCCCGGCGCGACGGGGGCCTGAGCCGGTGCCGTCGTACGACGTCGCCGCGCTCCCGGAGGAGATCGTCGGCTTCCTCACCGAGCGGCACCTGGCCAGCCTCACCACCCTGCGTCGCGACGGCACCCCGCACGCGACGGCCATCGCCTTCACGTACGACGCCGCGACCCGCACGGCCCGGGTCATCACCTCCGACGGCAACCAGAAGGTCCGCAACATCGAGCGGGCCGGCGAGGCCGGCGCCCCGGTCGTGCTGTGCCAGGTCGAGGGGCGGCGCTGGCTGTCGCTCGAGGGGAGAGCGCGGGTCGAGCGCGATCCCGCAGCCGTGCGCGACGCCGAGGAGCGCTACGCCCGTCGCTACCGGGTCCCGCGCGAGAACCCGCGCCGGGTCGTCCTCGTCGTCGCCGTCCAGAAGGTGCTCGGACACTACTGAGCGGCCGTCCGCCACCGTCGATCGCCAGGGTTGTCCGGGTGTGCGCCCGGGTACCTGCCGCGCCATGACGTTGACCAGGAGATCGGTGCTGGGCATGGCGGGGGGCGTCTCGGGCGCCGCGTTGCTCGGTGCGTGCGGGGGGTTCTCGACGAGCGGTGGCTCGTCCGACCAGGGCGGCGGGGGCGACGACACACTGACCTTCACCACGTGGGGCACCGACGCGGAGCTCGCCGGCTTCCGCTCGGTCATCAGCGCCTTCGAGAAGGCGCAGTCCGGGCGGAAGGTGACGCTCAACGTCGTCCCCTACGCCCAGATGTTCACGACCATCGACGCGCAGATCCAGGCGGGCAAGGCCCCCGACGTCTTCCGCGTCCCCTACTACACGCTCGGCGCGTACGCCGGCCGCGGCCAGCTGCTCGACCTGTCGAAGGACCTGCCCTCGGACATCTCGAGCCGCTTCACCGACACCGCCTGGGCGGCGGTCCAGGGCGACGGCAAGCCGTACGGCGTCCCGCACCACACCGACACGTCCTGCATCTTCTACGACAAGCAGGCCATGGCCTCGGTCGGTGTCACGCCGCCGACGTCGGTCGACCAGGCCTGGTCCTGGGAAGAGCTCACCCAGGTCATGACCCGGCTGAAGAAGACGCTGCCGCAGGGGAAGTACCCCTTCGCCTACAACTGGCAGGGCAACGGGGTGACCCGCTGGCTCAACCTGCTCTTCCAGGCGGACGGTCGCTTCCTGGATACGGACCTCAGGACGCCGGCCATCGACTCCGCGGCGGGCAAGCTGGCCGTCGACTTCTCCAAGAGCTTCTTCAGCCAGGGTCTCGTCCCGCCGAACAGCTCGGTGAAGTCGACGACGCTGGCCGCCGACGCGTGGTACGCCAAGACCGTGCCCGTCGTCTTCGGTGGCGCCTTCCTGCTGCCGGACGCCGCGTCGACGTACCAGGGCGACTGGTCGGTGACCTTCGCCCCGCGCAAGGTGCGCGGCGGTGGCGACTTCGGCGGCAACGCGCTCGTCGCCACGGCGACGACGAAGAAGGCCTCGCTCGCCGCGGCCTTCCTCGAGTTCGCCACGCAGGCGGACCAGATGAAGGCGTTCTGCGCCGGCGCCTCGCTGCTGCCGACCCGCAAGGACCTCACCCAGTCGGGGATCGACTTCGTCAAGCGGCCCGAGCTGTCGCCGATCTTCCTCGGCCAGGCCCAGCAGGTGAAGCCGCAGGACGCGGCGCAAGTCGCCCAGCCCAACATGGCCAAGATCATCACGGTGCTCAAGGACCAGCTGGACAAGGCGTTCATCGGCAACCAGTCGACCGAGGCGACGCTGAGCGGGCTGTCCTCGGGCATCGCGTCCGCCACCTCGGCGTGACGGGCACGACGTGACGACGGCGACAGCGGGGCCGGCGGTCGCCCCGACCGCCACCCCGCCGCCGCGGTCGCGCCGCTCCGGCCCGGGGCTGCGCGGCGAGACGCGGGCGGCCTACGGGTTCCTCGCGCCGGCGCTGCTCCTGCTCGTGCTCTTCGTCGCCGTCCCGCTCGCCTGGGCCGCGGTCATCAGCCTCCAGCGCACCAACGGTTTCGGCGCCGGCACCTTCATCGGCCTCGGCAACTACGCGCGCCTGCTGTCCGACCCGACGTTCTGGCGGTCGGCGCTGAACACGCTGCTCTTCACCGCGCTCGTCACGCCGCTGTCGATGGCGCTCGGGCTCGGCGCGGCGCTGCTGCTCAACTCCGTGCTGCCGGCCCGTGGGCTGCTGCGCTCGGTGCTCATCCTGCCGATGGCGGTCTCGGGCGTCGCGACCGCGCTCATCGGCCTGCTCGTCTTCGACCAGAACACCGGGGTCGTCGACTCGGCGCTGCGGGCGGTCGGCCTGCCGTCGATCTCGTGGCAGTCGGGCAGCGCGCCGGCGTTCGCGTCGGTCGTCCTCGTCACCCTGTGGTGGCGGATGGGCTTCAACATGCTCATCTACCTCGCCGGGCTGCAGGGCATCTCGCCCGAGCTCACCGAGGCGGCCACCCTCGACGGCTGCACGACGTGGCAGCGCATCCGCTACGTGACGATCCCGCTGCTCGGACCGAGCAGCTTCTTCCTGCTCATCATGAACGTCATCTACTCGTTCCAGGTCTTCGACATCGTCTACGTCCTCACCGGCGGCGGGCCGCAGAACGCCACCTCGGTCCTCGTCACCTACGCCTACGACACCGGCTTCGACACCCGCGACCAGGGGTACGCCGCCGCCATCGGCATCGTCCTGCTCCTGCTCTCCCTCCTCTTCACCGCCGTGCAGTGGCGGACCAACCGCAGCCGTGACCTCGTCGACTGAGCGGGCGGTGCCCGCGGGACGCCGTACGGGGCGTCGTACGGACCGGTGGAAGCCGGCCCGGCTGCTGGCCGCCGTCGTCCTCGCCGTCGTCGTGCTCTTCCCGCTCTACTGGATGGTCGTCGTCTCGCTCACCAGCCGGCGCGAGCTGCTCGGCGGGAGCCTGCGGCTGTGGCCGCAGCAGGTGACCTTCGAGAACTTCCAGCGGGTCGTCGACGCGTTCCCGGTGGCGACGTGGTTCGGCAACTCGTTGTCGATCGCGGTGACGACCTCGGTCCTCACCGTCGCCGTCGACCTGCTGGCCGGCTACGCCTTCGCGCACCTGCGCTTCCGCGGGTCCAACCTGCTGTTCCTGCTCTGCCTCGGGACGCTCATGCTCCCGGTCCAGGTGATCATGGTGCCGCTCTACCGGCTCGTCACCGGGCTCGGGATCTACGGCTCGTACTGGGCCGTCATCCTCCCGACGGCGGCGTCGGCGTTCGGGATCTTCCTCGCGCGGCAGTTCGTCCTCGCCATCCCGCGCGAGCTCATCGAGGCGGCGCGCATCGACGGCGCCGGGCACCTGCGGATCTTCCTGCGGATCGTCCTGCCGCTGAGCCGACCGCTCATCGCGGTGCTCTTCTTCATGACGCTGCTGCAGTCGTGGAACGACTTCGCCTGGCCGCTCATCGCGCTCAAGGACCAGCAGCTGTTCACCCTGCCGATCGGGCTGCTCTACCTGCAGGGCCAGTACGGCGCCGACTACGGCGCCACGATGGCCTTCGCCCTCGTCAACGTCGTGCCGATGGTCGTCGTCTTCCTCGTCTTCCAGCGCTACTTCGTCCAGGGGTTCGCGCGCACCGGCCTGAAGTGAGGCCGGGCCGCGCGGCGCCGTACGCTGAGCCTCGATGATCGAGCTGCTGACGCCCACCCAGGTCGAGGAGATGCGCCCCGCCGGGCGTTTCGTCGCCTCCGTGCTCACCCGCCTCGCCGAGGAGGCCGACGTCGGGGTGAACCTGCTCGACCTCGACGCCCTCGCGCACGACCTCATCCGCGAGGCCGGGGCCGAGTCGTGCTACATCGACTACGCGCCGAGCTTCGGGCGCGGACCGTTCGGCAAGGTCCTGTGCACGTCGGTCAACGACGCGGTCCTGCACGGGCTACCGCACAAGTACGTCCTCCGGGACGGCGACCTGCTCTCGCTCGACTTCGCCGCGAAGCTCGAGGGGTGGGTGTGCGACTCGGCCGTCTCGCTCGTCGTCGGCTCGGCGGCGCCGCAGGACGAGGCGCTCATCGCCACGTGCCAGGAGGCGCTCGACGCGGCCATCGCCGTCGCGCGGCCGGGCAACAAGACGGGGGACCTGTCGGCGGCCATCGGGGCGGTCGCGCACGCGCACGGCCACGGGGTCAACACGCAGTTCGGCGGCCACGGCGTCGGCCGGACCATGCACGGCGACCCGCACGTCGCCAACGACGGCAATGCCGGCCGGGGCTACCCGCTGCGCCCCGGGCTCGTCATCGCGATCGAGCCGTGGCTCCTGCAGTCGACCGACGTCATCCGCTTCGACGACGACGGCTGGACGATCCGCTCCGGCGACGGCTCGCGCGGCGCGCACGTCGAGCACACGATCGCCATCACCGACGGCGACCCGATCGTCCTCACCACCCGCTCCTAGCGTCCGCATCTCTGCGGCACCGGTGCCGCAGCAGTGCGGACGTCAGGAGGTGGGGTCGGCCGTCGCGGGCAGAGCGAGCGCCGCGAGCCGCTGCAGCTCGGCGACGTGCGCGCCGAAGGCGGTGCGGCCGGCGTCGGTGAGCCGGACCCAGGTGCGGGGTCTCCCGGTCGCGGTCCGGCGCTTGGAGGAGGTCACGTACCCGGCCTGCTCGAGGGCCTTGAGGTGCTTGCTCGTCACCGAGTCGGCGATCCCGAGCGTGTCCCGCAGGACCCCGAACTCCACCTCGGTCACGGGGACGAGCAGGCCGCACAGCTGGAGGCGCGTGGGCTCGTGCACGACCGCGTCGAAGGCGGGCGTCACCGTCGACGTCATCGCTCGTCCTGCGCCCAGCGACGACGGGCGCGCTGGTCGAGCACCGACCCGCCGACGAAGGCACCGCCGGCGGCCGCGGCGGCGAGGACGACGTACGGCCACGGCGCGTCCAGGCTGGCCAGGGCCCGGGCGACGATCGCGAGCCCGACGACGAGGACGAGCAGCAGCGGGATGCGCACCCAGACGAGAGGGTCGCGGCGGGCGCTGCCCACGCCGCGGCGGCGGCGGACCTCGGCGAGCCCGATGACGAGGGCGACGGGCACGAGGGCGAGGCCGTCCGCGTCCGGGCGGAAGGCCCACACGGCGACGTACGCCGCGAGCAGGACACCGACGGTGACGACGACGCGCAGCGGGAGTCCGGACCGGTCGAGGATGCGGGTGCGCTGCTGGTCCAGCAGGTCGAGCTGCGCCTGGGCGGAGGGGCTGTCGTGGTGGGTCATGGGACCGACGCTAGGTGAACCTTTCCGATGGGGAAAGTCCTCAGCGGAAAGATCCACCTGTGGGTGGAGACGTCTCCACCCACCGTGGCAGGACCCCCTGCTGCGTCCGCACCGCCAAGGCACCGGTGCCTCGACGACGCGGACGTCACGCGGCGGTACGGCGTCGCGCGACACCCCGGGTGGCCACGGCCACCCCGGCGACGGCGACGACGAGCCCGACGACCTCGCGCAGGTCGAGCGAGCGGTGCAGGACGAGCCACTCCATGACGGCGGTGACCGGCGGCATGAGGAAGAACAGGCTCGCGGCCGCGCCGGCACCACCGGCCCGGACGAGGACGCCGAGCAGCAGCAGGCCGACCACCGAGTTGACGATGGCGATGTAGAGCAGCGCCGCCAGTCCGGGGCCGAGCTGCGTCACGGGGTAGAGCCCCTCGAGCGGCAGCGAGACGCACCAGACGATCGGCGCGGACACGGCGAACTGCAGCGCCGCCGACCAGATCGGGTCCGGGCCGTGACCGATCCAGCGCTGCCCGAGCGTGCCGAGGCTGAGGGCCAGGGTGCCGAGCACCCCGAGACCGACGCCGACGACCCCGCCCGCGGCGCTGACGTCGGGGCCGAGGACGACGAGCACCCCGACGACCCCGACGACGAAGCCGACGACCTGTGCGCGGCTGAGCCGCTCGCCGAGCAGCACGGCGGCGAAGAGCGCGGTGAGCACCGGGGACAGCGAGTGCATGAGGGACCCGAGCGTCCCGCTCAGCCCGGCGCGGAAGGCGAGGTACATCGCGCCGAACAGGAAGCCGTTCATGACGAACCCGACCAGCGCGATCCGAGCGACGGTGCGCCGGTCCATCCGGGGGCGTCGTCGCAGGGCTAGCGCGAGCAGCGACGCGACGACCGCGGCGATGGCGAACCGCCAGGCGACGAGCGTGAGCGGGCCGACGTACCGAACGCCGTAGGGGCCGGCGATGTAGCCGGCCGACCAGACGACGACGAAGGCCGCCGACGGCAGCAGCGGGAGGGTGGTGGCGCGTCCGGTCCGCTCCTGCGTCACGACGTCCGCCACCTCGGCATCGTGTCACGGGTGGTGCGGCGCCGCCCGACGGGTCCGGCTCAGCGACCGGTGGTGCGGCGGCCCCGCAGCAGGTAGATCAGGGGGACGACGCCGACGGTGTTGGGCACCGCGATGGCGACCGCCCACCGGCGCTTGGACCCTCGGACCTGGGCCGCCGGCCGGCGCCACAGGTCGACGAGGGCGACGAGCTTGAGGACTCCCTCCAGGGTCCCCAGCAGCCAGATCGCCCCCCGGACCCGGGGGTCGATCTCCGACCACGGTCTGCGGGTCATGCGGCGCCTCCCTCGTGCTGGGCCGACCGTCGGCAGTCTCCTGCTCCCGGTCCGCGGCGGCAAGGGTCAGTCGGCGGTGAGCAGCTCGCGGATGTCGTCGGCCGTGATCCGGCCGTCGGGCAGGGCGCCGCCGTCGACGACCTGACCGAACAGCTCGCGCTTGCGCTCCTGGAGCGCGACGACCTTCTGCTCGATCGTGTCGGCGGCGACGAGGCGGTAGACGAAGACGTGCTTGTCCTGCCCGATCCGGTGGACCCGGTCGACCGCCTGCGCCTCGGCGGCCGGGTTCCACCAGGGGTCGAGCAGGACGACGTAGTCGGCCTCGGTGAGGGTGAGGCCGAAGCCGCCGGCCTTGAGGCTGATGAGGAAGACCGGCGCCTCGCCCGAGCGAAAGCCGTCGACGACGCCGGCGCGGTCGGTCGTCGACCCGTCGAGGTAGGCGTAGTCGATACCGGCCTCCTCCAGCCGGCGTCGGGCTCGCGCTAGGTAGGAGGTGAACTGGCTGAACACGAGGACGCGGTGGCCCTCCTCGAGCAGCGGCCCGAGCATCTCCAGGAGGGTGTCGAGCTTGGCCGAGCCGACGTCGTCGTACGCCGGGTCGACGAGGCCGGGGTCGAGCGAGAGCTGGCGCAGGAGGGTCAATGAGCGGAAGATCGCGATCCGGTTGCCGTCGGGGTCGGCCAGCAGACCGAGCAGCTTCTGCCGCTCGCGCGACAGGTGCGTGTCGTAGACCCGGCGGTGCCGCGGCGAGAGCGCCACCTCGAGCAGCTGCTCCTGCTTCGGCGGCAGGTCGGCGGCGACCGCCTCCTTGGTGCGGCGCAGGACGACGGGCCGGATCCGCCGGCGCAGCGTCTCCAGCCGGGGTCCCCGCTCGGCCGCCGTGCCCTGCTCGATGGGCCGCCGGTAGACCTCGGTGAACCGCTGCGGGCTGGGGAAGAGCCCCGGCGCCACGATCGACAGCAGCGACCACAGCTCCATGAGGTTGTTCTCCATCGGGGTGCCCGTGATGGCGAACTTCACCGGGGCCGGGAGCCGACGCGCCGCGAGGTGCACCTGCGAGCGGTGGTTCTTGGCGAACTGCGCCTCGTCGAGGACCAGGGCGGACCACCCCGCCTCGCGGAAGCCGGGCGCGTCGAGCCGGAAGACGGCGTACGACGTGACGACGAGATCGGCCCCCTCGACCGCCTCCGCCACGGGGGTACGGCGCCGCCGGGTCGTCTCCCCGAGGGTGACCACCTTCAGCCCGGGCGTGAACCGGGCCGCCTCACCCGCCCAGGTCGGCAGCACGCTGGTGGGGGCGACGACGAGGACCGGCGCCGCGTCGGGCTGCTCGTCGCGCGCCTGCAGGACCATGGCCAGCGTCTGCACGGTCTTGCCGAGGCCCATGTCGTCGGCGAGGATCCCGCCGAGCCCGGCCCGGCGCAGCAGGGCGAGCCAGGTGAAGCCCTCCTCCTGGTACGGCCGCAGGGTCGCCTGCAGCCCGTCGGGCACCTGCGGGAGCGCGCGGCCGTCGTCGCCCTGGAGCGCCGCGACGGCCTGGGCCCAGCGCTCGCTCTGCTGGCGCACGACGCCGAGCTGGACGAGCTCCTCCCAGAGGTCGGCCTGGTACGGCGTGACCTTGAGCGGCCCGTCGGACGTCGGGTCCTCCTGGAGCGCCCGCGCCTCCTCGACGATGCGACGCAGGTCGGCGAGCTCGGGACCGTCGGTGCGGAACCACGTCCCGCTCTCGAGGATGACGTGGCCCGCGTTGGTGGCGAGGGCGGTGAGCAGGACCGCGAGCGGCACCTTCTCGCCGCCCACCGTGACGTCGACGGTGAGGTCGAACCAGTCGGTGCGTCCCGGCACCGAGATCCGCGGGTCGCTGACGCTCAGCTCGACGACCGGGGCCTCCTCGGCCTCGGTGTAGCTGCGGTCGCCCTCGATGCGGACGTCGACGTCCGGGTCCACCTCGAGCTGCGGCAGGACGTCCTCGAGGAAGGTGAGCATGGGCAGGCCGTCGAGCCGCGTCGCGGGGACGAGCCGCGGCAGACCGCCCACGCTGATCCGCAGCCCGGGCACCTCGTCGAGGACCTCGGGGCCGCGCAGCAGGCGCGTCTCGGCCTTGTGGTCGCGGGCCACCCCGGGCGGTCCGACGGCGTCGGGCAGGACGGGGACGACGTCGTCACCGACGGGGTAGCGCAGCTCCCACCGCAGGACGACCTCGAGCCGCTTCGGGGTGTGCGTGACGACGAGCCCCAGCCGCGGTGGCCGGGCCTCGGGGAAGTCGATGCTGCCGTCGCCGGAGGTCATCGAGACCTGACGGCGCAGGGTCGGGGCGTGGGTGATGAGGAAGCGGTCGACGTCCTGCTCGGGGATGCGCACCGACCCCAGGGCGAGGAAGCGCGCCTGGTTGCGGTCGAACGGCGGGTCGAGCCGGACCAGGTCCATCGTCCCGTCGGCGGAGATCGACACCGCCCCGAAGGGCGGGTCGCCCACCAGGGCCGGAGCGTCGGCATCGGCGGCGATGCCGTCAGGCATGGCGATCCGCGGGCTGACCCGCACCGACCCGTCGTCGTTGCGCCGCACGTCGAGGACGAAGCCGCCGCCGTCGTCGTGCAACCGCACCTCGAGCTCCGCCCGTGCTCCGCCGAGGAGGGGCACGCCGCCGGCGAGCAGGTCCCGCAGCACGCCGTACCACCCCGGGCCGAGGTCGTCGAGGTGCACCTTGTCGCCGGAGCCGACGTAGAACTTGCGGTGCCGCCGCTGCCACGCCTGCGCGACGTCGACGAGCAACCGGCGGTGCTCGGGGTCGATCCCGGCACGATTGGTGCGGTCGTGCTCGACGTTGGCCCAGGTCACGAGCGTCCGTGACCAGGCGCCCCGGCCACCGAGGGCCAGGGGGCGCAGCAGGACCCGGGTGCGCGGGCCGAGCCGGACCGGCTCGAGCTGGAGGGCGACCGGGACGTGCTCGGGCTCGGTGTCCTCCTCGTGCTGCAGCCCCGCGAGGACCGACTCCCAGTCCGGCGGTGCGGCCTCGTGGGCCCGGTCCGGGTCGATGCCGAGGCGGGTCCGCGCCGCCGCGACGAGCGCGACCGCGTGCTTGCAGTCGGTCCCGACCGGGCAGGTGCAGTCGCTGTGCCAGTAGGCCAGGTCGGTTCCGGCCGGGCCGGAGTCCTCCTCCAACCAGACGCTCGTGCGGTAGTCCTGGGCGCCGGACCCGTGGACCACGCCGTGCAGCCGTCGTCCGTCGTCGTTGGCCGAGACCGCGACCACGCGCCCCTGCCGTGCGTAGACCAGCCCGCGCGCGAGGGTGGCGGCGCCGGCGATCCCGCGCAGGTCCTCGTCGTCGAGGTCGACCACGGTGGAGGCCACGACGGGATGGCTCGAGTCCATACCTGTCCCTCCCCTCCGGGGCCCCTGCCGGCCCTCGACCACGAGCCTCCAGCCTAGGTGCGGCCACCGACGCCGCGACCGGACGGTTGTTCGCCTGTGGACGAGGTGGGTGCATGCGGAGAACTGGCTAAACCTCCCGATGATCCTCACGGAGGTTGTCCAGGCTGAGGGTCAGGAGGTCCGTCGCGAGCTGCAAGTCTCCGGCTTCGCTCAAACGAAGACGGGTGCGGAACCGCGTCCTGTTCGTGCGCTCGACGAGGGTGACCCGACCCCGATGCTGGGCTGGGACGTCCCCAAAGGGGAGGGCGACATCAACAACTCCGCTCCAGTGGACGTAGCCAAAGGCCCGTGTGGGTTCGGGGAGAGTGACGTCGTGGAGACGGAAGTAATGGGTGGGGCTCCCATCCTTCCGGCTCACGCCCGCCACGGCCTCGGACCCGGCGGCCCTCATGACGTGCAGGAGCCGATGCAAGAGCTCAGGAGCTGAAGCCTTCGCGTCGATCAGGCCGTCGACGTCCGTCCGGTCCGGCGTCGTGGGGCTCGCACTGGTTCGCCACTGCTGGGTCAGACGATCGAACACCTGCACACCGGCCTGCTCGTAGCGTCCCCAACCCAGACCTGGTTCGTTGCCCAGCATCCCGTGTTCTTGCACCGTGACGATGCAGGCGATGCCAGCGTCGGAGAGACATTCGGTGATACCCGAGTCCCCCGGTCGAGCCGTTAACAGGCGATCACTGACGGACTTCCGGGGCGTGACGTGCTCGTGGTTCACCTTGGTGTCGCCGGGCTGCTCCTTCACGCCGCGGGACACGAACCGCACGTTGTACTTCGCGTGGGGAGGCACACCACTGAGCTCCGTCAGCTGCCATAGAGCGGTCGACAGCTGCTTGCGTAGAAGTGGGGTGGGGACCGCGCCCTTCAACCCGACGAGGTGGGTGATCAGATCTCGCACCGAGGCCAGCGTCTTCTCGATCGATTCTCCCGCCACGTAGGGCTCGTCGTGCCTCACTTTGGCTATGGTGCTCATCCGACCTCATGTGCCCGTCTGACAAAGGCGGCCTCCGCCAGGATCTGCACTTCTACCGCACGACCCAACCGACCGGGCCCAACCGGACGTAGAACGGCTGTGCAGACACGTCAGGCGCCGCGGGCGACGCGGCCACGAGGGGGCGGCGTGGAGGACGGGGAGCCATTGGGTGATCCGGGCACGACTCGTGACTCCTTCACGGTGTGGGTCCGTCCGCACTGGTCCGCCATGGCCACGCTCGCCCGGCGCCTTGGCGGCGCTGACTGGGAGGACGCGCTGCAGGAGGCGCTCGCCTCCGCCTGGCGCAAGCGGGAGCAGTACGACGCCGCGCGCGGCACACCTCGCGCGTGGTTGCTCGCGATCGTCGCCGACCGGGTCCGGGGAGCGCGGCGGCGACGTCTGCCGGAACCGGTGGGCTCGCCGGACGACCTGGCCGACCAGGTCGGCGGCGACGCCCCGTCTGGGCGGGAGATGGGGCTTGACCTGCGCGCCGCGCTCGCTACCCTCACCTACCGCCAGCGCGTCGCCGTCGAGATGCACTACTACGCCGGCCTGACCGTGGCCGACGTTGCCACCGTCCTCGGCTGCGCCGAGGGCACCGTCAAGTCGACCCTTTCGGACGCCCGCGGTCACCTGCGGCGCCGGCTTGGGGAGGAGTACCGATGAGCCCGACCGACGTGCCCGACCTCACCGACGACGCCGTCGAGCGCGCCCTGCGCGCCGACGGCGAGCGGTGGCGGACGAGCCACCCCGCCCCCTCCCTCGACGACGCCGTACGGCGGCTCGTGGCCGCGGAGCCGCGACCGGCTCGACCCAACCACGGCTGGTGGCGTCCAGTTGGCGTGGCCGCCGCTGTCCTCCTGTTCACCGGTGGGGTCGTAGGGATCGCCCTGGGTCGGAACCCAACCCCGATGTCGACCGTGCCGTCGTCGACGGTGACGTCCATTGGCGGGGATGCGGCTGTTGCGGCGACACTGACCGGCCTCCCACCAGGGTTCGTCGAGGTGTCCGGTCACGTCCCGGTTCCTGCCGACGCTTCGCAGGGACCGGGCCCCGGCACCCGACGTCCCGTCGTCCTCCGCTCGTGGGTAGGGGCCCGCACCATCTCGGTGTCGCCGACGTCATCCCCGGTGCAGGAGTCCTTTGTCCTCAGCGCGCTCGGCAGCGCCGTCTCTTTGCGCAGCAGCTCGCACACCGTCCGCGGCAGCGCGGCCGAGGTGGACGAGAATGAGTGGCCTTCCTCGGGCCCGGACCACGCCACGATCATCTCCGTCCTCTGGAACGTCGACGGTCGCGCTCTCAGGCTCGTCTACACCGGTCCCGCGACGCCTGGAGGTCTGGGTGGGGCGTTGTCGGTGCAGCAGGTCCTGGCTGTGGCCGCCAGCTATCGGACAGCGGCGCCCGACGTCCCCGGGATGGAGACACGGACGGTGCCCGGGAGCCTCATCTCCGGGTCGACCACGCTCGTCGTCAACGGGCTCAGCAGCGTGCGCGCACGCCCTGGGTCGGACGACAGCCACCTGCTCGTGACGCTGCCGGGAGTCACCGCCAAAAGGCCGGATCTGGCGAGCGGCTGCGAACCTTACGCCGCAGCATTTGTGACCGGCGCGAGTCTCACATCCGTGACGATCGCCGTGGTGCGCTACGCCCCGCAGGTGTCGGAGTCCACCGTGTGCTTCCAAGCAGGCGGGCGGGCGGACCGCGAGGTGTCGGTAGATCTCGGCGCAGCGCGTGGGGCGCGGGTGGTCCTCGACGCCTCGACAGGGTCGCGCGTCACGCTCTCGACGCGCTGAGGGCGTAGGCCTCGGCGCCTTCAACGGTCGGTCCGTGGAACGGATCGCGGGCCGCCGGGTGTCCTGGGACACGACAACCCATCGACCGAGGAGCCCACCATGCGCCCGACCCGCACCAGGACGCCGTACGGCGTCGTCCTGCTCCTCGCCGCCGCCGCGCTCGCGGGGTGCGGCCAGCCCGCGAGGGCGGTCGCCCCGGGGGCGACCGTCGGCGGCGACGTCACCTCGACGACGACCACGGTGCGAAGCCTCGACGCGCCGACCCTCACCAGGCTCCCGACCGGTTTTGCCGAGGCACCGATCCCGCCCGCTGCCGACCCGGCCTGCTCGCCGCTGTACCTCTGCCCGGGCGGGTTCGTCGACGTCGGCTACTGGACGGGGACCTCGGCCGACGAGGACCTGCTGCTGCGGGTGTACTCCACCGACCCGACCGACCAGCTGCCCGGGACGACCACCACCGTCCAGGTGAGGGGCCACGCAGCGACCCTCTCTCGGGTCGACTGTGCAGCGGGCGCCATCGGCTGCCCCCGGCTGGCCATCCTGCGGTGGGCCGAGGACGACGGCACCCGGGTGGAGGTGCAGTACGACGGCCCGCGGACGGCGCAGCAGGTCGTCGACGTCGCCGACTCCTACCGACCCGGCGCCCTGCCCGTCCCGCTGCCGACGCTCCTCTCGCCCGGCCCCACCTCGCCGACGTTGCGGGTGTGGCTGACCCCGGAGGGTCAGGACTGGTGCCACCAGCAGCAGGACGCGGTGGTCGTCGGCGAGGACGGGAGCCAGGTCAGGCTGCGCGTGCGGGTCACGTCCCATCACCCGGCACCCTCCGACGGCCCCGCCGGCTGCCCCGACTACGCCGTCGGGCCGACCGAGCGCACCATCGACCTGTCCGCCCCGCTGGGCACCCGCCGCGTCGTCGACGACGCGACCGGCCGGGACGTCCCCGTGCTCGACACGAGCACGACGCCCTACAGCGACGGGGCGCTGCGGGCGCCGTACGTCCTCACGGGCGTGCAGCCCGGACCGGTCGTCACCTGGGCGTGGCTCGACCACGCCACGGTGACGCTCGAGCCTCAGCAGCCGGTGCCCGCGGGCGAGACGTCGTTCGGGGAGCGCAGGTTCGGCCGTCACGTCATCGCGGTCAGCGGTCGCCCGGGCAGCGTCACCGCGCGCTGGCAGGAGGACCCGACCCACCGGTGGCAGGTCACCGTGACGCGACCGAGCGGCGACGGCTTCGTGCAGGACGGTCAGGTCGTGGACTACGGCGGCGTCCTCGAGCTCGCCGACGGCTTCCACCCGGCCTCGTGACCCAACCGACCGCCGGCACCGCGGGTACAGAGGACATGGCTGTGATCAGGGGGGCCGCCGATGGCGGGGGAGGCGTGCTCGTGGGTGAGGGTCCACGGGCGCCCCGGACGGCGGAGGAGTTCGCCGACTGGGTGCGTCCGCACTGGCCGGCGATGGCGGGTCTCGCGGCGCGGCTCGGAGGGCCGCACGGTGAGGACGCGCTCCAGGAGGCGCTCGGGGCCGCCTGGAGGAAGCGGGAGCAGTACGACGAGTCGCGGGGCACCCCGCGTGCGTGGCTGCTCGCCGTCGTCGCCGACCAGGGTCGCAAGACGTGGCGCACCCGCCGACCGGAGCCGGTCGACCCGGTCTCGATGGATCTCGGAGCCGCCCCCGGCGACGACCGCGAGGCCCGGCTCGACCTGGCCCGCGCCCTCACCCGACTCACCGACCGACAGCGGCTCGCCGTCGAGCTGCACCACGTCATCGGGCTGCCGCTGGCCGAGATCGCCTCGGTCCTCGGCTGCGCCGAGGGCACCGTCAAGTCGACCCTGTCCGACGCCCGCAAGCGGCTCCGCGCCGAGATGGGGGAGGAGTACCGATGACCAACGACCCGACCGAGATCCACGATCGGACCGACAGCGTCGTCGAGGACCGCCTGCGGCGGCTGCTCGACGACGAGGGAGCCCGCTTCCGCGCCGGCTACGAGCCGCCCTCCTTCGACGACGCCGTACGGCGACTCGCCCTGCCCGGCGACGAGGGGGCGTGGATCGACGACCCGCACGAGGCCCCGCCGGTCTCGACCCCGCGGGTGGACTGGTGGCGGCCCGCCCTCATCGCGGCCGCCGTGCTCGTCCTCGTCGGTGGGGTGGTGGGCGTCGCGCTGCGCAGCGGCTCGGTCCACGGGCTCCCCGCGGACGGCCCCGGCGGTGCCCCGCGGCTCACCGCGCCACCGGCGGGGTTCCACCTCGTCGAGGGTGCGCCCGCCGCGGGGGTGCTGGACGCGACGGCGTCCCTGACCTCCGCGTCGTCGGGTGACACGAGCTCCGTGACGTACGTCGGGCCGCGCGCCCTCCCCTCGGGGGAGCACGAGACCCTGGTCCTCACGGCCACCCGGGCCTCGCAGCCGCTGGTCGACCTCCCGGACGACGTGGCCGGCGGCATCGGCACCAGCGCCGGGGTGCTCGGGCTCGTGCGAGGTCACGTGGCGACCGTGCGGACCGGCTCGTGCGCCGGTGTGTCCGGTTGCCAGAGCATCGACGTCGCGTGGGCCGAGACCGCGGACGAGGGCATCACGCTGTCCTACGCCGGTCCCAGCGGCAGCATCAGCGGGACCCTCGGCTTCGCGGAGGTCATGGCGGCGGCCGAGAGCCTGGACGACGGCAGCGGGACCCCGGACCCCGGGGCCACGACGCGGACCGGAGAGGCCGTCCTGCCGCAGGAGGTGCGGCTCGGCGGCCGGCGGCTGCAGCTGTGGACCACCACGGCCTTGCGCGGCGCCGAGATCCTCGGCCGGATCGGGGGCCCGACCTTCGTCGGGACCAGCGTTCCCGCCTGGGGTTCCGGCGAGATCTCCTACTGCGACCCGGTGGACGTCCCGATGCTCACCGCGCAGGACGCGGACCACGTCGAGGTCACCGTCGGGCAGTACGTCACCCAGGTGCCGACGCGCTCCCAGCTGCACCCCTGCCCGGCGGTGCCCCCGACCCAGCGACCCCTGGCCCCGACCCGCTGGGTCGTGCTCGGCGACACCCTGGCCGACCGGCGGGTCGTCGACGGCACGACGAAGGCGACGGTCGAGGCGCTGAGGGATCTCGTGGGGTGACCGAGGGGTCCTCGAGGCGCGTCAGAGCCCCTGCCACTCCGGCTTCGCCGCGTACGTCTCCTTGTAGTAGCTCGCCAGCGCGAGCCGGGAGGCCGCCGCCTCGTCGACGACGACCGTCGCGTGCGGGTGCATCTGCAGGATCGTCGCGGGCCACATCGCCGAGATCGGACCCTCGACGAGCTGGTGCACCGCCTCGGCCTTGTGCCGGCCGGTGGCGACGAGGACGAGCTGGCGCGCGGCCATGATCGTCCCGATCCCCTGGGTCAGGCAGTGCCGCGGCACCGCGTCCACGTCGTCGCCGAAGAACCGTGCGTTGTCGCGACGGGTCTGGCTCGTCAGGGTCTTGATCCGGGTCCGCGACGCCAGCGACGACCCGGGCTCGTTGAAGGCGATGTGCCCGTCGGAGCCGACCCCGAGGATCTGCAGGTCCACCCCGCCCGCCGCCGCCATCGCGGCTTCGTACGACGCGCACGCCGCAGCCAGGTCGCCGGCCTGGCCGTCGGGGCCGTGGACCCGGTCGGTCGGCAGGTCGACCTTGGCGACGAAGTCGCGCTCGACGACGTTGCGGTAGCGCTCCGGGTGCTCCGCCGGCAGCCCGACGTACTCGTCGAGCATGAAGGCGGACCCGCCCGCGAGGCTCACCCTCCCCGCCGTGACGCGACGGCCGAGCTCGTCGTAGATCCCGACCGGGCTCGACCCGGTCGCGATCCCGAGGACGGCGTCCGGCTTGGCGGCGAACAGCGCCTCGACCGCGTCGGCGCCGACGGTGCCCGTCTGCTCGGGCGTGGGCGTGATGATGACCTCCACGTCGTCCATTCTGTCGGGCCGGCGGGGTCCGCCGGCGGTCGGTCCCAGCCGGTGTCACGCGAGGCCGTCGCGGAACCACCCGGTGATCGTCGTCGGGTGCGTGATCGCCGTGCCGACGCAGACCGCGAACGCCCCCGCGGTCAGACACGCCCGCGCCTGCGCCGGCGTGTGGATCCGCCCCTCGGCGACGACGGGCACCCCCGGCAGGGCGGCCAGGAGGTCGCGCACCAGCGCGAGGTCGGGGCCGTCGGTCCGCGGTCGCTCCCCGGTGTAGCCGGCCAGCGTCGTCCCGACGAGGTCCACCCCGGCGTCGACCGCCGCCCGCGCGTCGTCGAGCGAGCCGCAGTCGGCCATGACGATGACCTCGCCGTCGGCCCGCAGCGCGGCGACGGTCTGCGCAAGGGTGAGCCCGTCGGGCCGGGGGCGCCGGGTGCCGTCGAGGGCCACGACGTCGGCGCCGGCGTCGCGCACGGCGCGGGCATGCTCCAGCGTCGGGGTGATGACGATGCCGTCGCTCCCCTCCTTCCAGATGCCGACGACCGGCACGTCGACGCTCGCGCGCACGAGGCGCACGTCCTCCACGCCCTGCGCCCGCACGGCGGACGCCCCGCCGGCGACGACCGCCACCGCCACCTGCGCCATGGTCCGGGGGTCGCGCATCGGCTCGCCCGGGTAGGCCTGGCACGAGACGACGAGCCCGCCGCGCAGCGCGTCGAGGACGGAGCCCGCCCGGCCCCTGCTCATCGCACGGCCACCGATCCCGACGCGGCCCGCTCGGACAGCAGGGCCGCCCCGACCACGCCGCTGTCCGACCCGAGGAGGGCCGGGACGAGAGGGGTGGAGGCCGCCACCGGCAGGGCGGTGCGCGCGGCCGCGTCCCGGACCCCGCGCCACCACCGCTCGCCCGCCCCGGTCATCCCGCCGGTCAGCACGACGACGTCGGGATCGAGCGCGCCCAGCCAGCCGCCGACGGCCTCGCCCAGCGCGGCCGCCGCGGTGTCGAGGGCCCGCCCGGCCTGCCGGTCCCCGCTCGCCGCGAGCGCGGCCACCTCGCGTCCGTCGCGCACCGTCACGCCGTACCGGCTGGCGAGCGCGGCCAGCCCCTCACCGGAGGCCACCGCCTCGAGGTGCCCGGTCCGGCCGCACCGGCAGGGCAGGCCCGCGGCGGCGGCCGACGGCACGTGGCCGAGGTGGCCGCCTGCCCCGTGCGCGCCGACGAGCACCCGCCCGCCCTCGACGAGGGCGCCGCCGACGCCGGTCCCGGCCGCGACGACGAGCACCGTCCGGTGCCCGCGGCCGGCGCCCACCCTCGCCTCCGCGAGGGCGTGCGCGTGCGCGTCGTTGGCCACGACGACCGTGTCGGGCGCGAGGCCGAGCAGGCCGGCCAGCCGGTCGCGGACCGGTGTGCCGGCCCACCCGCGCAGGTGGTCGGTGGCGGTCGTCACCGTGCCGGTCGCGGGGTCGACGACGCCGGCCGTCCCCACCCCGAGCCCGTACGGCGCCCCGTCGGCCACCTCGCTCACGAGCCGCGCGACGAGCGCGAGGACGGCGTCCGGCCCGTCCTGGGCGGGGGTCGGCGCGAGCGCGCGGCGGAGGACGCCGCCGTCCTCCACGAGCGCGGCGGCGGTCTTCGTCCCTCCGAGGTCGACCCCGACGAGTCCCCTCACGCGGCGAGCCCCACCTCGGTGAGGACCGCCTTGACAGCGTCGACGTCGGCGTCGTCCAGCCCCTCGAAGGGGAGCGGCAGCTGGTGCGAGTCGATGACGCCGAGCAGCACGAGGGCGGCCTTGAAGGCACCGACACCGGCGCCCCAGCCGCCGGTGCGGCGCGGCGCCAGGACGATGTCCATCAGCCGGGCCAGGCGGTCCTGCTCGTCGCGCGCCGTGGCCCAGTCGCCGCCCTGCAGCGCGCGGTGGAGGCGTACGTAGCCCGCGGGGTCGACGTTGCCGAGCCCGGGCACGACGCCGTGCGCCCCCGAGAGGTATGCCCCGTCGACGACGACCTCGTGGCCGGTGAAGAGCCTCAGCGGCTCACCCGCGTCGCGGTTGCGCAGCGCGAGCCGGCGGAAGCCGACGTCGTCGCCGGACGAGTCCTTGACCGCGACGATCGCCCCGTCCCGGCCCAGCGCGACGAGGTCGTCGGCGTCGAGCTTGGTGTGCACGCAGACCGGGATGTCGTAGGCGACCACCGGCACGGGCGAGCGCTCGCCGAGCACCTCGAAGTGCCGGCGCACCTGCTCGCGTGGGGTGACGGCGTAGAACGGCGCCGTCGCCACGACGCCGTCGGCGCCGAGGTCGGCCGCGACCCGTGCGTGGTCGAGGACCCGCTCCGTCGCCATGTCGACGACTCCGGCGAGCAGCGGCACGCGTCCGGCGACGACGCGGGCCGCCTCGGTGACCACGCGACGCCGTACGGCGTCGGTAGCGAAGGCGACCTCGCTGGTCGAGCCGAGGACGAAGACGCCGTCGACGCCGGCGTCGAGCATCCGGGTGAGGACGCGCTGGAACGACGGCACGTCGAGCTCGCGGTCTGGGGTCAGGGGGGTGACGACCGGGGGGATGACGCCGTGCAGGTCCAGGGGGGTGGTCATGGCTCGCTCTCGGGAAGAAGGTTCTGAAGGATGGAGAGTCAGACGGACGCCGGCTCAGGCACCCGGTCGGTGGCGTCCGACTCGCGGACCGCGGCCGGTCGCACGAGGCGCTGCGCCCGCAGCGGTGCGTTGATGCCGACGAGGACGATGACGACGGCGGTCAGGCCGAAGGACAGGACCGCGAGCGCGGTGCCGAGGCTCATCGAGCCGGCCAGGCCGGCACCCAGCACGGGCGCCACCGCCCCACCGAGGGCGCCGACGTTGTAGGAGTAGCCGAGGCCGGCGGCGCGCTTGTCGACGGAGAAGTAGCCGCCGATCCACTTGGGCAGCAGCCCGGAGATCCCCTGGCCGAAGACCTGCTGCAGGAAGAGCAGGGCGCCCAGCACGACGAAGTTGTGACCGCCGACGAGGAAGACCGGGAAGATGAGCACCTCGGAGACGACGAGGCTGACCCAGTAGGCCCGCCGCGTCCCCCACCGGTCGCCGGTGAAGCCCGCGACGATGCAGCCGACCGCGGCGCCGAAGCCGGAGAAGAACAGCACGTCGGCGACCGCGCCCGGGTCGAGCCCGAGGTCGGACTTGAGGTAGGTCGGCAGCAGCGACTGGATCGGCCACGAGTAGAGGAAGGCCGTGAAGACCGTGACCATGATCGTCACGCCGGTCGGCCAGCGCGGGCCCTCGAACTGGACCATGAACGCGACGAAGACGGCGGCCACGACGACGGCGAGGGCGGCCTTGACCCAGCCGCTGCCGACGATCGGGGTGAAGATCAGCAGCAGCGCGACGAAGGCGGCGACGGTCGCCGCGACGTTGAGCAGCCCCCGCGGCCCCCGGTAGAGCACCGAGAACATGTCCGTCGCGCGTGGACCGCCCGCGCGCCGCTCCTCGGCGGCGCGCGCCCAGTCCTCCGACTCGGGCAGCGTGCGCCGCAGCCACAGGGCCACGGCGATGGGGACGAGGCCGACGGCGAAGAGCGCCCGCCAGCCGAAGGCCGGGACGATGAAGCGGTAGGCCTGCGCGCTCAGCACGGCGCCGACCGAGAAGCCGGAGATGAGGAAGCCCGACGCCTTGTTGCGCAGGTGCGCCGGCCAGGACTCGATGACGTAGGTCGAGCTGGAGCCGTACTCGCCGGCCATGCCGAGCCCGATGAGGACGCGGGCCAGGAACAGCACCCAGTAGGCGGGGGACACCGCGCACAGCACCGACCCGACCGAGAACAGGACGATCGAGGCGACCATCGCGTCACGCCGGCCGAAGCGATCGCCGAACGCCCCCAGGGCGAGGCCGCCGAACCACCGCGAGATGAAGGCGGCCGACACGAGCGTGGCTCCGAGCACCTTGGACAGGCCGAACTCGGTGCTGACCTCGGTGAGCACCAGCGTGATGATGACGAAGTCGAAGCCGTCCAGCAGGTAGCCCAGCCAGGCGGCCGCGAAGGAGCGCCACTGGGTCGGGCTGACCTGGCGGTACCAGGGGTCGGCGGTGGTGGCGGGTTGGCTCATGGGTGCGTCCTCGTGGTCCTCGTCGACCGGCAGGCGGCCTGCGGTTGCTCGAATGTCGGATGTCTGATGTCCTACATCCGAGACGGTAGCGGCAGGGAGGACCCGGTTGCAAGGGGTGCGCGAGCGCGGCGGCGCCACTCGGCATACTGCGCGGGTGAACGCCGCGCCTGGGTCCGTCGTCGAGCGGATCAAGGAGCTCATCGTCCGCGAGGGGCTGCGTCCCGGCGACCCGCTACCGACCGAGCTCGAGCTGACCGACGCCCTCGGGGTGAGCCGGTCCCGCGTCCGGGAGGCGGTCAAGACGCTCGTCGCGCTCGACATCGTCGAGGTGCGGCACGGGTTCGGGACGTACGTGGGCCGCATGAGCCTCGACGCGCTCGTCCAGGCGCTGGCCTTCCGCAGCCTCGTCGGCCCGGCCGCCGACCAGCGCCACCTCCTGCTCGACCTCATCGACGTGCGGCAGATGCTCGAGACGAGCCTCGCCCCGGTCGTCGTCCAGCAGGTGACCGGAGAGGTCCTCGACGCGCTCGCCGCCACGACGCAGGTGATGGCCGCCAAGGCCGCCCGCGGCGAGGAGTTCCGCGAGGAGGACCGCGAGTTCCACGCCCTGCTCGTCGGCGCCACCGGCAACGCGCTGGCTGTCCAGCTCACAGAGGCCTTCTGGGACGTCCACGCTCTCTCGACCGCCGTCGTCGGGCCCCCGACGGACCTCGTGGAGACCGCGCAGGCGCACGTCGCCGTCGTCGATGCAGCCCGTGCCGGCGACGCAGTGGCGCTCGCCGCCGCCATCGTGCGCCACTACGACCCCGTACGACGCCGGCTCGATGCCGCTCCGCTGCCCTGACCCTCCCGGTGGCCAGCCTGTGAGTTCGCTGGTGAGGTGAGGCTCACCTTGGCACCGACGCCCGATTAAGGTTAGCCTTACCTGCGGAGCGCCTCCTGCCGACGCCCCACGGAGAGTCCCCGGAAGGCCAACCCCGAAGGAGCGTCGTGTCCCTGCTGACCGGCCTGCTGAGCGCCCGTGTCGTCGACGACGTCGAGGACGTCGAAGCGCTGACCGCCTGCCGCGCCGCCGGGACCCCGACGATGGCCGACCTGCGCCCGGGGGCCACGGCGACCGTCACCTCCGTCTGCGCGGGCACCGACGCCGCCACCTCCCGCCGACTCTTCGACCTCGGCTTCGCCCCGGGTGTCGAGGTCCAGCTTGTCCGGCGTGCGCCCATGGCCGACCCGGTCGTCTTCCGCGTCGCCGGCTACGACATCGCCCTGCGCCGCGCGCAGGCACGCTGCGTCCTCGTCGCGCCGACCCAGCAGGAGGAGCGCGAGAGCGCGTGGGCGGGGCGCCGTACGCGCCGGGCGCTCGCGACCGCCTCCTGATGGCGGTCCACCACCACGGATCCGCGCCGACCGCCGGCGCCGCCCCGGGGACCGCCCGGGTCGCGCTCGTCGGCAGCCCCAACTCGGGCAAGACGACGCTCTTCAACGCGCTGACCGGTCTGCGGGCCAAGACCGGCAACTACCCCGGCGTCACCGTGGCCCGCTACGAGGGCGTGGCCAAGGTCGGCGACCGGGACGTCGTCGTCGAGGACCTGCCCGGCACGTACAGCCTCGACCCGATCAGCCCCGACGAACGCGTCGTCTCCGACGTCCTCGACCTCGAGCACACCGGCACCGCCACGCCCGACGCCCTCGTCGTCACCCTCGACGCGACGACCCTGCGGCGCAGCCTCGGCCTGCTCGCGCAGGTCCTCGCCGCGGAGCTGCCCGCCTGCGTCGTCCTCACCTTCCACGACGAGCTGACCCGGCGGCAGGGCGCGCTCGACGTCGCCGCCCTCTCCCGCGCTCTCGGCGTCCCGGTCGTCACGGTGGTCGCCGGCCGCCGCCGCGACCTCGGCGCGCTGCGGGCGCTGCTGGCCGACCCGAGCGCCTGGGACGTGCCCGTCGTGCCGCCGCCCACCCACCCGCGCGAGGTCACCGCCTGGATCTCGTCGGTCCTCGACGCCGCCGGCTACCGCGCCCCCGTCGTCGACGCCCGCACCCGCCGCGTCGACGCCGTCCTGCTCCACCCGGTGTGGGGCACCCTCGTCTTCTTCGTGACGATGTTCGCCTTCTTCCAGGTGATCTTCACCGTCGCCGCCTACCCGCAGGGCTGGATCGAGGACCTCTTCGGCTGGCTCGGCGGCCTCGTCGACGCGCACGTCGGCATCCCGTGGCTGTCGAGCTTCCTGTCCGACGCCGTGCTCGGGGGCGTCGGGGGCGTCCTCGTCTTCCTCCCGCAGATCGCCCTGCTCTTCGTCCTCATCTCGCTGCTCGAGGGCGTCGGCTACATGGCCCGCGCCGCCTTCCTCATGGACCGGGTGATGTCGAAGGCGGGTCTCGAGGGCCGCGCGTTCGTCGCGCTGCTCTCCTCGCTGGCCTGCGCGATCCCCGGGATCATGGCGACCCGGACACTGCCGTCGGCGCGCGACCGGATCGCGACGATGATGGGCGCGCCGCTGATGACGTGCTCGGCGCGGCTACCGGTCTACGTCCTGCTCATCGGGCTGCTCGTCCCGTCCAGCACGAGGGTCGGCCCGTTCGGTGCGCAGGGCCTGATCATGTTCGCGCTCTACCTGCTCGGCGCGGTCTCGGCGATGCTCGCGGCCTGGGCCTTCTCGCGGCTCGGGCGCAGCACGGGCCCGCTGCTGCCGTTCTACATGGAGATGCCCCCCTACCGGCTGCCCTCGCTGCGCTCGATCGGCCTCGCGGTGTACGACGCCTGCGCCGCCTTCGTGCGCAAGGTCGCCCGGATCATCCTCGTCACGACCGTCATCCTGTGGCTGCTGCTCAACCTCCCCATGCGGACCGACGCCGACCTGCGCGCCGCCGGCGTCGACACCGGCGACAGCGGCGCCGCGTCGTCGTACGTCATCGACCACTCGTACGGCGCCGCGGTCGGCCGCTTCGTCGAGCCGGTCTTCGAGCCGCTCGGCTTCGACTGGCGGATCAACGTCGGCGTCCTCGCCTCGCTGTCGGCGCGCGAGACGTTCGTCGCGACGCTCGGCCAGGTCGCCGCCGCCGACGACCCCGAGAACCCGTCGGCGGCGCTGGAGAAGATGACGGTCCAGGAGGGCCCGCGCGCCGGCGAGAAGCTCTTCACGCCCGCCGTCCTCGCCTCGCTGCTCGTCTTCTTCCTCTACGCCCTGCAGTGCATGTCGACCGTCGGGATGCTGCGCCGCGAGAGCGGGTCGTGGAAGTGGCCGGCGATCGCCTTCGGCTACCTCTTCGTCACCGCGTGGGTCATGGCCTGGCTCGCCGGGACGGTCGTCGGAGCGCTCACGTGAGCGGCGCCGACGAGCTCGTCCCCCTCCACCCGGAGCCGGTCGACGGCGAGCCGACCCGGCTGCGCTGGGTCGCGCCGGCCGAGCGGATGGCGGCGCTCGGCTTCGTCGGCGCGCCCGCGCAGGTGCCCGACGACCTCGCCCCGCTGCTCGCCGACGGCACCCTCGAGGACGTCACCGTCACCCCGACCGCCGTGGTGGCCGCGCTCGCCCCGGGCCGCTCGTGGCGCACCGAGGGTGCCCGCGTCCGCTCCGCCCTCCAGGCCGCGCTCGCCGACCCGTCCGGATGGCGCGCCCCCGCCGGGGCGGACCCCGACGACGCCCTGCGGATGGCGGTCGACGAGGTCATCGCCGGCGAGGTCGGCGACTACGTCCGCTCGCACGGCGGTGAGCTCACGCTGCTGTCCGCGCACGACGACCGCGTCGAGGTCTCGATGACCGGCACCTGCGGGCACTGCCCGGCCGCCGACGACACCCTCACCACCCGCGTGGAGACGGCGCTGCGGGCGCGCTACCCCGCGCTGCGCGAGGTCGTCGCCCGGGTCGGCGTCGACGCCGTCCCGGCCGGCAGGCGCCGCCTGCCGCTCCTCCCGCTGCGCCGTCCCTGACGAGCACAGCGTCCGCAGCGGTGGGCCACCGGTGCCCCACCGCTGCGGACGCGTCAGGAGACGGACACCACGAGCAGCCGGTCGTCGCCCGAGCGGGGCGTCGACCGACCGTCGGTGTTCGACGTCGTGACGAGCAGCGTCCGGTCGTCGAGGGCGAGCACGCTGCGCAGCCGGCCGTACGTCCCGGTGAGGAACGCCTGCGGAGCGGCGACGACCCGGGTCCCGTCGAGCGGGATCCGCCACAGCCGCCGACCCTTGAGCGCGGCCATCCACACGCAGCCCGCCGCCCACGCGATCCCGCTCGGCGAGTCCTCCTCCGTGCCCCACTGCGCGACCGGCGAGGTGTAACCGGCCACGGAGGTGCGCCCCTGCGTCGCCGGCCACCCGTAGTTCGCGCCGCGCTGGACCAGGTTGAGCTCGTCGAACGCCTTGTCGCCGAACTCCGAGGCCCACAGCCGCCCGGCCGGGTCCCACGCCAGCCCCTGGACGTTGCGGTGCCCGTAGCTGAACACGAGCGACCCGAACGGGTTCCCCGCCGCGGGCCGCCCCTGCGACGTCATCCGCAGGATCTTCCCGCCGAGGCTGCCGCGGTCCTGCGCGAGCGACGGCGTCCCGGCCTCCCCGGTGGTCGCCCACAGCGTCCCGGCCGCGTCGAACCCGAGCCGGCCGCCGTTGTGGTGCAGCCCGTGCGGGATCCCGTCGACGAGCACCCGGGGCGCCGAGAGCTGCTGTCCCGCAGGCCTGCTCGCGTCGAGGGTGAGGACGACGACCCGGTTGTCGCTCGCGGTCGAGTGGTACGCCCAGACCCGCCGGTCCTGCCCGTACGACGCCCCGACGGCCAGCCCCAGCAGCCCGCCCTCCCCGCCGCTGCGGCCGTTCGACACGACCCCGGGGACCGTGCCGACGAGGCTCGCGCGCCCGGTGGTCACGTCGACGCGGTGCACCTGGGCGGTGTCGCGGGAGGAGACGAGGACCGATCCGTCGGGCAGCCGCGCCAGCCCCCACGGCACGTTCAGCCCGGTCGTCAGCGTCCGGGTCACGGTCGCCGACCCGGTCGCCGACCCCGCCCGCAGCCCGCCCGCCGACGTGCTCGCCGTCGGCGTCGAGGACGTCGCGGATGCCGAGGACGTCGAGGACGGGGAGGACGCGGAGGACGACGAGGGCGCGGCGCTCGTCGTGCTCGGCGACGCCGTACGGGAGGAGGTGGGGACGCCCGACGACGTCGCGCCGGCCGAGCCCGGGGACGAGGAGCAGCCGGCCAGGCCGGCGACCGAGCCCACCCCGGCGAGCAGCAGCGTGCGGCGGGTGACCGGGCGTGCCATCGCCCGACGGTAACCCGCGCGGCTGTGCCGCCCCACCGCCACGTCGGCCGGGTCTAGCGTCGCTCCATGAGCGACGACCTCCTCGACCCGTCCGTCCCGCCCAGCGGCCCCGGCTGCGTGGAGTGCACCGCGGAGGGTGGGTGGTGGTTCCACCTGCGCCGGTGCGCGGCCTGCGGCCACGTCGGCTGCTGCGACTCCTCCCTGGGCCGGCACGCGAGCGCGCACTGGCGCGAGACCGGGCACCCGCTCATGCAGAGCTACGAGCCCGGCGAGGACTGGTTCTGGGACTTCCGCGACGACCAGGCGTACGACGGCCCGCAGCTGGCCGCGCCGACCAGCCACCCCGACGACCAGCCCGTCCCGGGTCCCGCCGGGGCCGTGCCGCACGACTGGCAGGAGGAGCTCTCCGCGGCGCAGGGCGGCTGACGATCCTTCACCCGCTCGCGGCGCGTGCTAACTTTGCTCACTGAATCCCTCAGTTGCTTAGTTAGTTGTCGAATCTCCAGGAGTTTTCCGTGAGCACCGTCCGCCGGATCCTCGTCCACCGGGCCAGCTTCGTCATCGGCCTGCTGCTGCTCGTGCTCGGGGCGGCGGTGATCGCCGGCGTCGGTCAGGCCCAGCGCACGCCCGGGGTGACCGACGCGCTGCCCGCCGGCTACGACAGCACCAAGGCCGCCCAGGTGCTCGACACCCTCCCCCAGCAGGAGGGCTCGACCGCCCTCGTCCTCGTCACCCGCACCGACGACGGACGCCTCACCGACGACCAGGTGCAGCAGGTGCGCACCGCCCTCGGCGGCCTCGACGTCCAGGACGTCACCGCGCCGCGGAGCCCGCAGGCGGTCGTCACCAGCGACGACGGCACCGCCGCCCTCGCGGTGCTGCCCGTCGCCACCATCGACGCGAGCTCGACGGCCACGGCCGTCAAGGCGCTGCGTTCCCAGCTCACCCGGGACGTCCCCGACGGCCTGCGGGCGCAGGTGACCGGCCCGGCCGGCATCCAGGCCGACCTCGCCGCGGTCTTCGACGGCGCGGACGTGCGGCTGCTCGCCGTGACCGCCTCCGTCGTCGCGCTGCTGCTCATCATCACCTACCGCAGCCCCGTCCTGTGGGTCGTGCCGCTCGCCGTGGTCGGCATCGCCGACCAGGTCGCCGCCGTCGCCGCGACCCGGGTGCTCGCCGCCCTCGGCGTCCCGTGGGACGAGTCGACGACCGGCATCCTCTCCGTCCTCGTCTTCGGCGCCGGCACCAACTACGCGCTCCTGCTCATCTCCCGCTACCGCGACGAGCTGCGCACCCACGAGAGCCGGTACGACGCCATGCGGGTCGCCCTGCGCCGCGCGGCCGAGGCGGTGCTCGCCAGCGCGTCGACGGTCGTCGTCGGCGTCCTGTGCCTCGCGCTGTCGGTCATCCCGACCACCCGCGCCCTCGGCATCGCCAGCGCCGTGGGCGTCGTCGTCGCCCTCGTCTTCGTCCTCGTCGCCCTGCCCGGGCTGCTCGTCGCCTGCGGCCGCTGGGTCTTCTGGCCCAAGGTGCCCCGCGTCGGCAGCACCGTCCTCACCGAGGGCCACTCGGTGTGGCGCCGCGTCGGCGACGGCGTGGCCCGGCGCCCGTCGGTCTTCGCCGCCGGGGTGGTCGTCGTGCTCGCGGCCCTCGCCGTCGGTCTCGGCTTCACCCGGCTCGGCCTGCCCACGGCCGAGCAGTTCCTGAGCAAGCCCGAGGCGATCTCGGCCGCCGACCGCCTGGCCAGGTCGTTCCCGGCCGGGTCGACCGAGCCGGCCACCGTCGTCACCCGCGACGCCGCCGCCGCGACCAGCGCCCTGCAGAAGGTGGACGGCGTCGGCCGGGTCGCCGCCGGCGCGAGCGGTGACGGCTGGAGCGAGCTGAGCGTCGTCCTCGACGACGCCCCGGACTCCGCCGCCGCCCGGGCGACCGTGGAGCGGATGCGCGCGGCGCTGGCCGGCGGACCGACGTCGTACGTCGGGGGCGCGACGGCGCAGGCCGTCGACCTGTCCGCCGGCTCCACCCGGGACCGGCTCGTCGTCATCCCGCTCGTCCTCGTGCTGGTGCTCGGGGCGCTCGTGCTGCTGCTGCGCTCGCTCGTCGCGCCGGTGCTGCTGGTCGCGACGGTGGTCGGCACCTACCTCGCCTCGCTCGGCGCGAGCTGGTGGATCTTCACCGAGGTGTTCGGCTTCAGCGCCCTCGACGAGGGGACGCCGCTGCTGGCCTTCCTCTTCCTCGTCGCCCTCGGCGTCGACTACAACATCTTCCTCGTCACGCGGGCCCGCGAGGAGGCCGCGACCCACGGGCCCCGCGAGGGCATGCTGCGGGCGCTGGCCGCCACCGGTGGCGTCATCACCAGCGCCGGCATCCTGCTCGCCGCCGTGTTCGCCGTGCTCGGGGTGCTGCCGCTCGTCGTCCTGGCCCAGCTCGGCACGGTCATCTGCCTCGGTGTCCTGCTCGACACGCTGCTCGTGCGGACGGTCCTCGTGCCGTCGCTCGGGCTCGTCCTCGGCGACCGGTTCTGGTGGCCCCGGCGGGTCGGTCCCGGCGACGGGGTCCCCGCCGAGGAGACGGCCCGGGTGCCGGCAGGCGTGTGAAGCGCGACCGCCCGGCGCGCTCAGGCGCCCGGCGGGACGTCCACGGCGGCCGCGGCGGCGAGCTGCTGCTCGTACCGGCCGAGCCAGGCCGTCGCGGCGGCGTACGTCGCCTGGTCGGCGGTCGCGCCCTCCGCGGTGACCGACACCTGCGCGTACTCGACCTGGCCGCCGCCCGCGTCGCGCAGGTAGCGCAGCGAGGCGTAGCTGCCGGGCGGGCTGAGCCGGGCGTCCATGACCATCCGCGAGACCGCGGTCCCGTCCGGGGCCGTGCGCGCCTCGCACGGGGTGAAGGTCGCCCCCTTCTCGGTGAACCCGCGGCACAGGTCGGTCAGCCTCGCCGGGACGGAGGAGCGGGTGGCCTTGGCGGTGAACGCCGCCGGCAGCCCGTCCGCCGCCGCGGAGGCGGGGTCGAGGGTGAGGTCGCCGGCGGCGTCGGGTGCCCACCCGGCGCCGAGGATCGCCTGGAGCGACCCCGGTCGGGCGGTGCTCGAGGCCCCACCCGTGGCGGTCCCCGTCGCGGTCCCGGTCCCCGTGGCCCCGGTGGTCGCGCTGGGGCTCGGCGTCGTGCTCGTCGTGCTCGTCGCGCTCGCGGGCAGGGGGGCGGGCGCCGCGTCCGGCCGGGCCCACCCGGAGCCCAGCCCGACGACGGCGACGACGAGCAGGGCGGCGGCGCCGGCCCCGCCGGCGACCGCGCCGAGGCGGTGGCGGCGGGCCGAGCGTCGCGAGCGGTGCAGCAGGGCGTCGACGTCGACGCTCGCGGGGGCACCGCGCCCGGCGTCGCGCAGCAGCTCGACGACCGCGAGGTCGCCGGGGTCGGGGAGCGGGTCGTGGCGGGTGGCGCTCATGGTCGGGCCTTTCCGGCCGGTCCCGCCGAGGGGGCGGGCAGGTGGGTGGGAGCGAGCCGGCCGCGCAGCGTGGCGAGCGCCTTGGCGGTCTGGCTCTTGACGGTCCCCTCGGCGACGCCGAGGGTGGCCGCGGTGGTGGCGACGTCGACGTCCTCGACGAAGCGCAGGACGACGACGGCGCGCTGGCCCGGGGGCAGGTCGCGCAGCGCGGTGAGGACGGCCTCGTCGCGCAGGCGGGAGGCCGGGTCCAGACCGCTGTCGGCGTCCTCGGGCAGCACCTCGCGGGCCGCCTCGTGACGCCGGTGCGGCCGGCGCAGCTCGCTGATGGCGGCGTTGACGACGGCGCGGCGGGCGTACGGGCCGGGGCCGTCCGCGTGCTCGACCTTGCTCCACCGCCGGTAGAGGCCGACGAGCGCCGACTGGACGACGTCCTCGGCGGCGTGGTGGTCACCCAGCACGAGGTAGGCGGTGCGGCACAGCGACGGGTACGACGCCGTCACGAACGCGGCGAACTGCGCGTCCTTGTCACGGTCGGCTCGTCCCCACACGGGTCGCGCCCCCCTCCTCGGGCCGGTGGCCCGCTCGTCCTGCCCTGTCGTCTCCTCGACGCGGCGCGCCGCCGCCGGGGTTGCCTCGGCCCCGCACCAGTCTGCGCGAGGCTGCGAACCGGGTGGACTCGACGCAGCGTCATGCCAGTTGACGCAGGGTGCACACCGCGTCAAGCGGTATGACGCTGCGTCAAGTGGGGTATGCCTCCGGCGTCCGACCCCCACGGCGCCCGTACGGCGTCGCCCCGAAGGAGCCCGCGGTGCCGCTCGTCCACCTGCACGTCATCGAGGGCCGCCGCACGCCCGAGCAGCTGCGCGAGGTCGCCGACACCGTCCAGGACGTCATGCTCGCGCACTTCGCCGCCCCGCCGCGCGACCGCTACCAGCTGATCACCGAGCACAAGCCCGGCCAGATCATCGCCGAGGACACCGGTCTCGGGCTCGAGCGCACCGACGACGTCCTGGTCATCCAGGTCGTCCAGCAGGGTCGCGAGCTGGAGCAGAAGCAGGCGCTCTACCACCACCTCGCCGAGCAGCTCGAGCAGCGCACCGGCCTCGCCCCGAGCGACCTCATCGTCTCGGTCGTCGCGAACTCGCCGGAGGACTGGTCCTTCGGCGACGGCGTGGCGCAGTTCGTCGAGGGGCTGCTCTAGCCGCTCGACGCGGCGGGGGAGCCGGACGCGGCGCCGTACGGCGTGCCGTCGGCCGCCGGGGCCGAGCGGCGCAGCGGCCGCGACAGCGCGAGGCTGACGAGCACCGACGACGCCGCGAGCAGCGCCATCGTCGTGTGCGCCGCGACGAGCTGCGCGACCGCGCCGCCGATGGCCGCGCCGACCGCCTGGCCGACCATCAGCCCGGTCGAGGCGAGCCCGAACACCTGGCCGCGCTCGCGCTCGTCGGTCGCGTGGACCAGCCGCTCCTGCAGCGGCAGCGACGCGCAGTACCCGACCGACGCGACGAACCCGAGGACGAGCGCGACCGGCAGCGGCGGGGCGAGGGCGAAGGCGAGGTAGGGGACCGGCAGCAGGAAGCGCATCGGCAGGATGAGCCGGTCGCGGTGCTGCGGCGGGACGACCCGGCCCATGAGCACGTCGCCGAGCAGCATCCCGGCGGCGGTGACCGCGAAGAGGAGACCGGCGACGGCGGCGCCCGACTCCTCGCCGTACGGGACGAAGAGCGCCTCGCAGCCGACGACCAGCCCGTTGGGCACCCACAGCGCGAGGAAGACGGGGCGCACGACGGGGGAGCCGAGCAGCCGCCGGTTGACCTCGCGGGTGCGCGCGACGACGCCGCCCTCCTTCGGCTGCGCCGGGCGCTCGCGCAGGCCGAGGCGCAGCAGCGCCATGACGACCGCGCACCCGCCGGCGGCGAGGAGGAAGAGGGTCGACGGCGAGAAGGTCAGCAGGAGCAGCCCGCCCGCGGCGTACCCGACGACCTGCATGACGCCGACCGCGAGGTTGAGCGTGGCCCGGCCGAGCACGAACCCCTCCGGTGGCACGATCGCGTGCAGCAGCCGCATCGTCGACCCGCTCGTCGCCGACCCGGCGAGGTACGGGATCGCGAGGATCGCGAACCGCGCGCCCCACGGCAGCCCGGGGAGCGCCTGGAGCAGGCAGGCGATCAGGTACGCCGCCGGCATGACGAGGCTGGCGCGTCGCGGTCCCATCGTGTCGGACACGCTGAGCACCGTCATCGAGCCGAGCAGGGTGACCAGCGGACCGCCGAAGAGCGACAGCGCGGTGAGCAGCGGTGACCCGGTGGCGGCGTAGGTCACGCTGGCCAGGGCCAGCGACTCGACCGAGATCGCCGCCATCGTCACGCAGCGCACGAGGAAGAGGACGCGGAACTCGCGCAGGGCGAAGATCTCCGAGTAGGTGCGCACGGAGACCACTGTGTGGCACCGTCGTGGGGCGGGGCAATCGCTTCGCGTGACGGCGAAAGGTGCGGTCGTGGGGGTGTGGCGGGTGTCGGCGGACCTGCTCGCGGGCAGCCGGTTCACGCTGTCGCCCCTGGCCGAGACGACCGCCGCGCTCACGGTGCTCGGCCACCCGGTCGGCCCGTGGCAGCAGGCCTTCCACGCCAGCCACGCGACGGCGTACGGCGCCATGCTGGACGAGCACCCGGTCCGCCGTGAGCTCGGCGCCCGGGCCTGGCGGCCCCGCCGCGGCGACCGGCCGGGGTGGATGGCCGACTTCCTCTCGCCCGCGCCGTCGGCGCCGGGGATGAGTGTCGACGACGAGCTCGAGGTCCTTGCCCGGGAATGGGACGACGAGCGGATCCGCGCGGCGCTCTACGCCGTCCGCCCCGGACGGCTGCCCGACGTCCTGCTCCGCGACGGGCTGCGCGAGGAGCTGCTCGGGCTCTACCGGTGGCTGTGGACGGCGACGCTCGAGTCCGACTGGCCGCGGCGCTCGCGGGTGCTGCAGGCCGACGTCGTCAGCCGGACCGCGCTGCTCGCGACCAAGGGCTGGGCCGCGGTCGTCGAGAGCCTCGGCCACCGCAAGGCGTGGCTCGGCGACGGGCGTCTGCGGATCAACGGCTACGACCTGCCCGACCGGGACCTCGGCGCGGCGACGCAGCTGTGGTTCGTCCCCGTGCACAGCAACGGCTCGTGGGTCGCGTGGGAGGAGCCGCACCGGTACGCGATCGTCTACCCGGTGACCGGGGCGCTGGCCGCGCCGGGGCCGGCCGTCGCGTCGTCCGGCGCGCTCGAGCGGCTCCTCGGCGCGGGCCGCGCGAGCGTCCTGCTGCGGCTCGACGACCCGCGGACGACGACGCAGCTCGTCGCCCTCACCGGCCTGCCGCTCGGCTCGGTCGGCGGCCACCTCAAGGTCCTGCTCGACAGCGGGCTCGTCCTGCGCCGGCGCGCGGGCCGCGAGGTCCTCTACTGGCGCACCGCGATCGGCGACGGGCTGGCCGCCACCCGTGGCCGAGGGTGACCGGCGTGGACGACGTGGAGTTCGAGCAGGGCCTCGCCGTGCTCGAGCACGCGCTGGACGACATCGCCGCCCTCCTGGGCGGTGTCGGCGAGCGCCACTGGTCGGCGTGGGCGACGAGGTGCGGCATCCGGCTGCGCCATGGCCTCTACAGTGCCTTCCCCGACATCCTCGGAGGCTTCGGCGGGATGGGCAGTGTCAACGACCTCGTGCTCTGCGATCCCAACGGGCACAAGGTCGCTCCCGAGGACGAGCGAGCAGTGAACGACCGCCTGAGGAAGCTCCTGACGACGGTCTACCGGGAGGCGAAGGCCTTGAAGGCGACCCTGGACCAGCCCCGCCGGTGAGCAGCGGGTCAGTCGCGCTGGTCGAGGAAGTCCCGCACGAGCAGGTCCAGCAGCGTGGTGCGCCGGAACACCTGCATGTGCGTCGTGTCCGGCAGGACGGCGAGCCGCGACCCGGGGATCAGCCGCAGCATCAGCCCGGCGTGCTCGACCGTGGTGAAGTCCCGGTCGCCCATGACGTGCAGCAGCGGGGCGGTGATCCCGGCCAGCTGCTCGTCGCTCCAGCCGCGCAGGTCGGCCTGGTTCGCCGACAGCGACTGCAGGAACTCGTCGAAGTGCTCCGGGTGCGGTGAGAGCCGCTGGTAGGACTCGCGCATCCCCACGAAGTCCTCCTGCGTCGGCATCCGCGTCGACGTGGCCATCCTCGCCGGGTCGGTGAGGTCCTCGTGCATCCCGTCGGGCCGGACGGTCACCGACAGGGCGACGACCGAGCGCACCCGGTCCGGGTGCGAGACGGCCAGCTCGAGCGCGACCGCCCCGCCGAGGCTGTGCCCGAGCACGTGGGCCCGGTCGATCCCGAGGTGGTCGAGCAGCGCGACGACGTCGCCGGCCATGGCCGCCGGGGTGATCGGCCGGTCGATGTCGTTGGTCCGCCCGTGCCCCTGCAGCTCGAGCGCGACCACCCGGTGCCGCTCAGCGAGGACCGGGACCAGCTCGCGCCAGGACTGCTCGATGTCGAGGACCCCGCCGTGGACCAGCACGAGCGGCGAGCCGTCCCCCGTCTCCTCGTGGTAGAGCCGCAGGTCGCCGAGCTCGAGGTAGCCGCTGGTCGTCGTCATCCCCGCACCCTAGGGGCGGGACGCGGCTGTAGGTCGAGGAGAGCGGCGGCTCGTTCGCAGCCGATCCCCAGCCGCGCTGCGTACCGTCCCACCGTGGGGAGGCCTCGCCGAGCGCTCCCGGCGCCCGTGCGGGTCGCCGGCGCGGTGTCGGCCGCCCTCCTGGCCGTCCTCGCCGGGTGCACCACGGCTCCGGCCCCGTCGGCGCCCAGCCCGACCATCACGGTGACGCCGGCGACCAGCCTGCTCGACCAGGCCATGACGGTCGTGGTCTCCGGCCTGCCGCCCCGAGCGGCCGCCGACCTCGAGGTCGCGGCGACCGCGAAGGACGGGACGACGTGGCGGGCGGACCGTGCCGTCACCGCCGACGCGGGCGGCCGCCTCGGGGTGGCGGGAGCGGCGCTCTTCGCCCGGCTCCAGCCGGTGACCGACCACGGCACCACGGCCGGTACGACGCCCCCCTCGACCGGCGGGTCCCCGTACTTCGTCTGGCGGCCGGCGGAGACGCTGACCTGGACGCTGCGTCGCTCGGGACAGGTCGTCGCCACGGGCACCTCGACGAGGCGGATCACGCCGGAGGGGACCCGGGCCCGGGTGCTCACGGTCGCCGCCGACGGAGTCGCCGGGCTGTACGACGCCCCGCCGACCGGTGGGGCGCGCCGCCCGGCGGTCCTGTTGCTGGGCGGGTCCGAAGGTGGCGAGAACGCGCTGCTCGCCGCCGCCCTCGCGAGCGAGGGGGTGCCGGTGCTGGCGCAGGCGTACTTCGGGGAGGCCGGGCTGCCCTCGACCCTGTCGCGGGTGCCGGTCGAGACGGTCGACACGGGGCTGGCGTGGCTGCGGTCGCAGCCCGGGGTCGACCCGACCCGCGTGTGGCTCGTCGGCGCGTCGCGCGGGTCCGAGCTGGCCCTGGAGGAAGCGAGCCGGCGCACCGACGTCGTGCACGGCGTCGTCGCCACGTCGCCGTCGGGGGTCGTGCACGGCGCGTACCCGCCGGACGGGCACTCGGCGTGGACCGTCGGCGGGCGCGAGGTGCCGTGGTCGCACACGCTGTCCGCGCAGGCCGACGACGACGACGCCGTCATCCCGGTGCAGCGCATCCCCGGGCCGGTGGTCCTCGTCTGCGGGGGCGCCGACACGGTCTGGCCGTCCTGCCCCTACGCGGCGCAGGTCGCGGGGCGTCGTACGGCGACCCGGACGAGCACCTCCGGGGACGCGCTGCTCGACTACCCGCAGGCCGGGCACGACGTCGACCTGCTCGTCCCGGACGAGCCGGTGGCGCGGGCGTCGTACCGCGACGGGGTGAGCCCGCAGGCGGACGAGTCCGCGCGCGAGCAGGCCTGGCCACAGGTCCTCGCCGCGGTCCGCTCCCGCTGACGCCCGGCGTCGGCGGGAGCGCACCCGCAGGAGCGGTCAGACCGCGGCGGTCGGGCGGGCGGCGCGGGCACCGGCGAGCGCGACGAGGATCAGCAGGCCCTCGACGACGAGGCTGATGATGCCGAGCGGCTCGGTCCAGTTGCCCATGTCGTCGGTGTAGCCGGGCAGACCCGGGCCGCGAGAGAGGCAGTAGCCGAGCAGCGGGCCGAGACCGACGCCGGCGGCGACGACCCAGGTGAGCACCGACGCGCGGGCCCGACGGGTGAACAGCGCGACGGCGAGGACGACGGCGACGACCTCGAGCACCCAGTAGCCGATGCCGACGTACGACGGGTCCTTCGAGCCGGGCACGCCACCCTGGTCGACGACGTGGATGGCGGCGACGCCGAGCGAGAGCAGCGCGGCGGGCACGCCGAGCGCGAGGGACGGGGCGGCGGTGGTGCTGGGGGTCGGGGCGTAACGGGTCTCGGTCATGGGGGATCTCCTGGGTGGGGAGCGGGTGGGGGTGGGGGAACGTCTCCACGGTCCCGTGGTTCTCTTGGAAGGTTCTTGGAGATCGCTCGGCCGACGAGCGATCCGGGTCGGGGTCCGTCCCCGCCGTCCTCGTCGCTGCGCCGTCCGCGCTCGTGGGCGGCATCGGTGGGGTGATGGCACCACCGATCCCACCCCCGAGCGGTCTCGCCCTCAGGCCCAGGCGGCGCCGGGGACCTCGACCCGTTCGGTGAGGACGACGCCGTCCGAGGCGCCGTCGGCGCCGTACCGGTTGGCGACGACGAACAGGGTCCGCCCGTCGTCACCGCCGAGGACGCAGGAGAAGCAGCCGCGGTCGGCCTCGACGACCTGGAGCACCTCGCCGCCCTCGCGGACGCGGACGCAGCGCCGGCCGGGGACCGATGCGTACCAGAGCGATCCGGCCGCGTCGAGGCAGACGCCGTCGGGGGCCGAGCCCGGTCCGAGGTCGGCCCACACGCGCCGGTCGACGAGCCGGGCGTCGTCGGTCACGGTCCACGCGGTGATCCGGTCGGCGTGCGACTCGGCGACGAGCAGCGTGTCCGGGTCGCCGGCCACCGGCCCGGGCAGCAGGGCCATGCCGTTGGGGAACCACACGTCGCCGGCGACGTCCCGCGTCGTCCCGTCCGGCAGGACCACGGAGACGACCCCGGGCAACCGCTCGGGGTCCCAGGGGGCCGAGCCGGGCATGTCGACCCAGACCCGGCCCGCGCGGTCGACGACCAGCTCGTTGAAGCCGCGGGGCGGGACGCCGTACGGCGTGAGGTCGGCACCGACCCGGACCCCCTGCGGCGTCGTGGCCACCGGGCGTCCGTCGGGGAGCCAGTCGATGGAGAAGGGCATGCCGTCGACCCGGGCCACGACCTCGCGCGAGCCGGTCGGGTCGGCCGGGTCGAGCGCGAGCACCTCGCCCCGTCCCCAGTCGCACAGCCACAGCCGGCCCGCGTGCCAGCGGGGCGACTCGCCCATGACGAGCCCGTCGAGCAGCAGCCGAGGCATGGGGGCACCGTACGGCCGAGAGGGGGCCGAGACCCCCCGATGGGCGGGGAACAATCGCCGTGCCCCCGGAGTTGAGCCAGGTGAACGCAAGTTTGCCGAGTCCGGTTTTGACAACCACGCCTCCACCGAGGCACATTCGGCTCAGGAGCGGGACCAGCCCGCAGCAACCCCCAGCACACAGGAGACACACACCATGGCTCGTGCGGTCGGCATCGACCTCGGCACCACCAACTCCGCCGTCGCCGTCCTGGAGGGCGGCGAGCCCACCATCATCGCGAACGCCGAGGGTGGTCGCACCACCCCGTCGGTCGTCGCGTTCTCCAAGAACGGCGAGGTGCTCGTCGGCGAGATCGCCAAGCGCCAGGCCGTCACCAACGTCGACCGGACCATCCGCTCGGTCAAGCGCCACATCGGCACCGGCTGGACCTCGGACGAGATCGACGGCAAGAAGTACACCGCGCAGGAGATCAGCGCCCGCACGCTGATGAAGCTCAAGCGCGACGCGGAGGCCTACCTCGGCGAGTCCGTCACCGACGCGGTCATCACCGTCCCGGCGTACTTCGACGACGCCGAGCGCCAGGCCACGAAGGAGGCCGGCGAGATCGCGGGCCTCAACGTCCTGCGCATCATCAACGAGCCCACCGCGGCGGCACTCGCCTACGGCCTCGACAAGGGCAAGGAGGACGAGCTCATCCTCGTCTTCGACCTCGGTGGTGGCACCTTCGACGTGTCCCTCCTCGAGGTCGGCAAGGACCCGGAGGACGGGTTCTCGACCATCCAGGTCCGTGCGACCAGCGGTGACAACCGCCTCGGTGGCGACGACTGGGACGAGCGCATCGTCACCCACCTGCTCACCACGGTGAAGAACACGACCGGCGTCGACCTGTCCAAGGACAAGATCGCCATGCAGCGTCTGCGCGACGCCGCCGAGCAGGCGAAGAAGGAGCTGTCGAGCTCCTCGTCGACCAACGTCAACCTGCAGTACCTCTCGATGAGCGAGAACGGGCCGATCCACCTCGACGAGACGATCACCCGCGCCCAGTTCGAGCAGCTGACCGCCGACCTGCTGGCCCGCACCAAGGAGCCGTTCCAGAAGGTCATCGCCGACGCCGGCATCAAGGTCGCCGACATCGACCACGTCGTCCTCGTCGGTGGCTCGACCCGCATGCCCGCCGTCGCCAGCCTCGTCAAGGAGCTGACCGGCAAGGAGCCCAACAAGGGCGTCAACCCGGACGAGGTCGTCGCCGTCGGTGCGTCCCTGCAGTCCGGCGTCCTCAAGGGCGAGCGCAAGGACGTCCTGCTCATCGACGTCACCCCGCTCAGCCTCGGCATCGAGACGCAGCACGGCCGCTTCACCAAGCTCATCGAGCGCAACACGGCCATCCCGACCAAGCGCAGCGAGATCTTCACGACGGCCGACGACAACCAGCCGTCCGTGCTCATCCAGGTCTTCCAGGGCGAGCGCGAGATCGCCTCGCACAACAAGGGTCTCGGCACCTTCGAGCTGACCGGCATCGCGCCGGCCCCGCGCGGCGTGCCGAAGATCGAGGTCACCTTCGACATCGACGCCAACGGCATCGTGCACGTGTCCGCCAAGGACCAGGGCACCGGCAAGGAGCAGTCGATGACCATCTCCGGCGGGTCCGCCCTGCCGAAGGAGGAGATCGAGCGCATGGTCAAGGAGGCCGAGGCGCACGCGGAGGAGGACAAGAAGCGCGTCGAGGAGATCGAGGCGCGCAACGCCGGCGAGCAGCTCGTGTACTCGACCGAGAAGTTCCTCTCCGAGAACGGCGACAAGGTCCCCGCCGCCGAGAAGGAGGAGACCGAGAAGGCGCTCGCCGAGCTCAAGACCGCCGTCGGCACCCGCGAGGCGCCCGGCACGGACGTCGAGGACATCAAGGCCAAGACGGCCCACCTGTCCGAGGTCTCGCAGAAGATGGGCGCCGCGATGTACGCCGCCCAGCAGGCCCAGGGCGAGGCCGCCGGCGCCGAGGGCACCGACGGGTCGGCCGGCCAGGCCCCGGGGGCCGGTGACGACGACATCGTCGACGCCGAGGTCGTCGACGACGACACCCCGCAGGACACGAAGTGACCGACGCCCCCCGCCCCGACGAGCAGCCGCAGCAGCCCGACGAGCAGCTCGGCCGCGACGAGGAGCACGTGGGGCACCAGGGCCAGGGCGAGGCGGGCGCGCACGCGTCCGCCGAGCCCGGCGGCTCGGACGAGTTCGACGTCCAGGTGCCCGACGACGCCTCGGAGCTGACCGACGGCCCGACCGGCGGCGCGACCGACGGTGGGGCGACGCCCGAGGGTGACCTCGCGGCGTCTTACCTCGAGGACCTGCGCCGCCTCCAGGCGGAGTACGTCAACTACAAGCGCCGCGTCGACCGCGACCGCGCGCTGGCCACCGACGCCGGCGTGCGGTCCGTCCTCGAGGCCCTCATCCCGGCGCTCGACGACATCCACCTCGCGCGCGAGCACGGGGACCTCGAGGGGACGCCGTTCGAGCGGATCAGCGACAAGCTGGAGTCGGCGCTGGGCCGGTTCGGCGTCGAGCGGCTCGGGGAGCCGGGGGTCGCCTTCGACCCCGCGGTCCACGAGGCGCTCATGCACGTCGAGGCCGAGCTGCCGGAGGGCGCCGAGTCGACCACGGTCGTCGCGGTGCTCCAGCCGGGCTGGAAGGTCGGCGACCGCGTCGTCCGGCCGGCCCGGGTCTCCGTCGCCGACCCGCACTGAGAGAGCACTGAGACCCGGTCCGGGGCCTGCCGCGCGGCGGGCCCCGGACCCGGGTCGTGACCGCACCCACCACCGACCGGGAGGAGGCCGGGATGGCCAGCCAGGACTGGTTCGAGAAGGACTTCTACGCCACCCTCGGCGTCCCCACGGACGCCGACGACGCGGCGATCAAGAAGCAGTACCGCAAGCTGGCCCGCCAGCTGCACCCCGACCAGAACTCCGGGGACGACGCGGCGACCAAGCGCTTCAAGGAGGTCGGCGAGGCGTACGCCGTCCTGTCCGACCCGGACCAGCGCCGGGAGTACGACCAGATCCGCGCCATGGCCCGCGGCGGCGCCCGGTTCACCGCCGGTGGCACCGGCGGGGGCGGGTTCGAGGACCTGTTCTCGCAGTTCGGCGGCGCGGGTGGCCCCGGTGGGCCGCGCGTGCGCTACTCGACCGGTGGCGCGGGGGGCGGCGCCGGCGGCCCCGACCTGGGCGACCTGCTCGGCGGCCTCTTCGGCGGCCAGTTCGGCGGCTCGACCGGCGGCGGTTTCGACCCCACCGGTTTCGAGGGGTACGGCGCCTCGCGCGGCCCCCGCAAGGGCGCCGACGTCCAGGCTCGCACGACCCTCTCCTTCCGCGACGCCGTCCAGGGCACGACGGTCACCCTGTCGACCGGTTCGTCCGGTGCCCCGGGCGGCACCGTGACCACCCGCATCCCGGCGGGGGTGCGCGACGGCCAGAAGATCCGGCTGCGCGGCAAGGGCCACCCCGGTGACGCCGGGGCCGGTGCCGGCGACCTCATTATCACCGTGGCGGTCACCCCCGACCCGGTCTTCAAGCGCGACGGCGACAACCTCGTCGTCGACCTGCCGGTCACCTTCGCCGAGGCCGCCCTCGGCGCCACGGTCGAGGTGCCCACGCTCGACGGCTCCCGGGTCAAGGTCCGCGTCGCGCCCGGCACGCCCAGCGGACGCCAGCTGCGGGTCAAGGGGCGCGGCGTGCCGCGCGACGGCGGCGCCGGTGACCTGCTCGCGCGCGTCCAGGTCGTCGTCCCCCAGCGGCTCACCGACGCGGCCAAGGAGGCCATCGAGCGGCTGCGCGAGGACGAGGACGGCATCGACCCGCGGGCGGAGCTGTACGCCAAGGCGGCCCGGCCGTGAGCGCGGGGACGGGCGCGGCGCCGTACGCGGCGTTCGGCCCCGACGACGACACCCCCGTCTTCGTCATCTCGGTCGCCGCGCAGCTGGCCGGGATGCACGCGCAGACCCTGCGGCAGTACGACCGTCTCGGCCTGGTCTCCCCGTCGCGCACCCGCGGCGGTGGCCGGCGCTACTCCGGCCGCGACGTCGCCCGGCTGCGCGAGGTGCAGCGGCTCTCCCAGGAGGAGGGCGTCAGCCTCGCCGGCATCCAGCGCATCCTCGACCTCGAGAACCACGTGGCCGCCCTGCGCTCGCGGGTGGCCGAGCTCGAGGCGCAGGTCGAGCACCTCGGCAGCCGCGGCGTGCCCGGACCGCGGGTCTTCGCCGCCGGCCGGCGCGGCGACATCGTCACCGTCCGACCGGGCGAGCGCCCGCCGCGGTTCCTCTCCTCCTCGCAGGCCCTCGTCGTCTGGCGGCCGGGGCACGGCTGATCCCGCGCTGCTGACATCCATCAATCGATGGGTTCCAGCGTCAGGTGTGGGGGGCGTGCTGCTGACATCCATCTATTGATGGGTTCCAGCGCCGGGCCCCTGACCTGACACGGCGGCCCGGCAGGAGCACGATGATGACCGTGGGGGACCCGACCGAGCACCTGCTCGTCTTCGACGACCGCGAGACCGCCGAGGCGGTGGCCGACTCGCTCGACCACCACGTCTACGCCGTGCGCGTCCTGCGCGAGGCGCTCGCCGGGGACGACGACGCCGAGGACGCCCAGTGGCTCGTCCACGTCACCGACCCGCGCGACCTCGACGAGACCGCTCGCGAGACCGAGCGTCGCCACCTCGGCGACCTCGCGGAGCGCAACGACGGCTGGTACGACGACGCGGACGACGACGATGCTCAGGAAGCGGTCGCCTCGGAAGCATCCTCCCCGGAGAGCGTGGGCTGAGCCCTGGAGATCCCCTGGGAGCAGCCGCGGACGGCGGTGCGCTGCGGGTTCGACCCCGAGACGGTGACGCTGCGTGCGTCGCGGCGCCGGCTCGTCGACGCCGGCCTCGGCCGCACGGTGCAGGTCCCCGTCTACGTGCGTCACAGCCCGCTCGTCGTGCCCCCGCCCCCACCGGCGGGGCTCCTGCTCGGCCTCGGCGTCGGCGGGCGCATCGACCTCGGCTCCTCGCTCTGGCCCCCCGACCTGGGTCGGCCGGCCGAGTGGTGGCGCGCGGTGCACCTGGCGGCCTCGACCGCCGACGCCGTCGAGACCGGCGACGGCTGGACCCGGGTCCTCGTCGGCGCGGTCTGGGGCCGGGGCACCCGGGCGGCGCTGGTCCTGCGCGACGGCGACTGGGCGCTGCTGCGCGAGGCGCTCGCCCTGCGGCTGCGGCCCGCCGACACCCCCCAGGACGCCCCCGCCCCCGGGGTGCTGGCCCGCTTCCTCGGCCGGCTCGACGGGCTCGAGGGGACCGCGGCCCGGGAGCTGTGGGGCCGGCTCGCCCTCGAGGTCGTCGGGCTGCGCCGCCCCGGTCACCTGGCCGAGGCCCGCTCGCTGCGGTGGCACGCCTGCTGGGGCCGCGGCGGCTTCGGCGCCGGCTCCGACGGCCGGGCCACGGGGTACGGCGACGCGTCGACCGTCCTCGACCTCTCGCAGCACCAGGTGCGCGTCGAGGGCCGCGTCTTCCGGGTCCGCACGCTCCCGGACTGGGAGCGCGAGCAGGCCGCCCACGACCTCGGGATGGCCCCCGAGCGGCTCATGGGCTGGCCGTGCGTCCCGCTCGCGGACCTGCTGGGTCGCTTCGGCGACGGAAGCCCGGCGGCCCCCGTCCCGCAGGACGCCGTACCGGCCGTCCCGACGCCCGGTCCCCAGGACGCCCGTGGGCCCGATCCCCGCAGTAGCCTCGACCGGTGACCGACGTGCAGGAACGCACCCCCGCCGGCGTGAGCGCGGCGACCGCCGGCACGGTTTACGAGCACGTCCGCCTCACCCGGGAGGGCACCGTCGCGACCGTGACGATGGCCCGGCCGCAGCGGCGCAACGCCCTGTCCGAGGCGCACCTGCGCGAGCTGCTCGCCGCCGTCCACGAGGTCTCGACGTCCGACGCCCGCGTCCTCGTCCTCGCCGCCGAGGGACCGGTGTTCAGCGCCGGGCACGACTTCGCCGACGTCGGCGGCCGCGACGTCACCGGCGTGCGCGACCTGCTCCTGCTGTGCACGTCCGTCATGCAGGCCCTCCAGGCCGCGCCGCAGGTGACCATCGCGCGGGTGCACGCGCTCGCCACCGCGGCCGGCTGCCAGCTGGCGGCCTCGTGCGACCTCGCGGTCGCCGGGCTCTCGGCCGGGTTCTGCCTGCCCGGCGGGAAGGGCGGCTGGTTCTGCCACACCCCCGCCGTCCCCGTCGCCCGCGCCGTCGGCCGCAAGCGGCTCATGGAGATGGCGCTCACCGGCGACGTCGTCCCCGCCGCCACCGCCGCCGAGTGGGGATTGGTCAACGCCGCCGTGCCCGACGACGAGCTCGACGCCGCCGTCGCCGACCTCGCCGCCCGGGTCAGCCGGGGCGGCGCCGCGTCGACCGCCCACGGCAAGGCCGTCCTCTACGCGCAGCTCGACCGCCCCGAGCGCGACGCCTACGCCATCGCCGTCGAGGCGATGGCCGCCGCCAGCCAGACCGCCGCCGCCACCGAGGGCCGAGCCGCCTTCCTGGAGAAGCGCCCGCCCGTCTGGCCGGCCTGAGGAGGACGCCCGTGCCCATCACCCGAGGCTTCACCGGCCGCCCGCGCGACGAGCGGCCCGACCGGCTGCCGCCCGGCCAGTACGACGCAGGCGACCAGTGGCCCGTCCTCACCGCCGAGCCCGACGGCGACGTCGACCTCACGCGCTGGCGGATGAGCGTCGACGGCGCCGTCACCACCCCGTCGTCGTGGACGTGGGACGAGCTGCACGCCCTGCCCGGGTCGTCGTACGACGGCGACATCCACTGCGTCACGACGTGGTCGAAGTTCGGGATGCACTTCGAGGGGGTCAGCGTCGACCTGCTCCTCGACGCCGCCGGCCCGACCTCGGAGGCCACCCACGTCATGGCCCACTCGACGACCGGCTACACGACCAACCTCCCGCTCGACGACGTCCGGGGCGGCAAGGCGTGGGTCGTGTGGGAGGTCGACGGGGCGCCGCTCCCCGTCCCGCACGGCGGCCCGGTGCGGCTGCTCGTCCCGCACCTGTACTTCTGGAAGTCGGCCAAGTGGGTCACCCGGCTCGAGCTGATGACCCGCGACCGGCCGGGCTTCTGGGAGCAGAACGGCTACCACGACCGCGGCGACCCGTGGCTCGAGCAGCGCTACCAGGGCGACCCGTGAGGCGCCGGTGACCGCGCAGCCCGACACCCCGGTCCCGGTCGGCCGCTCGTGGACCACCGGCCGGCTCGCCGAGGTCGACCACGTCGGCGAGCGGCTCGTGCGGATCCGGCTCGAGGTCGACGAGCGCACCGACCACGTGCCCGGCCAGCACTACGTCGTGCGGCTGCGGGCCGAGGACGGCTACACCGCCCAGCGGTCGTACTCGATCGCGTCCGACCCGGTCGAGCCACTCGTCGAGCTCCTCGTCGAGCGCCTGCCCGGCGGCGAGGTCAGCGGCTTCCTCCACGACGACGCCCGCGCCGGCGACGAGGTCGAGCTGCGCGGCCCGATCGGGCGGTGGTTCGTGTGGACCGGCGGCCAGCGTGCGCTGTGCGTCGTCGGCGGCACCGGCGTGGTCCCCGCCGTCTCGATGCTGCGCTACGCCCGCCGCCTCGGCCGGGCCGACCGGCTCACCGTCGTCGCCGTCGGCCGCACCTGGGACGAGCTCCCGTACGCCGACGAGCTGGCCGCCTCGGGCGCGCTCGTCGCCCTCACCCGCGAGGACCGCGGCGGCCGGTACGGCGCCCCGCCCTCCCCGCGCGAGGTCGCCCCCCTCGCCGACGGGGTGCAACGGGCGTACGTCTGCGGGTCCGCCGGCTTCGCCTCGTTCGCCACCCGGCTGCTCGGCGAGGTCGGGGTCCGCTCCGACGTCGTGCGCGTCGAGCAGTTCGGCGCCACCGGCTGATCCGGTCCGATCGCACCGGTCGCACCGGTCGCACCGGTCGCACCGGTCGCACCGGTCGCACCGGTCGCACCGGTCGCACCGGTCGCACCGGTCGCACCGGTCGCACCGGTCGCACCGGTCGCACCGGTCGCACCGGTCGCACCGGTCGCACCGGTCGCACCGGTCGCACCGGTCGCACCGGTCGCTGCTCGTCCGTTCGGCCGGTTGCCGCCCTCGACCTGGTGTCCGTATTGTCGGGATCGCGTCAGGCGGCGTCCCCCGGTCCCCCCACCCCGGTCGCCGGCGCCGCCCCACACCTCCCCACACCCCACGGACCGCTGCCCATGCGACCTTCCTCCGACGCGCGCCCGCTGCCCCGCGCCGCGACCCCCGCTCCCCGGCCCGCCGCCCGCCGCTCCGCGATCGGCGCGCTCGTCGCCGCCGCCCTCGACGTCGCCGGGCGCGCGCCCGGCGTCCGCATGGTCCCCGCCCGCCCCGCGGGCCGGGGGAGCACGCCCCCCGCCGTCCCGACCGACCCGGGCGCGCGCGCCCGGGCGATGACCACGCCGGCCCGGTCCGTCGCCGCCCGGTCCGCCGAGGAGACCGCCGGCGCCGCGGCGACCGCCGCCCGCACCGCCGCCGTGCGCGGGGCGGCCACCTCCCGGGTCGCGGCCCTCCGCGCGGCGGGGAGCACCACCTCGGCGGCGGCGACCGCGGCCGCCGCCCCCGGCACGCGTCGCACGACGGCCGGCGGGACCCGGACCCCGTCCCTCGGCCGCCCCACCGGTACCGGCCGGTACGGCGGCGTGGGCGCCGGCTTCGCCACGGTCGCGGGCACCACCCGCCCGACCGCGCCGAAGGTCTTCGTCGACGACGCGGGCCTGCACCTGCTGCGCCGGGCCACCTTCGGCCCGCGCCCGTCCGACCTCGCCGACCTGCGGGCGCTCGGCATCGACGAGTGGCTCAGCCGGCAGCTCGACCCCGCGACGATCCCCGACCCCGAGGGTGACGCCGCCTGGGCCCTCTTCCCGCTCGCCGGGGCCTCCGCCGCGACGGTCCACGCGCAGGTCGCGCCGTTCCACTGGGACGCCATGTTCGCGACGGGCCAGGCCACCCTCGCCCGGCAGGTCTTCTCGCGTCGCCAGCTCCTCGAGGTCGTCGTCGACGTCATGGCCGACCACCTGCACGTCGCCTGCCCGAGCGAGGGGTGGGACACGGTGCCGTCGTACGTCACCGACGTCATCCGACCCCTCGCGATGGGCCGCTACCGCGACCTGCTCAAGGCGGCCATGCGCCACCCGGCCATGCTCGGCTACCTCAACAACGACGTCTCGAGCAAGAGCCTGGTCAACGAGAACCTCGGCCGCGAGCTGCTCGAGCTGCACACCGTCGGCCGCGGTGCCGGCTACACCGAGGCCGACGTCGTCGCCAGCGCCAAGGTGCTCACCGGGCGCAGCCAGTCCGGCGGCGTCTTCGCCTGGAAGCCGACGATGCACTGGGTCGGGCCGCTCACCGTCCTCGGCTGGTCCTCGCCCAACGCGAGCGCGGCGGACGGCCTGGCCGTCGGCGACTCCTACCTGGACTACCTCGCCGGGCACCCCGCCACGGCCCGGACGATCGCCCGCAAGCTCGCCGTCCGCTTCGTCGGCGACGACCCGCCCGCGGAGCTGCTCGACCGGCTCGCCGCCGCCTACCTCGCCAACGACACCTCGGTCCGCGCCGTCCTGCAGACCCTCTTCCGCAGCGCCGAGTTCTGGGCCTCCGTGGGCCAGAAGACCCGTCGTCCGCTCGAGGACGTCGTCGGGACCGCGCGGGTGCTCGACCTGAAGCCGGGCACCGACACGGCCGGGGTGCTGCAGGTCCTCTACTGGATGGTGCGGTCCAACGGCCACGCCCCGCTCGGCTGGGGGCCGCCCAACGGCTACCCCGACGTCGCCGCCGCCTGGGGAAACGCCGGCTCGTTCGTCCAGCGGATGACGATCCACCGCGGTCTCGTCAACGGCTGGTGGAAGGGCGTGACGACG